>CAZYOU010000053.1:0-18391 GCA_964649315.1 uncultured Stakelama sp. | reverse complement strand
CTGGGACGCGCGGATGATGATGCAGGGGATGCACTTCATGGGCGATGTGCCGTTCAAAAAGCTCTACCTGCACGGCCTTGTCCGCGCGGCTGACGGGGCGAAGATGTCCAAGTCGAAGGGCAACACCGTCGATCCGCTCGGCCTGATCGACAAGTATGGCGCGGACGCGTTGCGGTTCTTCATGGCGGCGATGGAGAGTCAGGGCCGCGACATCAAGATGGATGAGAAGCGGGTCGAGGGATATCGCAACTTCGCGACCAAGCTGTGGAACGCCGCGCGGTTCGCGCAGGGCAACGGCATCGTCGCGAGCACGTCGCTGCAAGCCCCCACCGCCACGCTCGCGGTCAACAAATGGATCATCGGTGAGACGATCCGCACCGTGCAGGCGGTCGACGCTGCGCTGGCGGACCTGCGCTTCGACGGTGCGGCGAACGCGATCTACCAGTTCGGCTGGAGCCAGTTTTGCGACTGGTATCTCGAACTGATCAAACCCGTTCTCGGCCAGATGGACGCCCCCGCGACCGGCCCAGACGCCGACGAAACACGCGCGGTCGCTGGCTGGGTGCTCGATCAGATCGTCGTGCTGCTCCACCCCTTCATGCCCTTCATCACCGAAGAGCTGTGGTCGAAAATGGGCCCGCGCGACTATGAACTGATTGTCGCGAAATGGCCAATGGCCGATGCGGAAGCGGTTGATATGGCGGCTAGCCGGGAAATCGACTGGCTGATTAAAGTTGTGAGTGAGATACGGACCGTCCGTAACGAACTTAATGTCCCACCCGCATCTAAAGCTGATTTGGTACTTTGGGCTGCCAAAGACGATGCGATCGCGCGAGCAAGGGTGCACGAGCCAGCGCTACAACGCCTCGCTCGAGTTGCTGAACTCCGATTCTCGAATATGGGTGTCACCGGTTCCGCCGCACAGATCGTCGTCGATGACACGACATTTGTAATACCCCTCGAAGGCGTGATCGATCTCGACGCCGAGCGTGCGCGCCTTACCAAGGGGATCGCCGCTGCTGAGAAGGAGCGTGACTCGCTAGCTGCCCGCCTCAACAACCCGAGCTTTGTCGAACGCGCCAAGCCCGAGGCGATCGAGAAGGCCCGCGCCGATCACGCTGAAAAATCCGCCGAAGCGGAGCGGCTGGCGGCGGCATTGGCGCGGCTGGGCTGATGGCCCAACCCCCGTCACCGCGCGGCGGTCGTGATCTGACGACCGGCCCTATCGGCAAGACTTTGCTGGTCTTCGCACTGCCGACGCTTGCCACCAACGTTCTCCAGTCGCTCAACGGATCGATCAACGCGATCTGGGTCGGGCGGTTTCTCGGGGAGGGCGCGCTTGCGGCGACGTCCAACGCCAACAACATCATGTTTTTGTTGTTTGCCGCGGTTTTCGGTTTCGGCATGGCGGCGACGATCCTGGTTGGGCACAGCTTTGGCCGGCGCGACATTGATGGCGCTCGCCGCGCATTCGGCTCGGCGGTCGGGCTGGTGTTTGGCTCGGCAATCGCGGTGGCAACGCTTGGCTGGATACTCGCGCCGCAAATCCTCGGCTGGCTGGCGACGCCCGGCGATGCCTTTCCGCTCGCGCTTACCTATTTGCGGATCATCTTCCTGTCGCTGCCTTTCTCGATGATGATGGTGCTGATCACGATGGGCCTTCGGGGCACCGGGGATGCAATGACACCGCTCTGGTTCGGGTTGCTCGCCTCGGCGCTCGATGCCGGGCTCAACCCGCTGTTCATTCTGGGCATGGGGCCAATCCCGCGCATGGGCATTGCGGGGTCCGCGCTGGCGACGCTGATCGCCAATATCGGCGCGCTGGGTGCGCTGATCGGCTATATCTATTGGAAAGACCTGACGCTGCGGCTGCGCGGGCCGGAATTGGGCTATCTGTTTCCCAGCCGAGAAACCGTGCGCCTTATCGTGACAAAGGGCGTGCCGATCGGTGCCCAGATGATCGTCATTGCGCTCGCTGGGCTCACGATGATGGGCTTCGTCAACCGCGAGGACGTGGATACCAGCGCGGCTTTCGGGGTGACGCTGCAGCTTTGGGCCTATGTTCAGATGCCGGCGATGGCGATTGGCGCGGCGGTCAGCGCAATGGCCGCGCAAAATATCGGGGCGGGCCGGTGGGACCGGGTGGAGCAGATCACCGGCGCGGGGCTGCTGATAAACCTCGCGATCACGGGTGCGATGGTCGTGCTGTTGCTGATGTTTGATCGAGAAGTGATGGCGCTGTTTCTGGGCGGGCAAAGCCCCGCGCTGCCAATCGCGCGGCATATTCAGCTGATTGCGACCTGGGGCTTTATTCTGTTCGGCTTTACGATGGTTTTCTTCGGTGTCGTGCGCGCAAATGGTGCAGTTTTAGGGCCGCTGATGATTTTGTTGGTGGCAATGTTTCCGATCCGCATCGGCTTTGCGGTGCTTACTCGGCCAGCGCTGGGGGTGGATGCGCTGTGGTGGTCATTTCCGGTCGGATCGGTGGCAACCGTTGTGCTTGCAGGGTTATTTTACCGCTATGGCAGCTGGCGCAAGGAATCGATGCAGGTGCCCGCCGCGCGACCGCACCCCGAACAGGCATCGCCGCCCGCGCAAACCGTTGCCGATCCGGCAGGGGCATTGCATCCGGCGGGCTGAAACCCCCTTGCCCCCACGGGCGTGATCCCCCAAAACGGGTCGCATGACGGCATCTTTCCCTTCGCTTCGCCTTCGTCGCACACGATCGACGCCGTGGAGCCGGCGGCTTCATGCAGAAACGATCCTGACCCCGGCTGACCTTATCTGGCCGCTATTCATTACCGATGGCGAGGGCGTGGAAGAGCCGATTGCGAGCCTGCCCGGCGTGTCGCGCTGGTCGGTCGATGGCATCGTCGCGCGGGCGAAGGAAGCACGAGATGCTGGCATTGCGTGTATCGCACTGTTCCCCAATACACCACGCCCGCTGCGGACCGAGGATGGGCGCGAGGCGCTCAATCCCGATAACCTGATGTGCCGCGCGATTGGGGCGATCAAGGAAGCGGTGCCCGATATTGGCGTGCTGACCGACGTCGCGCTGGATCCCTATACGGTTCATGGCCATGACGGGCTGGTCGATTATCAGGGCTCTGTGATGAATGATGAGACCGCCGAGGTATTGGTCGCCCAGGCACTAAATCAGGCGGCGGCAGGCGCGGATATCATCGCGCCAAGCGACATGATGGACGGGCGCATCGGCATGATCCGCGATGCGCTGGAGGAAGAAGGCCATGTCAACGTCCAGATCATGTCGTACGCGGCCAAATATGCGAGTGCGTTCTACGGCCCTTTCCGCGATGCGGTGGGCAGTCGCGGGCTGCTGAAGGGCGACAAAAAGACATATCAGATGGACCCGGCCAATGCGGAGGAGGCGATCCGCGAAGTGGCGCTTGATCTGCAAGAGGGGGCGGACAGCGTGATGGTGAAGCCCGGCTTGCCCTATCTGGACATCATTGTTCGCGTAAAAAATGCGTTCGAAGTCCCTGTATTCGCTTATCAAGTTTCTGGCGAATATGCGATGATCGAAGCTGCTGTCGCGGCGGGCGCTGCTGAGCGAGACCCGATGGTGCTCGAAACGCTGATGGCGTTCAAACGCGCCGGCTGTTCGGGCGTGCTGACCTATCATGCGCTCCATGCTGCCCGGTTGATGGGCGGCTGACGCCCCGGCCATGATCGAGACTGACCGGTTGATCCTGCGGCATTGGCAGGCGTGCGACCTGCCCGATTTTCGCGCGCAATCCTTCGATCCCGAAGGCATGCGGTATCTGTTGCCGATCAGCGACGAAGCGGCCTTTCAGGAATTGCTCGCTCGGCTTGATCTGTGGCGCGATACGCTGGGGCATACCTTCTGGGCCGTGACCCGCAAATTGGACGGCGGGTTTCTGGGGCTCTGCGGGCTGAAGCGCGGTGGCCCTGGTACGCCGATTGAGGAAATGACCGAGATCGGCTGGCGGCTTGGCACAACCTATTGGGGTCAGGGCTATGCCCGCGAGGCGGCGACCGCGTGCCTTGACTGGGCATGGGATCATCTGCCGGTCAATCACGTGGTCGCGATCACGGTACCGGCCAACACCGCGAGCTGGGGGCTGATGGAGCGGCTCGGCATGTACCGGTTGCTCGATCAGGACTTCGATCACCCGATGGTTGCGGATGGAAGTCCGCTAAAGCGGCACATCACTTATCGGATCGATCGTCCAGCCCATCGACCCCGTATTTGATCGCGAAATCGACCCTTTATTAACCAAAATCCGTGAAGACCCGTGAAGTGCGTCGCTGGTGCGGCGTGATCGGGGGCGGCGCATGTACGAGGGCAAGATTTCGGCGGCCAACACCACGCGCGTCGCCACGCCACTGATCTTCGCCGGGGCCATTCTGGCCGGATCGTTCCTGCTGTTCCTCGTTCAGCCGATGGTGGCGCGCATGGCCATGCCGCGGCTTGGCGGCGCACCCGCCGTGTGGAACTCAGCGATGCTGGTTTATCAGGCGTTGCTGCTGGGTGGCTATGCCTATGCCCACGCGCTGGGCCGTGTTTCGGTTCGCACTCAAGCGCAGGTGCACATCGCCTTGCTTGCTGTGGCTGCGCTGTGGCTACCAATCGGCCTGATGGCGATGGATCTGCCTGCCGATGCGCAACCCGCATTGTGGGTGCCCTGGCTGCTTGGCGTGTCGATCGGGCCGCTATTTTTTGCGATTTCAGCGCAAGCGCCGCTGCTCCAGCGCTGGTTCAGCGCAGCACATCCCGGCCGTGATCCCTATGCGCTTTATGCCGCGTCCAACCTCGGTAGTTTCGGTGGCCTGATCGCCTATCCGCTGCTGGTCGAGCCGAACCTGGCACTCAATGCGCAAAGTGTGATGTGGAGTGTTGGTTACGCTGTGGTGGCAACATTGGTGATCGTCTGCGCTTTCGCTCTGCCGCGCGGCGACCATGCCAATGCACCAGTCCTAGAAACGAGCCATCCGCCGCGCTGGCGCGTGGTTGGCCACTGGATTCTGCTCGCATTTGTGCCGTCGGGCATGATGCTGGCGACGACGACTTATATCACCACCGATATCGTCGCGATGCCGCTACTCTGGGTGATCCCGCTGGGACTGTATCTGTTGAGCTTTTCGATCGCCTTTGCTGCAAGCCGCACCTTGGCCGATGCGATCACGCGGTTTGCACCGCTCCAGATCCTGTTGTTCGGCGGCGTGATGGTGGGTGGGCTTCAGGGCCTGCCCTATGTCAACGCGGGGATCGCACTGGCGCTGCTGTTCACGATTTCGGTTAGCCTGCACACAGCGATGTACCGCATGCGCCCCGAAGCCGATCGGCTGACGGGCTTTTATCTGGCGATGTCGCTTGGCGGGGCGTTGGGGGGTGTGTTCGCGGCATTGATTGCGCCGGTATTGTTCGACTGGACCTGGGAGTTTCCGCTGCTGGTACTGGCGGCTGGTCTGCTCGCGCCACAGGAACTGGTCATCGCTCCGCTGGCACGGTTGTGGCGCGGCGATGCACAGCGTCAGCGGATCGTGACGCTGGCGATTGCGCTCGTCATTGGCGTGCTGATCGTTTCGGCCACCCGAGATGTCACCGCGTTTCAGGCAGGGCAGGGGCGCGGCCTTGCTTTTGCGGTGGTCGTCGTCCTTGGTCTGGTTGTGATTGGGCGACGGTTGCCTTTTGCGATCGTGCTGAGCGGTGCACTGGTGATCTTTGGCGGGTTTCAGGCCGCGATGATCAGCTGGCAGGGCGATGCCCGAACACGCAGCTATTTCGGTATCTATACCGTCGGTGGCTCTGATCGGGTGCGACAATTGTCGCACGGCACGACGGTGCATGGGACGCAGTTGATCGGCTCGATTGCGCGTGAGCGAACGCCGACGGCCTATTATGTGCCGGGGTCGGGCGTCGGCCGGGCGATGCAGGCGGTACCCGAATTCTATGGGCCGCGCGCACGGGTCGGCGTGGTCGGCCTGGGGGCAGGCACGCTCGCCTGCTATGCGAAGCCCGGTCAGAATTGGCGCATTTACGAGATCGACCCGGTGATGGTGCGGATTGCGCGCGATACTGGCCAGTTCAGCTTCCTCTCGCGCTGCATGCCTGATCCGGCGATGGTGATCGGCGATGCGCGGCTTAACTTGGCGGCGCAGAGCGAAAACAGCCTTGATCTGCTCGCGCTCGATGCGTTTTCATCCGACTCCGTGCCGATGCACCTCATCACGCGTGAGGCCTTTGACAGCTATGATCATGTGCTCGCGCCGAACGGCCTGTTGCTGGTGCATATCTCGAACCGGTTCCTCGATCTGGAGCCCGTGGTTGCAGCGGCAGCGCAGGCAGGCGGCTGGCATTCGGCCAAGCTGGTGTATCGCCCGTCGCCGAACGCGCCTGAGGGTGAAACGGTATCGGTTTGGGTTGCATTGTCGCGCGAAAAGGCTGTGATGGATCGGTTACGCGCGCGCGGTGGGGACTGGCTTGTGTTGCATACACGGGCCGGGTTTACGCCCTGGACCGACGATTATTCGACGATCCTGCCGCTGCTCAAAATACACTGATCTGAAACCGACCTCAGAAACGCGGTGCCTTGCCCTGAATCGCGTCGATCGCCGCTTGCTGGGTGGTCAGCTGCGCCTCGGCGCGCGCGCGGGCTGCGGTTACCGCAGGATAGGCAGGCTGGCCGGCGGTGCCGCGGTCGATTGCGAGCCGGTCAAGATCAGCCAGCGCGCCCAGGCTTTCCGATCGTAGTGATTCGAGCGCCGCCAGCGCTGATTGGGCCGATAGCCATGCTTCGCTGCCGATCGCGGCACCGGTGGCGCTGGCACTTGCGGCCGTTGCGCGTTCGGTTGCCGCAGCAAACAACCCGGCTGTCTGCGCAAGCGAAGAATCGATTGTGGCAATACGTGCCTCAAGCGCCGAATCGGTCGGCACCGTGATATCTGCGGCGGCGATTTGCGGTACCGTCAGCGGCTGTGTTTCCACCGGGCGGGGCAATAGCGACGGATAGCGCATCGCCGGCGCAGCACAGCCCGAAAGCGCAAAAAGCACGGCACAGGACAGCAGCAGGGCGGATCGGTTCATGAGCAATGCTCTATGCTGCACCCGTGATTGGCGCAACGGGGTTGCGCATCGCGAAACTGCTCTCTATGGGCATGCGCTCTGTGCACCCGTAGCTCAGCTGGATAGAGCATCAGACTACGAATCTGAGGGCCGGGCGTTCGAATCGCTCCGGGTGCACCACCTCTTCATTTCCCTATCGGAACCGCGCTGCTGGCCTTCATGGCCAGCGGCTGCTCAGACCCCGTAATGCGCGCGGTACCACGCGACAAAGGCGGGCACGCCGGTCACGACGGGCGTGGCGGGCACATAATCGATCAGGTCGTGCAGCAGCGCCGTACTTGCCTCGGTGCGGAGCACTTCGCCGGGCTGCATCGGCAGCAGGTTCATGATTGCTTTCTTGCCTACGGCCAATTCGATCGCCGCGATGTAATCGAGCAATCGGACGGGTTCCCCTTGCGCGATATTGACGATGCGGTGCGGTGCCACGGGTGACAGGCTGTCGTGCGGGCCGATCGGCGCGCTGCCTGGCACGGCATCCACCAGCCGCACGACGGCCTCCGCCAAATCGCTGGCATAGGTAAAATCGCGGACCATCTCGCCGTGATTGTAAACGTCGATCGGGATCCCCTCGATGATCGCACGGGTGAATTTAAACAGCGCCATATCGGGCCGCCCCCACGGACCGTACACGGTGAAGAACCGAAAAAACGTCATCGGCACGCCGAACAGATGCGCATAGCTGTGCCCCATCAGCTCGGTCGCGCCCTTGGTCGCGGCGTAGAAAGTCAGCGGCGTCGTGCACTGATCGCGCTCGCGGAACGGCATTGCGGTGTTGCCGCCGTAGAACGAGCTGGTCGACGCCGCGAGTAGATGCGTGGGCTTTGTGCGCCGTGCGAGCTCGAACACATTGAAACTACCGACCAGATTCGACGCGACATAAGTTTCGGGATGATCGATCGAATATCGCACCCCCGCCTGTGCGGCGAGGTGGATGACGACATCGGGCGTGAACGCCTCCCACACCGGCGCAAAGGCCGCCATGTCATCGATTGACACCCGTGCGACGCTGAAACCGGGGCACGCGGTGAGCACCGCGTTGCGCTGCTCCTTCAGCGTCACGTCGTAATAATCGGAAAAGTTATCGACCCCCAGCACCGTCGCGCCGCGATGAAGCAGCGCCTGCGCGACGTGCATCCCGACAAAGCCTGCCGACCCGGTTACCAGTATCTTCCTGCCGGCCATCGTCATGTTCTCGATCCTTACGGCACCGTTCGGAGCGTGACATGGCCCCAATCAGGCATTGCCATAGGCTGACTGATCTTGCGACAAGGTTACAGGCCTGATCGACCTCGCCGCCGTGAACCGTAACGATCTGCCCAACCGAACGAATGAGTGACATGCCCGATCTTGCTGTTTTCTATGAACACCCCGCCTGGTTCGCCCCGCTCTTCGCTGCGCTCGATGCGCGCGGCGTCGATTATGTGAAGCTGGGGATCGAAGGGCACAGCTTCGACCCCGCCGGATCGCCGCCGCCTGCGCGGGTGGTGCTGAGCCGTTTGGCGATGTCGAGCTTCCTGCGCAGCGCCGATCATGCGATTTTCTATACGCCCGCGCTTTATGCACATTGGGCGGGGCGGGGTGCCCGGATCATCAATGGGGCAGATGTGCTCGCAGTCGATGCCAACAAGGCGCGGCAATTGGCGTTGATCTCTGGCCTTGGGCTGGCGATTCCGGCCACCCGCGTCGTCCACCGCGCGATCGACATCCCGGCAGCTGCACAAGGTCTTCGCTTTCCGATTGTGGTAAAGGCCAATATCGGCGGATCGGGCGCAGGGATCATGCGCTATGACACGCCCGATGATCTGGCGTTGGCCGTGGCCGACAAGTTCCTGCCGAACAGTATCGATGGCGTGTTGCTGGTACAGGAATATGTCCCCGCCCGCGACGGTCGCATCACGCGGATCGAGACGCTCAACCGCCACTATCTTTATGCGATCGATATCGACGGCGGCGGGCAGTTCGATCTCTGCCCGGCGGACGCGTGCGTTGCCGATGGCAAGCCGATCGTGATGACCAAGGTCGATCCTGCACCTGAATTGATCGACGCTGCCGAACGGATCGCGACGGCAGCGGGGCTTGATGTTGGCGGCATCGAAGTGATGATCGATGACCGTGATGGCGTGCCGCGCTTCTATGATATCAATGCGTTATCGAACTTCGTTGCCAAACCGCTGGATGTGCTCGGCTGGGACCCGCATGAGAAACTGATCGACTATCTGGAAGCGGAAATCGGGAAGGTACGGGGATGATGGAACAACCCCGCAACCTCCATCCGTCACCCCGGCCTCGTGCCGGGGCCCACCGTGCCTCCTACAAAGCGGACGTTTTTTTTGCGGACCAGTGGGCCCCGGAACAAGTCTGGGGTGACGGTGTAGCTTTTTGGCAGGCCAAAGTTGGAGTACCACAATGAGATTCGGTTACTGGATGCCCGTCTTCGGCGGCTGGCTGCGCAACGTGGCAGACGAGCAGATGGACGCGAGCTGGGATTACACCCGGCGCCTTGCGATCAACTCCGAAAAATGGGGCTATGACCTGTCGCTCATCGCCGAGCTCAACATGAACGACATTAAGGGTGTTGGCGCACCGACGCTCGATGCCTGGTCGACCGCAGCGGCGGTGGCGGCGGTGACGGAGACGCTCGAGCTGATGGTCGCTGTGCGCCCCAATTTCCACCAGCCTGCTTTGTTTGCCAAGGCGGCGGCCAATATCGATCAGATTGCGGGCGGTCGGCTAGCGCTGAACGTCGTGTCGTCCTGGTGGGCGGACGAGGCCAAGCGTTATGGCCTGCAGTTTGACCAGCATGACGATCGCTATGCCCGCACCAGCGAATGGCTGCAGGTGGTAGAGGGGATGTGGCGTGAGGAGGAGTTCGACTTTGCCGGCAAATTCTACACCACCGACAAGGCGATCTGCAGCCCCAAGCCCGTCCGCAAGCCCGTCACTTATGCCGGCGGAGAGAGCGAGGCCGCGAAAACGCTGATCGCGGGCCAGTGCGATGCCTATGTCATGCACGGTGATCCGGTCGAGGCCATCGCCCCGAAGATTGCCGACATGGCCGCGCGGCGGGAAGCAGCGGGCAAGCCGCCAATGCAATACGGCATGGCCGCCTACGCAATCGTCCGCGACAGCGAAGCCGAAGCCCAGCGCGAACTGAAGCGCATCACCGACGTGACCGATCTGCCCGCCGGGTACGACAATTTCGACCAGTGGCTGTCGGGCACGCAGCTCGAACGCGAGATGAAGATCAACGAATATTCCGTCTCGAACCGTGGCCTGCGCCCGAAATTGATTGGCACGCCCGAGCAACTGCGCGAGCGGATCGAGGAATATGAAGCGGCAGGGCTGGACCTGCTGCTGCTCCAGATGAGCCCACAGGCGGAGGAAATGGAGCGGTTTTCGGCGCAGGTGATGAAACGGGAAGCTGTGAATGCTTGATCTTTAAGCGGCCGCTGCTTGTTTTATCCCCTGATGCCCATGGTCCGGCGATAGCGGCCGGGGGAGATGCCCATCGCCTTGGTAAAGGCGCTGGTGAAATGGGACTGACTTGAAAAGCCGCACGCGCCAGCGATTTCGACAATATCCAGCCTGTCTTCGGCCAGCAATCTGCAGCTATAAGCGATCCGGCGTTCGCAAAGATAATGATATGGCGTCGATCCGGTTGCCAGTTTGAAGACATGAACAAAGTGAAATACCGAAAGGCCGGCAACCTCTGCAAGATCGCTTAGCCGAATCGGCCGATCGAGATTGGCTTCGATATAGTCGTCGACACGACGTAATTTCCACGGTGGCAGATAGATTCGGCGGGCATCATGTGCCGTTTTCTCCGGATCGATCTGCACCAGGATTGAGGCGATGGCCCGGGTCAGCCCCTCTATCAGCATGTGCGACGCGAAGCTTGGCGCGGCAATTTCAGCTTCCAGCATCTTGATGAGGTTGGCCAGCCGCACATCTTCGCTAAACAGCTTCACCGCCAACCCGCGGTGCCGCTCACCTTCGACCAGCTTATCCAAATAGCCGTTTGGAAACATAAGGTTGACCGATTTGGCCGAGGCAACGAACGTGATCGAAGTATCGACATCACGCGGGACAAACGTACTACGCAGCGTGCGACGTGGGGCAATTGAAAACGGTGTGCCAGCCACCTTGCCATGTGCTGGATGGCCTGTGCCATAGGCCATAAACAACAAATCCGGCTCGCCTGATCCCCGGTCGGCCTGAGTGAACACGTTTGGTGAACCGCAACCGATCATCCGGTAGAGCAGAATGTCGGAGTCGCGATGTTGATATGGATCGATCGTCGCTTTCTGACGATAACGAACGGCATCGATAGGCTTGAAGCCGGTTTCAGCCCGAAAAGCGGCGACATGCGGTTCAGGCATGCTGCTCCTCCTCCCTGATCATACACAAGGCGTGACAAGCCTTTGTGCACCTTAGCGTAGCGAGTGCTACACAATAGGGAGATTCTTATCGAGAATCACCTATCAAGGAGCCTATCGGCTTCCTCGACCGCAATATTTCGAAAAAACCCGAATGAGCGTGCAAGCTTCGTCGTTGCTTTTTCAGGGTAAGTTTGCTCGCAATTCCTCCAGCCACACCGTCGCCACGCCGTCACTCGGCGCACGCCAGTCGCCTCGGGGCGAAAGCGAACCGCCGCTCGACACCTTCGGGCCGTTGGGCATTGCAGTGCGCTTGAACTGGCTGGTGGTGAAGAAGCGGAACAGGAATTCCTCCAGCCATTTCCTGATCACCGGCAGATCATAGGCGTTCCGGCCCGTCACCGGGAAGCCGCGTGGCCAGCGGCCAGTGCTGGCGTCTTTCCAGGCGTGCCAGGCCAGGAACGCGATCTTCGACGGCAACTGCCCTTGGCGCACGGTGTAGTGGAGGAAGAAATCGTGGAGCTCATAAGGGCCGATCCGGTCCTGCGTGCTCTGCATCGTACCATCGGCCCCGGCGGGTACCAGTTCGGGTGAAATCTCGGTGGCGAGGATCGCTTCGAGGACCTTCGCCGTTTCTAAATCCCAAAAATCGGTCGCGATCGTCCAGCGGATCAGATGCTGGATCAGTGTTTTGGGCACGCCCGCGTTGACGCCGTAATGGCTCATCTGATCGCCCACGCCGTAGGTGCACCAGCCAAGCGCGAGCTCGGACAGGTCGCCGGTGCCGACCACCAGGCCATTGTTCTGATTGGCGAGGCGGAACAGATAATCAGTGCGCAGGCCCGCCTGCACATTTTCGAACGTCACATCGTACAGTTTTTTCCCCTTGGCATAGGGGTGGCCGATATCCGCCAGCATCCGTTCAGCAGCGGGGCGAATGTCGATCTCGTCACCCGCCACGCCCAGTGCGCGCATCAGTTTCCACGCATTGGCCTTGGTGCCCTCGCTCGTCGCGAAACCGGGCATGGTGTAGCCAAGGATATGATCGCGCGGGATTTTCATCCGGTCGAACGCTTTCACCGCGACGATCAACGCATGCGTTGAGTCGAGTCCGCCGGAAATGCCAAGGACGAGGCGCTCAACCCGCGATGCCTCGATCCGCTTCATCAGCCCCTCGACCTGAATGTTGAAGGCTTCGTAGCAATCGGCATCGAGCCGTTCGGGGTTGTTGGGCACGAACGGGAAGCGCCGCAGATCGCGCTGCAGGCCGATATCGGCAAAGTCGGGCTTGTGCTCGAAGGCGATGCGGCGGAATTCATATTCCGGGTCGCCCTCCAGCCGTGCCGCATCGTTGAAGGTGCCGTTACGCATCCGCTCGATCCGCAGCCGGGCGACGTCGATATCGGCGATGATCGTGTCGGCCTCGCACCGGAAACGCTGCGATTCCTTCAGCAGGTCGCCATTTTCGTGGATCAGGCTCTGCCCGTCCCAGGCCAGATCATTGGTGCTTTCGCCGGGGCCGGACGCGGAGAAAACATAAGCGCAGATCGCCCGGGAAGACTGCGCCGAGGCCAGCATCGCCCGGTCCCGCGCCTTGCCGATGTTGATCGGTGACGCCGACAGGTTGCAGCAAATGAACGCCCCCGCCAGCGCGCCCGTAGTCGAGGGCGGGGTAGGGGCCCAGAAATCCTCGCAAATCTCGGCATGGAAAACGAAATGCGGCAGGTCGCTCGCGGCGAAGATCAGATCAGTGCCGAAGGGGACGCGTTGCCCGGCCAGGTCGATTTCCAGACCGGTGATGCCCGCGCCACTCGCGAACCACCGCTTTTCATAGAACTCACGGTAATTGGGCAGGAACGTCTTCGGCACGACTCCCAGAATCTTGCCGCGCGCGATGGCAATGGCGCAGTTGTACAACCGCCCATTGCGCGGGATGGCAGCCCCGACCAGCATGACCGTTGCGAGCTTGGCGGTTGCGCTGGCGAGCGTGGCAATCGCCGCCTCGGTGGCGCGGTGCATTGCGGCCTGCATGTGGAGATCATCGATCGCGTAGGATGACAGGCTGAGTTCGGGAAAGACGATCAGGTCGACGCCGTTCGATGCCGCTTTTTTCACGAGATCGATGGCGGCTTTTGCGTTGGCGGCCGGGTCCCCCACTGTTGCCCGCGGGGTGGTGGCGGCAACGCGCACCATCTCCTGCGTGTGGATCGAATAGAAGCGATGCGTTTTCAGGCGAGCCATCAGCGGTGTTTAGCGGGATATCCGGGGCATTGCCATGTCCCTCGATTGCCCAACTACTTCATCCGTTCGTGTCGAGCGAAGTCGAGACACCCCGCGCAGCGCTTGCGGCACGTCCCTCGACTTCGCTCGGCACGAACGGAGTAGATGGTTTTAACCCCGGCTCTTCATCAACGGCTGGATGTGCTGGCCGAATGCCTCAACGCCCTCGATAAAGTCATCGAACGTCAGCAGCACGCCCCCGGTATTGGGCACTTCCGCCATCTCGTCGAGCATCCGCGCCACGCTGGCATAGCTGCCCACGAGCGTGCCCATGTTGATGTTGACCGCACCCTCCGGCGCGGCGAGCTGGCGGACGTTGGTGGTCGCATTGACCTTGTCCGCCGCGCCCTGATCGGCGAGCCAGGCGATCGCGGCATGATCGATGCCGTCGTTATAGGATTTCCACTTGGCCATCGCCTCTTCATCCGTCGGTGCAGCAATGACCATGACGAGGACGAAGACGGATACCTCCCGCCCGGTCTTGGCGGTCACGGCGGCGAGGCGTTCGTTGTTGAACGCGAACGCGGTCGGTGTGTTGACGCCCTTGCCGAGGCAGAAGGCATAATCCGCCCATTGCGCGGAAAAGGCGAGGCCGTCGTCGGATGAGCCGGCGCAGATGATCTTCATGTCGCCCGTCGGCTTGGGTCGGACGAGGCAATCTTCCATCTGGTAGTAATCGCCCTTGAAGTCACTGCGCCCGGTTTCCCACAATTCGCGCAGGATACGGGCATATTCGTCCAACATCTTGTACCGATTGCGAAAATGATCCTCGCCCGGCCACAGGCCCATCTGCGAGTATTCGGGCTTTTGCCAGCCGGTGATCAGGTTCAACCCGAAGCGGCCATGGCTGATCGAATCGATCGTATTGCACATGCGCGCGGCAAAAGCGGGCGGGATGATGAGGGTTGGGCAGGTGGCGTAGATCTTGATCTTTTCCGTCACGGCGGCGAGGCCCGCCATCAGGGTGAAGCTTTCAAGGCCATATTCCCAGAATTCGGTCTTGCCACCGAACCCGCGCAGCTTGATCATAGAAAGCAGGAAATCGAGGCCGTATTTCTCGGCGCGCTGAGCGATCTCCTTGTTCAGATCGAAGCTCGGCATGTATTGCGGCGCGTTCTCGCTGATCAGCCAGCCATTGTTGTTGATGGGCACGAAGACGCCGACTTGCATGATGATCAGTCCCCCAGAAATTCAATCGTAATGGCGTTGAACAACGCCGAATCGGTAACGTTACAGGCATGGCCGCCCCACGTCATCGTCACGCGCCGTGCACCCGCGATTCCGCGCTCAATCGGGTCAGCACAAGACGCCGGGACGAGCATGTCGTCCGCCGCGACGATGGCGAGGACGGGCACGTCGATTTTCCCAAGCTGATCCGCGATATCAAATGCCTTGAGCGCAGCGACGCGGCGTTCGACATTTTCGGGGGGCGGGAAATGGGCCAAATGGAGCGGCTCTTCGGCATCGAGCGCGGCACTGTTGGCGGATATCCAATCGGCCGGGTACAGGAAAATCGGCTGCGCGCGGACGTATGCGGCCGGGCCGATATGGCGCAGCAGCGCGAGCCGAACGTCGAAGCAGCGCGCAAAATGCGGATCGGGTGCGACCCAGCCATTGACAACGATCAGCTTGCCGAGCCGCTCCGGGGCCTTGAGCGCGATCGCTAGTCCGATGATCCCACCTGCCGCATGGCCGATCAGGTGGGCTTGTGCGATCCCCAGCGCATCCATGAGCGCAAGCAGATCGTCTGCCATTGCTTCGACGGTGACAGTTTCGGGCAGTGCCTTGTCGCTTCGCGCAGTGCCGCGATGATCATAGAGCAGCACACGGTATCGCGCCGTCAGCGCAGCCAGATTGGGCGTCCAATATCCCGCCGATCCACCAAGGCCGGGCGACAGGATCACCACCGGTGCATCAACCGGTCCGTGCCATTCGTACCAAAGCCCGACGGCGTGGGGCATCAGCCGAGATGCGCCACGCTGGCGATTTCGACCAGGCAATCGGGCTTCACCAGCCCGCACTGGATGCAATAACGCGCAGGCTTTGCGCCCGGAAAATACTCGGCATAGACCGCGTTCATCGCCGCATAATCAGCCCAGTCCTTCAGAAAGATGTGGTTGAAGGCAACATCGGCCATCGTCGCGCCGGCGGCTTCGAGGGTGGTCTTGATCACTTCGAGCACATGCCGGGTCTGCGCGGTCGCGTCGCCGGGATGCAGCACCACACCGCCTTCACCTAGCGCGAGTGTGCCCGAGACATAGACAGTGTTGCCCGCCTTGGCCCCGGCCGAAAACGGCGCAATCGGGGTAGGGAATTGGGGCGGATTGATTGCTTCGAAAGGCATTAGAGGTCCTTAGTACTTGGGCAATTGCCCAAAAGTGCCGCAGAAATCGGCGACGGTCGATACCCAGCCGAAGAATTTCTCGACGTTGTAAACAGTTGCCTCCTGCATCTCAGGGGGGCCGAGGTGATGCGTTGCATCTTCAAGCATCACGCCGAAATATTCGAGGTGAAAGCCGTCGCGCAGCGTGCTTTCGACGCACACATTGGTGGCGATGCCAACGAACACGATGTGCCTGATGCCGCGCGCGCGCAGCACACTGTCCAATTGCGAATTGAAGAAGGCCGAGTATCGCGTCTTGTGGAGCGTGATGTCGCCCGGCTGTGGCTTCAACGCGTCGACCAGTTCATAGTCCCAGCCGCCCCGCGCCAGCAATTGCCCGGTGAGTTCTGGCCGCGCGCGCATCGTCTTCAGCGCATTGGATTTGTGCCAGTTGGGGGAGCCCGGCCCGCCCGCTTCGACATATGCGGCGTCCCAGCCATTTTGCAGATACACCACCTGCACGCCCGCTGCGCGTGCGGTTTCCAGCACCGCTGCGATCTTGCCGATCGTGCCCGCGGCCCCGCCGATGTCGAAGCCCGCCAGATCGACATAGCCGCCCGGCGACGCATAGGCGTTCTGCATATCGATCACCACGACGGCGGTATCCTGCGCCGTCATGCGGATCGCCTCGGGCCGCGCGGGCAGCGTAACCTTCGCGCCCGAACCATGTGGATTGCTGTCGACCGTCATCGCTTCATTGCCCGGGGTGATAGGAGCGCACGATATGCGGGGTAAGCTCATCGATATAGAAATACACGTCGCGTAGATCGCCGGTTGCGTAGCGTTTCGTCTGATCGGCGAAATGGGGTGATGCGGGGTCGCCACTTTCGCCGCCAGCGGTAACCGCGCGGGCGCGGACCCGGTCGCCAAACTCGACGATTGCGACGAAGCTGTTCCCGCTGGTGCCATAATAACGCTTCGTGCCCGGGTAGCGCCGCGCCCCGAACGACGCGAGCGAACCCCATTGTGCCGAGGTGAAGGCGACCGGTGTGCTTGGTTTGGCATCATCGAAACGCTGGGTGATCGCACCATCGTTGCGCTGGAAGCGGTTGATCTCCCCCCAAGGCACTTGCCAGGTGCCGAAATCGGCGATCAGCCGGTCCGACGCTGCTTGAAGGGCGGTAAGCTTGCGATCAGGCGCCGTCGCCAGCAGGTGATCGTAGCGGGCAAGGCCCCGTGTCTGGAGGCCGGGATCGTTCGCCGTGCTGTTCCACAGGCTTTCGCCCCAGAATACGGCAAGCGAGGTAGCGACCGAATCCTTGCTCCAGGTGAAATCCCAGTTTCGCAGCACCGCGATCTGATCAGCCAATTTGACCTTTGTGGGATCACCCGCTGGCAACGCGTCCCACGCTGCGACCAACGCGGGGACCAGCGGTTCGAAAGCCGTCAGGTAAGGATCGAATGCCGCATTGCGTAGCGCATCGATCGTGAAGTCCTTGCGCCCCTGCAATACCCGGATCGCATGCAGACCGCGCGGGTTTTCCCCGGCGGTGTCCATATACCGCGGAAAAGCGCTGCTGACCGGGCTGTTGATGCCGGCGGCTGACCAAGGCGCATTGTTGGTGTTGGCAATCCAGCCTGTGGGCGGCGAGAGGACTTGCGGGAGTTCGGAAAGCGCGTGTAGCCCCTGCCAGTCAGTCGCGGGATCATTGCCGTCGACGGGCTTGGTGTAATCAAATGCGTTATTGCGCTTGGGCACGAATTGCGGGTGGAGATAGGCAATCGCGCCGGTTGCATCGGCCAGGATCGTGTTGTTTGACGAGTTCGCCTTCAACGCCATCACCTTCAGATAGCTGGTGAGATCCCGCGTCTTGGTGCGCTCGAAACTTTGACGCAGGGCGGCGACGGGAGAATTCAGCAACCCCATTGCTATCCATTTGCCGTCCATCGCCCGCACAATCGGGCCATGATGCGTCGAGTAAGTGGTGAATTGTCGCCGCGCCATCGCGCCATCGGGCAGCCGGTAGTTCAGCGTGATCCGATCGGTGCGGACAGGTCGCAGCGCCTTGCCGTACTGATAAAATGGCTTGCCGGCCTGATCGACGATCGTTTCTGCAAACTCATCGACTGAATCGACTCCGCTTGACGTGTGCATCCAGCCGACGCGGTCGTTGAAACCCTGATAGATGAAGAATTGACCCCAGGTGGCAGCACCATAAGCGTTAAGGCCCTCGTCGCTCGTCACCTGCTGTTCGCTGCGGAAGAAGAAGCTGGTGTGCGGATTGATGAGCAGCAGCGCCTTGC
>CAZYOU010000052.1:0-18513 GCA_964649315.1 uncultured Stakelama sp. | reverse complement strand
GATCGCACCTGGGCTCACATGATCGTGGAAATGGTTCGAGACAATCCCCGGCGGCAGATCAGGACGGTCGGGCGGGGGCGGGATGCGCTTCACCGTGATGCGATAGGCTTGCGGGTCTGGCCGATCCGACAGAGAATAGCAGCGCGTGACGGGGCGAGGCGTGCCGTCGGCACCCGGCAGGTCGAGCTGGAAGGTCAGGAACTGCCCGCCGCGATAGGGTGGGAGCGGCTGGTCATCGACAGGCTCAAGATAGAAGGACGTCTGGGTAAGAGCGTGGTCCTCATCCTCGCGCATGCGCACGCGAAAGGCGCGCAGGCCCTGCCACGCTGCATTGGGGGCCGCGCGAACCGGGACAGCCACCGGTGGCGAGGGCTTTGGCCGAAGCACGACATAGGTGATCGCGGCGACGATCTGCACCGCCAGCACCGCGCAGATCAGCCCCAGAAGTTCGAGTGCGGTCATACCGCCGTGCCGACCAGCATCCCGATGCCCGCCGTCAGCGCCATCGCCAGCGCGCCCCAGAAGGTCACACGGATCGTGGCGGCGGCAATCGGTGCACCACCCGCGCGCGCGCCGACGCCACCGAGCAGTGCCAGGAACAGCAACGACGCAGCAGCGACGATTGCGACCAACCACTCGGCGGGTGCCACGAACACGATCGCAAGCGGCAGGGCAGCACCAGCGGTGAAGGTCGCAGCCGAAGTGAGCGCGGCTTGAATCGGGCGAGCGGTTGTCATCTCCGAAATGCCGAGCTCGTCATGCGCATGGGCTGCGAGCGCATCCTTCGCCATCAACTGCCGCGCGACCGTGTCCGCAATCGCCGGATCGACGCCGCGTTTGATATAAATGCCCGCGAGCTCGACGATCTCCGCATCGACATCGTCGGCCAGCTCGGCCCGTTCGCGTGCCAGATCGGCCCGCTCGGTGTCCGACTGCGAACTGACCGACACATACTCCCCCGCCGCCATCGACATCGCGCCTGCGACCAGCCCGGCCGCCCCGGCAATCAGGATATCGCCGGGCTTGGCCGCTGCCGCCGCGACGCCGATGATCAGGCTCGCGGTGGAGACGATGCCGTCATTCGCCCCGAGCACCGCCGCCCGAAGCCAGCCAATGCGCGAGACGAGATGGCGTTCGCGGTGGAGCGGCAGCCTAGTCATCGTCACCTTCGCCCGCCTCGCCGCCGCCCGCTTCACCCGCTTCGGCATGCGCCCCAGGGACAAAGGCAACCGGATCAATCAATGTGATGCCGTACGCCGCACCCCCCATCGCCACCACCGCGACCGGGATCGCCAGGCTCGCGGGCGGACGCGCATCAGTGACGCCGGGATGCTGATCGGCCCGCTTGCGACCAGTGACGAACGCCCTGATCAGATTATCTTTGGTCAGCAGCGACATCGCGATCACCGCAATAACATGAAGTGCAATCAGCCCGAGCAGGATGTTGCCGAGCGTTTCGTGGAACTCCTCACCCGCATCGCCCTGCATCGTGGCACCAGTATAGATGATGCCCGCAACCGTCCCCAGCAGCACGACGATAGCAACGCCGCCCAGCGCATTATGCCCGATTGAACGTTCTGGTTTGCCCGAGAACAGGCTGCCGACATGATGGCTGATCTCTCCGGGCTTCAGGAAAGCGGCAAAGCGCGCATGCTGACCGCCGACAAAGCCCCAGACGAGCCGGAAGGCAATCAGCACCGCCGCGATCCATCCGGCCGGGATGTGCCAAGCGGAAAGACCACTATCCTCCTCGGCCGAGAGGAACGCAATCAGGATCGTCGCGACGAGCAGCCAGTGGAACAGCCGCACCGGCAAATCCCACACGCGGATGTTCGCGGTGTGGTCAGATGCGGTCGGCAGATGGGGAGCGATTGAAACGTCGGTCATGGTCACCTCCAATCAGGTGACTCATCGGCCCAACTGCTGACAGAGAACTGACGGCGGCGTTTATCGATCCGGTTTGGGCGCCGGGAAGGTAACGCGAAACAGCGCGCCGCCACCCGGTGCATTCTCGACAGTGATTGCACCGCCATGCGCCTGCGCGAGCCGCTGGACGATACCCAGTCCCAGGCCCGCGCCGTCGGTCTTGCGCCGATCCTTGCGCCAGAAACGCTCGAAAATGTGCGGAAGGTCCTCGTCAGCAATTCCAGGGCCATGGTCGCGTACGCTGAGTTGCGGACCCGGCCCAGCCGCCACCTCGATCGGCGTTTCGCCTGGAGCGTGCGCCAGCGCGTTATCGATCAAGTTTCGGTAAATGCGGTAGATGGCTTCGGCATGTCCGAGCGCCAAAGCCTCGCCGATTGCCTCGAACCGGAGGTCTCGCCGCGCTTCGAAGACCTTGGGTGCCATTGCCGCGACGACTTCGCGGCCAATATCGGCAAGGTCGACCGGGGTCTGCGGTTCGGCCGCCATCGCATCGGCCTGTGCCAGATCGAGCATCTGGCTCACGAGCCGTGACATGTGCTGGGTATCGGCTTGTAACTCGTCGCGCAGTTGGCTCGGCGGCAATTTGTCCAGCGACAGCTGCATGATCGACAGCGGCGTGCGCAGTTCATGCGCGGCATTGGCGGTAAAGCCTCGCAGGATCGCCATCGTCTCGTCGAGCCGGGTGAGTGCGCGGTTGACGGCGCGGACCAGCGTATTCACCTCACGCGGTTCGGGCGCTTCGGACAGGCGGGACACATTGTCAGGATCGAGCGCATCGACCTCCGCTTCCGCCCGGCGCAGTGGTTGCAATACGCGGCGAACCGCGACGACATTGAACAGCAGCAGGAGCAACGACAAGGGAATTAGCGGCAGAACAACGTGCTGGACGATCTCGTTGGCGATCACCGGGACATAGGGCCCGATGCCATCGCTCTCGAATTCCATGAGAAGCCAGCGCTTGCGCTCACCCGAACCGACCAGGCGGACGCCTGAAATCCGATACCCCTCGCCAATCTGCTCGCGCTGGGTCCAGTCGAGCAGCGCGCCTTTTCGCGACGGCAGTGATGTGCTGGTGGCGACTGGATCGATATAGCGCACAGACCAGTGCGTCGCGCCTGGTGGCCCCGCCAACAGCCTTTGCGACAAGGCAGCAGTATCGTTGGCCTTGCTCGCCTCGAGCGTCAGCAGCTCTTGCGCCAGCAACTCGGGCTGGCTGCTATAAGTAAACACCACGATTCCGACGTCGAGCAGCGCGAACAGCAATGTGAACGCCGCGAGCCGGGTCGCGATTTGGCGGAACAGCGTCGGCCCGGTCGGCCCGCGTTTGCTGTTGCCCGCATCATCCATCAGCGGAGGCAAGCGCGGGCGCGAAAAGGGCGTACCCGACGCCGTGGACGGTCCTGATCTGCACATCGGCGCCGGCAGCGCTCAGCCGCTTGCGCGGGCGCGACATGCAGGCCTCAAGCGCATTGGGAGTCACCTCGGCATCCATGGAATAAAGCGCGCCTTCGAGTGCAGGCTTGGCAACCACATGCCCGGCGCGCCGCAACAAGCTTTCGAGCAGATCGACCTCGCGCGGCGGCGCGTCGATGATCACGCCTGCAACCGCCACGCTGCGTTCGGCCGAATGGAAGACGACGTTTCCGACGCTCAGCTCGGTGCCAAGCGATGCCCCCGGTCGCCGCAGCAACGCGCGACACCGCGCGGCAAGCTCGGGGATCTGGAACGGCTTGATCAGATAATCGTCCGCTCCCGCATCGAGCCCCAACACCCGGTCATCAAGCCCGCCCCGCGCCGTCAGGATCAGGATCGGCACCGCGTCCTGCCGCCGCCGCAGCGCGCGAACGAGATCGAGCCCCTCGCCATCGGGCAAGCCAAGATCGAGCAGCATCAGGTCATAGTCGTTGATCTTCAGCGCATGTTCGGTCTCATCGACGGTCTCGCACCAGTCGACCGCGAAGCCCTGCCCGCTCAGCCCTTCGCGGACCAGCCCCGCCAGTCGCGCATTATCTTCCACCAGTAAAATGCGCATCATCGGTGCCAGCCGGACCGGCTGCTCCCTCTCGCTCGTGTTCGCGGCCACCATGGCACATTCCTTCGCGGTGGTAAGCATATGGTCATTCGTCGCCCGGCGTCACCCAGATGCTGTGCGCATCAATCTGAAGCTTCATCAGCGCGCGGATCGCCTCACTTCGCGCCTCGATCTCGGAGCGCTGCGCATCATGCGCTTGTCGCCGCGCATAGAGCATGTCGGCAAGATCGACCGCGCCGAGCGCCTGCCCGCGTTCGGTGCGTGTCGCTGCGGCCACGGTGCTGGCGGATGCATCGGCCATTCGCCGCCAGACCTCCATCCGCGTGCTGGCGTTAGACAGATCTGCGTCCGCCGTCGCCTGGACGACGCGCTGTGTGTCCGCCAAGTCGAAGCGCGCGGCATTGGCCTCGGCGCTTGCCTGATCGAACGCCGCCCGACGGTTGCCGCCGCCAATCGGCATCGACATCACGACGCCGGCGCCGCGCTCCATCCCGCTGCGCTCGCTGAACAGCCGCACGCCAAAGCTGGGATCGGCCATCCGGTCAGCGCGTACCCGCTGCGACACCACCGCCAATCGCTGTGCTTCGCGCTCGACCGCGCGGATTTCGTGGCTGCGCGCGATGACGAGATCGCGCAACGCCCCGAGCGGCTGAGCGGGGAGTGCCGGGGGCGCCAGTTGAGGTGCGTCGGCAGGCAGCGGCAGGTCGGGGAAGTTTGCGGTCAGCACCACACGCGCCTGTTCGCGATTGGCGAGCGAGCGCGCGGCTTGACCTTGCGCCAGTGCCAGCGCGGCGTTCGCCTGATCGATGTCGAGATCGGCGGCATCGCGTAATTGCCGCCGTCGACGGATCGCCTTGGCGGCGGTTTCGAGAACTGCGACGGTGTCCAGATCGGTGCGGTGGAGCGCGGCGGCAGTCAGCCAGTCATACCACAAGCCCGACAGCGTCAGCGCCGCCTGGTGACGCAAATCCTCGGCGCGGTTCTGGGCGACTTCGATGCCGAGCGCCCCTGCCTTGCGATCGAGCGCCGCCTTGCCGGGCAAGCGGAAGGGCCGGGCGATCGTGGTATCGAATTCGTCATACCCGCCCTCACGGTGGACGGTGCGCCGGATATAGCTGGCATTGACGGTGACCTCATAGGGGCCGCGACGCAGCTGGTCGCTTCGCGCCTCGGTAGCATTGACGCGCGCACCGCCCGCGGTCACGGTCGGGTGATTGTCGAGGATCGCGATCACGACGGGTTCGGGCGGCAGATCGGCCCGCTGCGCGGTGGCGATACACGGCATCATTAACCCGACAGTCGCGACGATCAGGGGGATGGCTCTCATAATATGCGTCCTCGGGCTGACACCGGCGTTACGTGCCAGCGGACGGGCGAACGGCGCTTGGCCGCGTCCACTGCGGCCATAATGGCGGGCAGGGCGGCTTCACTCGCAACCAGTTCGATCGCCGATCGCCTGAGCGTCGCGGTGACCTGTTCGTGCGCATGGGCGTCTTCGAAATCGCGGCCATGGACCGTCTCGGCACGGACATGCACGGGCACGCGGGTTGCCTGGCGCAGCGCATCGATGACGCTATCGGTGTCCACCGCCGCGCAGTGGAGCGTGAGCAGGACATCAGACATTGGTCGCCTCCCCACGGCCTTCGCCGAAGCGTTCGAACAGGATGGGAAGCAGGATCAGCGTCAGCAGCGTCGAGGTGATCAGCCCGCCAATCGCCACGATCGCGAGCGGCTTCTGGATTTCGGAACCGGGGCCGCTGGCGAACAGCAGCGGCACCAGCCCGAAGCCAGTGATGCTCGCGGTCATCAGCACCGGCCGCAGGCGGCGCTCGGCGCCTTGCCGCACGGCATCGGCCAGGCTGAAACCCTCGTCCCGTAGCTGGCGAAAATAGGACACCAGCACAAGCCCGTTGAGCACGGCAATCCCGAGCAGCGCGATAAAGCCGACCGAGGCGGGGACCGAGAGATACTCGCCCGACGCCCAGAGCGACACCAGTCCGCCCACCATCGCGAACGGGATGTTGAGCAGGATAATCACCGATGCCCGTAGTGAGCGGAGCGTCGCCAGCAGCACGAAGAAAATCAGCAGCAGCGCGACCGGGATCACCAGCATCAGCCGCGCTGACGCACGCTGCTGATTCTCGAACTGTCCGCCCCAGACGATGCGGTAGCCATTGGGCAGCTTGACCTTGCTCATGACCGCTGCCTTGGACTCATCGACAAAGCCGACTAGGTCGCGGCCTGACACGAACGCCTGCACCAGCGCGAAGCGCGATCCGTTCTCGTGATCGATCTTGACCGGTCCCTGCGTGCGTTCAATCCGGGCCATGTCGCTGACCCGCGCCAGCGTGCCATCGGCGGTGCGCAGCTGGAGGTCGGCAAAGCGCGCCGGATCGGATCGCAGGCCCTCGTCGCCCCGGATCAGGATCGGGATGCGCTTTTGCCCTTCCGCGACGATGCCGACGGGGATGCCTTCCACCTGTGCGCGCAGCATATCCTGCATGTCCGCAACCGGCATGCCGAACCGACCCGCCGCAGCCCGATCAATATCGAGCTGGAGATAATCGACGTTGTCATTGGCGACGGTTATCACTTCGGATGCGCCGGGCACGCCCGCTAATGTCGCCTGCACCTGACCCGCAAGGTCTGACAGTTGCGCGAGATCCGGCCCGAAAATCTTGACCGCCAAGTCGCCGCGCGCGCCGGTGAGCATTTCCGAAACGCGCATCTCAATCGGTTGGGTGAAACTTGGCTGGATGCCGGGCATCCCCTCCAGAACCTTGCGCATCTCGTCGATGACGAATTCCTTGTCGCCGCGCCACTCCTCTCGGGGTTTCAATCGCACGAAGCTGTCGGTTTCGTTCGGCCCCATCGGGTCGAGCCCGATCTCGTCGGAGCCGACGCGGGCGATGACGTCCTGCACTTCGGGGACGGTCATCAGCGCGGCCTCGACCGCCATGTCGTTGGCGACTGACTGGGCGAGGTTGATCGACGGCAGCTTGGTGAGCTGGACGATCACCGAGCCTTCATCCATCGTCGGCATGAACGCCTTGCCGACCGCCCCATAAGCGACCACCGCGACCGCCAGCCCGGCCGCCGACAGCGCGTAGACCAGCCGCTTGCGCTCGAACGCGCCCGCCAGCAGCGCGTGATAGCGCGGCGCGAGTTTGCGCATGATCCAGGGCTCACCGTGATGGCCGCTCTTCAACCCCAAGGAGGCGAGCACCGGCACCAGGGTCAACGCCAGCAGCAGCGACCCGGCGAGCGCGAAGATGATCGTCAGCGCAACCGGCGCGAACAGCTTGCCCTCCAGCCCCTGCAACGCGAGCAGTGGCAAAAAGACGAGCGCGATGATGATGATCCCCGCCGAGACGGGCACGACAACATCGCTGGTCGCGCGGAAAATGTGGTTGAGCCGGGGATGCCCCTCCTCATGCTCATGGCCCAGCCGTTCGACGATGTTCTCGACCACCACGATTGCGCCGTCGACAAGCATCCCAATCGCGATCGCAAGCCCCCCAAGGCTCATCAGATTGGCCGACAATCCCATTGCCTGCATGAACAAGAAGGTGATGAGTGCTGCCATCGGAAGCGTCACCGCGACGATAGCGGCTGCGCGCCAGTCCCCTAGGAAGAGGATCAGCAGCACGACGACGAGGATCGTTGCCTCGATCAGCGCCTCCTCGACAGTGCCGACCGCGTGGTTGATCAGGTCCGACCGGTCATAGAACACGTCGACCGTGGTGCCGGCGGGGAGGCCCTTCTCGATCTCCGTAAGCCGCGCACGGACCCCGGCAACCACTTGCCGAGCATCGGCACCGCGCAGTGCGATCACCAGCCCCTCGACCGACTCGGCCTTGCCATTTTTGCTGACCGCGCCGTAGCGGGTGAGGCTCCCCGTTGCGACGGTCGCCACATCAGCCAGTCGGACGATGCGACCGTCGTGGCTGGCGAGGACCACCGCCTGAAGATCCTCGACCGAGCGGATTGCGCCGACCGCGCGGACGATCAGCGCTTCCTCGCCCGACGTCAGCCGACCCGCGCCATCATTGCGGTTGCCGCTTTCGATTGCATCGCGCAGATCGCCGATCGACAATTTGGTGCTGGCAAGCGCGACCGGATCGGGGCGCACTTCGAAGGTGCGGACGAAGCCGCCGAGCGCATTGACGTCGGCAACCCCTGGCACCGTGCGCAGGCCGGGCCGGATCGTCCAGTCGAGCAGCTCGCGCTTTTGCTGGAGCGACAAAGGCCCCTCGATCGTGAACATATAGACGTCGGACAACGGCGTAGAGATCGGCGCGAGGCCACCGCTCACCGATGCAGGCATATCGCCGAGCACGCCCGACAGCCGCTCCGACACCTGCTGGCGCGCCCAGTAAATGTCGGTGCCGTCGACGAAATCGATCGTAATGTCGGCGATGGCATTTTTGGCGGTCGATCGCAGGATTGCCTGTTTGGGGATGCCCAGCATCTCCATCTCGATCGGCGCGATGACGCGGCTTTCGACTTCCTCCGGCGTCATGCCCGGTGCTTTCAGGATCAGCTTCACCTGGGTCTGCGCGATGTTGGGATAGGCATCGACCGGCAGCGTCACGAACGCCCAGGCGCCGAGGCCCGCAACGACGAAGGCGAGTGCAATGACAAGCAGGCGATATGACAGCGCCTGCGCAACAAGTGATCGCAGCATCGCCTATTGCGCCTGGGAGAGCGCTTTGAGCGCGCTGGTGCCGGTGGAGACAACGCGCTCGCCGGCGCGCACGCCCGACAGCAGCAACGTTGTGCCGCCGCTGCTGCCGCCGGCCGTCACCTGACGGGCGGCATAGCCCCCGGCCGTCGCGACGAACACGGTGTCGCGGCCGTTCAAGTTAGCAACGGCTGAGGTCGGCACGCTCACTGCCCCCGACGGCGCGGGGCCGAAGAGCTGGATGCTGGTGGCGCGCCCGGCAACTAGAGCCGACCCTGCCGGCAGTGTTGCCTTTAGTATGGCCGAGCGGGTGGTGGGATCGATCGTAGACCCCACCGCCGTCACGGTGCCGCGCAGTGTGCCGAGGCGGATCGCCATACCGGGCCGGACCTTGCCGATCAGCCGTTCGGGCAGCTGCGATTCGACCTCGTAGCGGTCAGCCGCATCGATCACATAGGGCGCGCCGGTGCCGTCAACCGGGCTGCCGGTTTGAATGGTCGCTGCCGTGACGCGACCAGCGATCGGCGCGACCAGCGTATAGGTGCCGCTGCCCCCATGCCCGTTGACCAGCCGCAGAATACGCGATTTCTCGGACACATCGACACGCGCTTCGGCCGCCATTGCGCGGGCTTCGTCGGCGCGGGCACCGGCGATGATCCCCTCACGGTCAAGCTGCGACAGCCGACCCGCGTTCGACCGCGCAACGCCGAGCCGTGCATTGGCCCGCGCCAGATCGCTGCTCAGGCTCAGAACATCGCGGCTGGAAATGACCGCCAGCGCTTGACCGTGCCGCACGGTATCGCCCTCCACGACTAGAGTACGCATCACCACTCCAGGCAGCGACGCAGCAACTGCAACGCGCGCATTAGCTGGCAGCGCAATAATGGCGGGAAGATCGGCGATCGGCGCTTCAGTAGCCGTGATCGCCATCGTCAGCTTGATGCCAAGCCTGCGCGATTGAATTGACGGGACTGCGAGGACTTTGCTTCTACTCGCTGATGCTGCCGAGGAAGGTAAAGGCGGTGGCAAAGATGAACTAGTTTGCGTCCACCACCACAGCGCTCCCACAAACCCCACAGCGGCAATGCGACCCAAGGCAGTTTTTCGAATTATGTCCATGCCGCTCGGTTAGTCGGCAGTCCTGACGAAGACCTGACACCCAGCTATCGGCCAATCCAAGCGGCAATCGAGGCGCTTCACCCGTCGTTACAGAAGATATTGGGCTTTAACTGATACTGCCGCACGCAGGGTTTAATGTGACTACTCGAACCCCGAGCCGGTGGATGGCACAGCCCCGGACAACACCGGCAAGTCGGCACCATCCGGGTGATTAGATGGGCCAATCTTTAGGACTTACCTTATCTCAGTTATGCGAATTACACCCACATCCGACCGGAGCATCTTCGAGATTTTGTCGCCTCGACAGAAGCCTTTTGGGCAGCCGTTAGGGCGTATACCAATGCCCATCTGCGATACCGAGACGGCGGAGTGAGCGGTAAGCGTTCACCCCCGCATCGTCTATCTCGCTGACTTTCTTGTAAAAAATGGTGGAGCCGTGGGGGATCGAACCCCAGACCTCTGCAATGCCATCGCAGCGACAACTCGAGAAATGGCGCAAATGCGTGGGTTCCAGATAGGCAAAACTAGTGATTGGGAGCGATTTGGAGCAATTTGCGATACCAGTGCGATACCAGACGGGCGGGCAGCGCTTTTCATCAAGCTCATGATCCCGGAGCCCACCGAACACATTTCATGCCACAAATAGGATCGCGGTTTCGCGTCGAGCTAGATCGCTTTGACCGTGGCGGACAGGAGGGAATGCCGGAAAATGTCAGCGGCGGCTTTCAGGACACCAATGTGCCGAAGCGAACATTTGTTTTGGGCTTAGCGCCGTGGCAGCTATCGACCCACTTCAAGCCGTTCCCCAATCATTGCGCAACCGGCAGTTTTTGCCGGAACCGGCCATCCGAAGCGACCTTGCGCCGCTGCTGTTCGTCATTGGGTGATAGCATTCGGGCATCAACTCGATGCGACATTCCTATTCCCGTTTGCGCGCGCGATCGAGGACAAGGCGGGCATCCCGGCGACTCCCCCGCCTCAATGGAGATTGACCAATGTTCGCTCGCCCTATCCTTCTCGCCATCGCCTTGGCCGTCTCAGGCACTCCCGCGGAGGCGCGGCACGCCGCGCCGGCTTCGAGTGCCAATCATTCCAGCTCCGACGGCGTTGTGCGTATCCGCAGCAGCCACGGCTTCGACGAAACGGTTGATCGCCTGAAAGCTGCAATCGCGGCGAAGGGCGTGCGCTTTTTCGATGCACTCGACCAGCAGGCGCTTGGGAAGGAAGCCAATCTGACGATCGGGAAGTCGGTCATCGTGCGTTTTGGCAATCCGCCGCTAGGCGTGCAATTCCTTCAGGCGAACCGATATGCCGGGCTTGACTGGCCGGTGCGGATGCTGGTGGTCGAGGAGGCCGACGGCAGCGTCTGGCTGGCTTGGACCGATTTCCAGTTCATGGCGAAACGCTATCGCATCACCACCCAGGACGCGCAGTTCAAGATGGCGGCCGAAGTTGCTGGCGCTATCGCCGCCGATGCGGCGAATTAAGCGATGCCCATGTCGGTCGCGCTGCTGAGTTTTGCCTTTGTGATCGCGGCGGTGTGCGCAGCGATCATGGGCTATGCCATCCAGCGCGGCGCGACCTGCATGGTTGCCGCTGTCGATGAGGTGCTGACCAAGCGCAGCGCCTGGAAATTTATCGGCCTTGCCGAGGCTGCGGTTTGGGTCGCAGGCGGTGTGCTGCTGTGGCGGGTGCTCGGCGGGCAAGAGACACTTCCGATCGGCTATCCCGCGACGCTTGGTACAGTTGCAGGAGGGCTATTGCTTGGCCTTGGCGCGTTCGTCACGCGGGCATGCGTGTTCGGCGCGGTTGCCCGGTTTGGCTCAGGCGAATGGGCTTATGTGTTAACGCCGATCGGCTTTTACCTCGGCTGCCTGACAATCTGGCCGCTGATCGGCAAATTCCCACAAATGCACGTCGCGTCGCCGTTGTTCGCGGCCAGCTGGCTGCTCGTGCCGTTCGCCTTGTTCGTCGGCTGGCGCAGCGTGGAAGTAATCCGCGCGGGCCGGGCGCAGATGCTCGCTGCGCATATCTGGACGCCGCACCGCGCGACGGCCGTCATCGGCATCGTCTTTGCAATCTCGTTGATCGCCATCGGGCCGTGGGCCTATACCTATGCGCTGTTGTCGCTTGCGCAGGGCAAGACTGAAGGCGTGATCGTCAAGCTCGTGCTATTGTTCATGCTGTTCGCAGGCGCGCTGGTTGGCGGCTGGACCGCGGGACGACTAAAGCTGCGTGCGCCGACGCTCGAAGCGGTGATCCGCTGCCTTGGCGGCGGTGTACTGATGGGATGGGGGAGCCTCCTAATTCCCGGTGGCAATGACGAGCTGCTGCTGGTCGGGATCCCGTTGTTGCAAGCCTATGCCTGGGTGGCCGTTGCGAGCATGGCAGTAGCGATCGCGCTGGGCCTGGCTGTCGAGCGCCGGTTCGTCGCCCGCTAGTCAGCAATCGCTCATGCTGCTAGATGGCAGCGGCCTTCCCGGGGAGGGGGTCGCATCACATGGAAATGCAACAGGTCCGCTATTTTTTGTCGGTCGCACGCGTGCTCAATTTCACACGCGCAGCTGAAGAATGCAACGTGACGCAGCCTGCGTTGACGCGCGCGATCAAGCAGTTGGAAGACGAACTTGGCGGCGATTTGATCCGCCGCGAAGGTCGAAACACGCATCTTACCGATCTTGGCAACCGGATGCGGCCGCTGCTCCAGCAATGCTTTGAAAGTGCGCAGACCGCCAAGTTGCTCGCGACCAAGATTAAGAAAGGCGAAGTGCCAACCCTGTCGCTCGCGGTATCGCGGACGCTCGATCTTGTTCATTTGATGCGACCATTGAGCGAAATGCATCGCAGCTTTCCTGGCCTTCAACTCAAGCTGCGTCGCGGCACTGGGGCGCAGATTGCGACAATGTTAAAGAATGGCGAAGTCGATCTGGCCGTTGGCGGACCGATGGGAGAAAGCTGGGATCGGTTGGAGACCTGGCCGATGTTCAGTGAAGCCTTTGATCTTGTCGTCGGCGCCGATCATCCGTTGGCAATGCACAACGAACTCGATCTCGATGTCGAATTGATCCGCGATACACGGTTTTTGATTCATGCTGGAACCGACATTGCCGAGTTCGAGACCGATCGGCTCGATGCAGCTGGCATCTCGCTCGATCACGCGCATGAAGTTGATTCCGATCGCGATCTCGAAGCACTGGTCGTGGCTGAGTTTGGTGTCGCGATCATGCCGGCGAGCGCGATGAATTCGTCTCGGGTCCGTCACCTTGCCTGTTCGGCGCTCGATCTGCGGCGGACGGTTGCTATTTATTCGGTGGCCGGTCGCCCGCGTGGGCGCGAAGCATCGGCACTGCTCAATCTCGTTCGATCGGCGGATTGGTCGCGTGCCTTACGCGCTCACCAGCTTGACGGCGTCGAGTAGCGCGTCGAGTTCCATCCGGCGGCGATAATCGGGATCAACATGGCGGGCGGCGATAATGCCGTCCTGGCCGACAACGAAAACGGCAGGAACCGGCAATATCCAGGGCGTGCCGCCCTGAAATCCCGGTATATCCCAGCCCGCCCCGCCGATCATCCCTGACATGGCCTCATCGACCCAGATCGCCAGGTTGATCGACAGCGCATATCCGCCACCGACATCGGTCAGAAAGGGGAATTCCGCACCGGCCTCGGCGCGCAGCAGTCGCGTGTATTGCTGAACTTCGGACGAGACTGCCACGATCTGCGCAGGCTTGGCCTCTTGTTCGATTTCGGCAAGCCCAACCATGTTAAGCCGACAATAGGGGCACCAATGGCCGCGGTGAAAGGCAAGCACCACCGGCCCTCGTTCCAGCAGTGATTGCAGGGTGACCAGCCGCCCTTCATGATTGGGCAGGCAGAAATCGGGCATCGCATCGCCGACCATGGGTGCCGTGCTGCCTGCCTGTGTCGCCTCCAGCCTGTTCACAAAGGCATCGACAGCAGCGGCAAAGCCGGGTCCCTTGGTGCGGACACAGTCAGCGACGTATTTGAGCCGCTCGCCCAGCGTGAGATCGCGATTACGCACTTCCTGGAAGGCGTCTTCAAGCGCTGCGACGAGCGGATGTGTCATGCATCGAACCCCATGAAGCTTGGTATCACATAGCCGCCCCGAGAGGGTAGCGCATGAGGATTATTTGGCGGCGGTGGTCTCGATCATTTCGCCGGCACAGGCTTCGTGCAGGACAAATCCTTCGCTTGGATCGACCTCAACACGCCAAGGGGCTTTTTCGAGCGTTTCGCTGGTGTGGCGATAGCCTGCCTCCCAACGCTGCCGAATGCCATCGGCGCTGAAGTCGACGTCCTTGGCATGGTCTTCATAATCAAGCGCAGGCGCAAGCAGGCGGATGACGTGCATCTGTGTCGTACAGCCATAGCCGGTCAGGCCGCGCTGCTTCAGGCTTTCGAGGGCTTTTTCGGGGATCAGTGCGGTCATTTCGGCGATGATGTGGCGCATCTTGTGCAGCTGGCGCTGGCGCTTGATGTGCGACGCCGCACGGCTCGAATACTGCACATCCTTCTGGCGGTTCATCACCTCCCAGATGGTTTCGGGTTCCTTGCCATGCGGGTTCCAGAGATGAACGGCAAAGACCATCCCGTCCTTGCGGGGATTATCGTCGAACACGACTTCGACCGGCGTGTTGGACAGGATTCCGCCGTCCCAGTAAAGCTGGTCGTCGATCCGCACCGCTGGAAAGGCGGGGGGCAGTGCGCCCGATGCCATGATGTGGCGCAGATCGATGGTCTGATCGCGGCTGTCGAAATAGGTCATCTCGCTGGTCTGAACGTTCGACGCGCCAACAGTCAGGCGCATTGGCCCATTGTTGATCTGGTCGAAATCGACAAGATCGGTCAGCGTCTCGGCGAGCGGGGCTACGGAGTAATAGCCGGCACCCTCCGCACCCAACGGCGCGTGCTGGCTGACAAACGCCGCCGAGTTGGGACGAAAGAACGACGGAATCCCGGTGGTGACGGCCATCATGTTGCGCGCGGCCGCAGGAAACCAGCTCGGCAATGGCATACCCATGAAGCGATCGCTTTCGACACGCTTCCAGAATTCACGAAGGCGATTAAGGCCGTCCTTGGCAGGCCCTCCCGCGATCAGTGCCGCATTGATCGCACCGATCGATGTGCCGACCACCCAATCGGGTTCGATGCCGGCTTCGGCGAGCGCCTGATACACGCCGATCTGATATGCACCCAGCGCACCGCCGCCTTGCAGGACCAGAACGGTTTGGCCGTAGCTCGAAATCTCTTCTTGAAGGGTCTTCATGATCGTGTCTCCTAATCGAGAAAGGGGGGGGCAATCGGTCGCGATTGGGCGACCACGAGCCGTTATTGCGCGGTCCAGCCGCCATCGACGGGTAATGCCGCGCCGGTGATCGAGGCAGCGCCGGGACCACAGAGGAACACGGCAAGCGCGCCGAGCTCCTCGACGGTTGCGAAGCGCTTGGTCGGCTGTGCTGCGAGCAAAACGTCGCGGATCACCGCCTCACGGTCGATGCCGCGTGCCTGGGCGGTGTCGGCGATCTGGTTCTCCACCAACGGAGTCCATACGTAACCGGGGCAGATCGCGTTACAGGTGACTCCGAACTGCGCGCCCTCCAGCGCCACCGTTTTGGTCAGCCCGAGCACGCCGTGCTTGGCGGCGACATAGGCGCTCTTGAAGGGCGAGGCGACCAGCGCATGCGCCGAAGCGACATTGATGATGCGGCCATAACCCGATGCCTTCATCGGTGCGAAGGCGGTGCGGATCGTATGGAAAGCGGCTGACAGATTGAGCGCGATGATCGCGTTCCATTTGTCGACGGGAAAATCCTCGATCGGCGAAACATGCTGGATACCGGCATTGTTCACGAGGATATCGACCTGGCCGAGCAGCGCGATGCTGTTCTCCACCAGTCCAGCTGCACCGGCGGCATCGAGCAGATTCGCGTCATCATAGGCGACGCTGCCGCCATGCGCGGACAAGGCTGCGCAGGTTGCGTCGATGGCATCACGATCGCCCAGGCCATTGATCACAAGGTCGGCACCGGCCGCAGCCAAAGCGTGCGCGATCCCGAGGCCAATTCCGCTGGTTGATCCGGTAACGACGGCAACACGCCCGGCGAGTGGTTTCAAAACGGCAGTTGGGGTGGCGGGTAATTCCATGACGGGCATCCTTTGTGGAAACGATGACCGGAAACTGCCCAATCCGATCTCTCGAATGAAATGCCGTTTCTGCATGAATTCCATACGGCAATGGGATTGGGCCGGTGTCAGCCCGAAGGGTATCTCCTGATGGGGTCAGCGAACCGCCCCCGGTTTGCCGACCCCCATAACCAAGTAACAGGATGACGATCATGACTAGAACAACCATTCGCAACGCCGTGTTCGCGCTGTTCGCAGCAACCACGCTCGCCACGCCCGCCTTTGCCGGCGGATGCCCAGTCAACAAAAATGCAGTCAATGCGCTGACTGGCGCGCCGACGATGCCGAAGGGCGTAATCGATACCATCCTTAGCTCGGTCGATCTCGGTGCCGAAATAAACGTCGCTGATCGTCAGCTGCGTACCCGTCGCCTTGTCGTTCAGCCCGGTGGGATTGTGCCGCTGCACAGCCACAAGGACCGCCCGGCCCTGATCTATACCGTCAGCGGCCAGATCACCGAATATCGCAGCAACTGCGCCGTGCCGATCCTGCACAAGGCTGGTGATATTGCGCGCGAAGCCGACGGGATTTCGCATTACTGGATCAATCGCGGCAAAGTGCCGACCGTGTTGCTGTCGTCAGACGTCCATCACGGTAACTGATCCGATCGACCGGATCGATGATAAGAAACGGGCTCCGCCTCCAAGCCGGGCGGGGCCCATTCGGTTGCAACGGTCGTTAAACAGCCTTGAATGCAATCAGGCCGGAATTGACAGGTGAAATCAACATGAAGATGCTCGTATTCTACGGATCTTATCGCCACGACCGTGTCGGCATTCGTTTTGCGAACTATGTCCGACAAGGACTCGCCGATCGCGGCCATGATGCCGAACTGATCGACGCCAAAGCGATCGATCTGCCGATGCTCGACCGGATGTTCAAAGAATATCCGGCGGGCGAGGCGCCCCCGGCGATGGCCGATCTGGCGGCGAAGATTCGCGCGGCGGACGGCTTTGTGTTCGTGATCGGCGAATATAACTGGGGCATGCAGCCTGGCCTCAAGAACTTGACCGACCATTTCCTCGAAGAGTGGTTCTGGCGACCGGCGGCGATCGTCAGCTATTCACCGGGACAGGTCGGCGGTGCCCGCGCGGCAATGACCTGGCACCCGACATTGTCGGAAATGGGTATGGTCGTCATTTCTAGCACGATCGTGCTCGGTAGCGTGGACGATGCCCTCAACGCTGACAGTCTTCCGCAAGGGAAGGGCGGGGAAATGCTCGGACAGCGGTTTCCGCGCTTTGCTGCCGACCTCGAATGGTGGGCCGCGGCGGCAGCGCATCAACGAATGGCGCGAGCCACGCCCTATTGAGCGCGGTGATCAGCCGAAACCCATTTGGCCCATGCAGCAACGTTCACTTCGATCGCTTTGTGCCAGAAATGTTGTAATGCCGCGATCGGCCAACCTTGCTCTATCGGCACCAGGCTTCGGCAAAAGTCTGATCGTCGGCTCCTTCCGAAAGCTGTCGTTCGTCGCCACCGCTGGGAATGGCAGGTAAGTCCCAAAAGTCGCCGCTCGGCAGCGAGCAATGACTGCGAAACCAGCGGCAGCTTTCGGTGACTGTGGCAAGCGCTTTACCATCAGGGCGGGGCGAATGTTGCCTATCCGAGCCGGTGGATGGCACAGCGACGAACCCCACCGGCAAGTCGGCACCATCCGGGTGAGAAGTCGCGCCAGGCTCTAGGGCTTCTCTTAATTCAGTTATGCGATCGCAGCCGTATCCCGAGCGGCATCCCACGGATTGAATCGGCATGCTCTGAACGAGCTGGTCCGCACCGGCGATCGAAGGCGGGAGGAGAACCCCGACCATCGATCGCTCCTGTCGTTTCGAACGCTCTCCAAACCCGGCGCGCCCTTACCCCGGCGGCTCGATCCCGATGGCTTCGTAGTCGATAGGCAGGATCGTCCAGCCGGTGCGCGAGGAGTATACACCGACGCCCTCAATGCGCCGGACGCAGGCTTCGCGCTCATGGCGGACAAGACCAACCGTTCTCCAGGTATCGCATTCTGAGTCGAGCCACCCTTCGGGCATCAGCTCGTACCGTTCATCGATCGTTTCCCAAATGAGCTCAGCGCGCTCGCGGTCTTTGGCAAATATCACGACCTGATAGTCGTCATCGTCGTAATGGAGGGTCATTAGGTACACCATCAGGACCCTCCCACCGACGCGTTGGTGGGTAGGATCTCCCAGCCCTTGTTAGGATCATATCGACCGACACCGGAGATGTTGAGGGCCAGCGCTTCGAGCAGGTGCTCAGTGTTGAGCCCCAGCCATGATGGGTTGCGTTCGGCAACCTCGAACTTGGATAGGTAGTCGTCGTGGTGGTTGGCATACCAAGCGGTGAAGATGCCCGCCGCCTCATCAAACCCCGTGGCGAAAACAGAAAGTTTGGCGCCGGACGCCTGTAGAATCTCGAAAAGTTTCATTTTTCGCTACCTCGTTGTCGTTGTTGACGAGGTAACCTTGCAGCGGTGCGCGGTGGATTGCGGGTTGAACTGCACCGGGATCACCGGAGGCCGTTTGGTTTAAGTTACGCGGCCATGGGG
>CAZYOU010000051.1:0-19068 GCA_964649315.1 uncultured Stakelama sp. | reverse complement strand
ACTTGCCGTGATCGATATGCGCGATGATGGAGAAATTGCGGATGCGGTCGAGCGGTGTTGCCATGATGTCCGCGCCCTAGCAGCGCTGCACCAAAAGGGCAAAGGCGCGGATATACGGGATTTGGGGCGATCCATTACGACTGGGGTCGATCCAGCCAATCGGCCAAAATCGCATTCACCTTTTCCGGTGCTTCCTGTTGGACCCAGTGCGATACGCCGGGCAGCCGTTCGAGGCGAAAATCCGCGACAAAATCTTCCGTGCCATCGACACAGCCGATCGTCAGCGCGGTATCCTCCTCACCCCAGATCATCAGCGTCGGCGCGTCGACCGTGCCCGTCCCCGCCGTCATCTGTCCGGCCGAGCGGAAGGCGGCACGATAATAGTTGATCATGGCGGTCAAAGCGCCAGGGCGACGGGCAGCAGCTGCGTAGGTTTCAGTCACCTCCATCGGGAAGCGCGACTTGTCGACGGCCATGCCGACAAAGGCCTGGCGGATCATTCGCGCGCGGTTGCGGCCGAAACCCCATTCGGGCAGCCATGGCAGCTGGAAGAAAAACACGTACCAGCTTGCTCGCAATTGGGCAGGCTTGCGCAATTCGCGCTTCAGGCAATGCGGGTGCGGTACGTTCATGATGACGAGGCCGACGAGCGGACGTACTTTTCGGATCGCGAATTGCCACGCGATGATCGCCCCCCAGTCATGTGCGATGAGCAGCACTTCACGCGCACCGCTTGCATCGATCAGCGCAGCGACATCGTCCAGCAGCCGATCGATGTGGTAGGCGGCGATGCCCTCGGGCCGGTCCGTCGCGCCATAACCCCGCAAATTGGGCGCCCAGACGCGCCAGCCGCGCTCAACCAGCAGCGGGATCTGAAAGCGCCAACTGTAATGAAGCTCGGGGAAGCCGTGGAGGCACAGCGCCAGCCGATCGCCCGTGCCCGCTTCGGCAAGCTCGAACGTCAGCGCACCGGCTTGCTGCCAACGGACGGTGATGCTGCTATCGGCGGGCGGGGTCCAAGACGGGATACGCTCGGGCTGCGGCATTATGATTGTCTCGGCCGTTGTTGACATAGCACCAGCATAATGTGGCAGGTCGTCACAACAAGCGCGATCATGCAACGATCGCATTTGGCATTTTACGCGGTGCATCCGAAAAGCTATTTGCAACGTAACGAGACTCAGAGGTTCCATTCGGGGGGAATTGCGATGACGATGATGAAGCTGATGACGAGTGCCGCCCTTATACTGGCAGTGGCCTCCCCCCTTAATGCACAGCGGCCACCCAAGCAGGCCAAGGCATCAAAGGGCCAGCAGCTCCAGCAGGCGGCGATGAACGATGTGCCACGTTGCGCCACGAAGCACGGCACCGTGTCGATCGTCGACGGTCAAGATTCGTCTGGCTGGACTCAGAACAGCCTCGCACCGCCAGCACGTCTGCTGCGCGTGCTCGTCCAGCGTTCGGGCTGCTTCAACATTGTCGATCGCGGTGCCGGCCTTGACGCTGCAGCGCAGGAGCGCGCGATCGGTGGCAATCTTGGTCTGCAGCGCGGATCGAATGTCGGTCAGGGCCAGATCAAGGCGGCTGACTATGTGCTTGTCGCCGAAATCCAGGGCGCGAATTCGAACGTCAGCGGCAATGCAGCGGGCGCGGTTGCCGGGGCGATCATTGGTGGACCGTTCGGCGGGCTGCTGGGCGGCATAAAGTCGCGTAAATCGGAAGCGAATACCGTGCTGTCGCTCACCAACGTTCGTACGACCGAAACGCTTGCCGTGACCGAGGGCTATGCCGCCAAGCGCGACACCAGCTTTGCCGTCGGTGGCGTTTTTGGCGTGGGCGGTTTCGGCGCTGGCGGCGTCGGCGGCGGGTATGAAAATACCGATATCGGCCGCATCGTGACGCTCGCGTTCATTCAAGCCTATTCGAAGATGGTCGATGAACTTGGTTACAGCCGCCCCGGCGATGCCGGAACCGCCCAAGCTGCGCCGAAAAAGACCTTCACCGCGCAGGCACCCGTCGCGATGCGCGTGAGCCCGGTCGCTTCGGCCAAGGCGATCCGCACGCTGCCAGCTGGATCGATCCTGTATCCGACCGGCAATCAGAACGGGTTGTGGTGGGAAGTTGCCGACGAAAACGACAATGTCGGCTGGGTGCTGAACACCAAGCTTGCGCCGTCACAGTAATTTAGACCGTCACTTCCACGTGCAATCGCTGCCCGGCCACTCATGTCGTTCGGCGATTGCCTAGCGTGGCAAGGGTGGGCAGCAAGTCGTCATAGTGATCGATCACTGCATCGGCGCCCATCTCCTCGACCGGTTCGAGCAAAAACCCGAAGCTGACCGCAATGCTGGGGATGTCGGCATTTTTCGCGGCCATGATGTCGTAAATCGAATCGCCGATAAACACCGCGCGCCCGCCACCGCAGCGCGTGATCATTTCATCGATCGGTGCCCGGTGCGGTTTTGAAAAGCCTTTGCCCATCGTGTCGCCGCCGATGACGGTGACGAAGCGATGGCGCAATGCCAGTTCATCGAGCAATTTCACCGCAAGCGATTCGAACTTGTTGGTAACGATGGCGGCCTTCACGCCCATCGCATCAAGCGCGTCGAGCGCCGCCAGCGCCCCGTCAAACGGCCGCGTTTCTGCCGAGACATTGGCCTCGTAATAGCTGAGCATTTGTTTGTAGAGGGGGCGAAAATCCTCAGGCGGGCAGCCGCCCGTCGCGTCGAGCCCCAGCTGCAGCATATGCCTTGCGCCGCCACCGATCATCGTCTTGATCTGGTCGACGTGCAGCAAGGGCCTGTCGGCAAGGGCGAGCGCATGGTTCACGGCATTGAGCAGATCGCCACTGGTATCGAGCAGCGTGCCGTCGAGGTCGAAGCCAACAATGTCAAATGGCCGGGTGCTGGGGTGAATGTCTGTCGTCATCGCCCTCGCCTGCCAGCATCGCTATGGAATTGGCAACACAATCATGCCATCGCTGCGGCTGAGGGAGCCCGATGACCCAGCGACCAATCGCCGCCATCATCCTTGCCGCCGGCAAGGGCACGCGCATGAAATCCGATCTTCACAAAGTGCTGCATCCGATTGCCGGGCAGCCGATGCTGTTGCACCTGCTCGACAGCTTCGACGCGGCGGGAACATCGCGCAGCGTCGTGGTGGCAGGCGTCGGGCGCGATCAACTCGAGAAGGCGGTCGATGGCCGTGACGTCACGATCGCGGTGCAGGCCGAACAACTCGGCACCGCCCATGCCGCACTGCAAGCGCGCGAGGCGCTGGCGGATTTCGACGGTATCGTGATCGTCTGCTTCGGCGACACACCGTTTCTGTCGGCCGCAACGATTGTACGACTTGCCGAGCGGCTGGAGGCAGACGATGCACCGCGCGTGGCGGTGGTGGGGTTCCGGCCCGATGACGCCAAGGCCTATGGCCGCATCATCGCTGGTGATGATGGCGCTATTGCCAAAATGATCGAATTTAAGGACGCCAGCGATGCAGAACGTGCGGTAAACCTCTGTAATTCCGGGGTAACGGCGGTGCGCGCCGCCGACCTCTGGTCGCTGCTCGCGCGCGTCGGCAATGACAACGCGGCGGGTGAATATTATTTGCCCGACATCGTCATGATTGCCCTAGCCGATGGCGGCCGGGCGATTGTGGTGGAAACCGACCCCGACGAAGTGATCGGCATCAACAGTCGAAGCGAGCTCGCCTATGCCGAGGCGCGATGGCAGGTGCGACGGCGTGGCGCAGCGATGGCCGACGGTGCGACCCTAATCGCGCCAGAAACGGTCTGGTTTGCGCACGATACCACGCTCGGACGCGACGTGACGATTGAGCCCAACGTATTCTTTGGCGCCGGCGTGTCCATCGCTGACGGTGCGACAATCCGAGCGTTCAGTCACATTGAAGGCGCGACTATTGGCGCAAAGGCCGAAATTGGTCCGTTCGCGCGGCTCCGCCCTGGATCCGTGCTCGGCGAGAAAGCCAAGATCGGCAATTTCGTCGAAATGAAGAAGACGTCGCTCGGCGCGGGCGCAAAGGCCAATCATCTCAGTTATCTTGGCGATACCGAGGTGGGTGCCGGCGCGAACATCGGCGCGGGGACGATCACCTGCAATTATGACGGCTTCTTCAAATATAAAACAAACATCGGCGCGGGTGCCTTTATCGGATCGAACAGCGCGTTGGTCGCGCCCGTGTCGATCGGTGCAGGCGCGATCGTCGCCGCAGGCAGTGTGGTCACGCGCGATGTATCAGCGGACGCGCTGGCTCTTGTGCGGCCCGATCAGACCGAAAAGCCGGGCTGGGCCGCCCGGTTTCGCGCGGCGATGACCGCCAAAAAGAACAACCCATAGCCTGCGGGCGGAGACCAGACCAATATGTGCGGCATCGTTGGAATATTGGGCCAGGGCCCCGTCGCGGATCGGCTGCTCGATGGGCTGAAGCGCCTTGAATATCGCGGCTATGACTCGGCGGGCATCTGCACTGTCCATGATGGCGCATTCGATCGTCGTCGCGCGCAGGGCAAGCTGGTCAACCTCGCCGCCCGCCTTGCTGAAGAACCACTGCCCGGCACCAGCGGTATCGCCCATACACGCTGGGCGACGCACGGCGCACCGACTGAGGACAATGCCCACCCGCACATCGTTGGCGACGTCGTGCTGGTCCACAACGGCATCATCGAGAATTTCAAACCACTGCGCGAAGAACTGATCGCGGATGGCCGCCAATTCCTCAGCCAGACCGACACCGAAGTCGTCGCGCACCTGATCGCGCGCGAAGTCGAACGCGGGGTCGCACCGCGCCAGGCGGTGGCCAACGTCCTGCCGCGCCTCCACGGCGCCTTCGCGCTCGGGGTGATGTTCAAATCCGAACCCGATCTGCTGATCGGCGCGCGGCTGGGTGCCCCGCTCACCGTGGGTTACGGCCCTACGGACAATGGCGGCGAGAATTACCTGGGGTCGGACGCGCTTGCACTTGCCCCCCTCACCCAGCGGATCGCTTATCTCGAAGAAGGCGACTGGGTCGTCATCACCCGCGCCACGGTCGAGGTGTTCGACCGTGACAACCAGCCCGTTACCCGCCCAATCGTTAATTCAGGCGCGTCGGGTCAGTTGATCGACAAGGGCAATTACCGCCACTTCATGCTGAAAGAGATTTACGAGCAACCGCTGGTCGTTGCGCAAACGCTGCACAGCTATTTGCGGCCCGTGGAGGAGCAGGTTGCGCTGCCCGATATGGAGTTCGATCTGGCATCGATCGACCGGGTCGCGATCGTCGCCTGCGGCACTGCCAGCTATGTCGGCATGATCGGCAAATACTGGATTGAGCAGTTCGCGCGCGTGCCGGTGGAAGCCGATGTCGCGAGCGAATTTCGGTACCGTGATCCGGTGCTCACCCCGCAGATGCTCGGCATCGTCATTTCACAGTCCGGCGAAACGGCGGACACGCTGGCGGCACTGCGCCACATGAAAGGCGCGGGGCTGACGACGGCGGGCATCATCAACGTGCCGACCAGTTCGATGGCACGCGAAGTCGATCTGCTGCTCCCCACCCACGCCGGCCCCGAAATCGGCGTTGCCTCCACCAAGGCGTTCACCTGCCAGCTGGCCGTGATGGCGGCCCTCGCAATCAACCTCGCACGCGCCAAGGGTCTGATGACGACCGATCTCGAGCGCGAGATCGTGCGGCACTTGCGCGAAGTGCCCGAAGCGATGAACCACGCGCTTGGCCATGACGAGGAAATCGCCGCGATGGCCCCCAAGATCGCCGTGGCACGCGACGTGCTGTACCTGGGGCGCGGGCCGGAATACCCGATGGCGCTGGAAGGCGCGCTGAAGCTGAAGGAAATCAGCTATATCCACGCAGAGGGCTATGCATCGGGCGAAATGAAGCACGGCCCGATCGCGCTGATCGACGATAGCGTCCCGCTTATCGTGCTCGCCCCCTCGGGCCCGTTGTTCGAAAAGACCGTCAGCAACATGCAGGAAGCGCAGGCACGCGGCGCGCAGGTGGTGCTGATTTCCGACGCGGAAGGCATCGCACAGGCGGGCGAAAACACGATCGCAACGATCGAAATGCCCAAGGTTCACCCGCTGATCGCGCCATTGGTGTACGCCGTGCCCGTTCAGTTGCTCGCCTATCACGTCGCCGTCTTCAAGGGCACCGACGTCGATCAACCGCGCAATCTGGCGAAGAGCGTGACAGTAGAGTGATCGGCGCGTGAGCCGGAAATTCTAACCCTTCCTTAACCATGTGACTGGCATGGTCCGGGCAACCAAGAACGGGAGTGCCCGGTGCGCATATTAGTGATCGACGACGAACCGGCGATGCATGAATCCTATCGCCAGAGCTTTGCGCCCAAGGACAAGGGTGAAAGCGCGGCACTGTCCGCGATGGCCGCAGAGCTGTTCGGTGATGATGATGAGGCCCCTGCCCCCAAGGCTGACAGCGATGCGATGACGTTCGATCTGACGCATGCGATGCAGGGGTTGGACGGCGTTGCTGCGCTCGAAAAATCGCTCGCGGACGGCGATCCTTATGCCGTCGCCTTCATCGACGTGCGCATGCCGCCCGGTATCGACGGCAAGGAAACCGCGACCCGCATCCGCAAGCTTGATCCCAATATCAACATCGTCATCGTCACCGGCTATTCGGACTTCTCGCCGATCGAGATTTCGAAAGCCGCCGGCCCCGCCGACAAGATTTTCTATATCGCCAAGCCATTCGAAGTCGCCGAAGTGGTGCAGACCGCCACCGCGCTTGCCGGCCGGTGGAAGCTCGATATTGATCTCGCCCAGGCGCGCGAAAAGCTCGCCGCGCAGGTCGTCGAGCTTGAAGAAAAGGGTGCCGAGCTGGCGGCGAATGAGAGCCATGCGGTCCACATCGCCAATCATGATTCGCTCACCGAAGCCCCCAACCGCCTCGCCTTCCTCCGCGCGCTGACCGAACGGTCGCGTGGCAAGGAACGCTTTGCGACCGCGATGCTCGATCTCGATCGGTTCAAGCTCGTTAACGATACGCTCGGCCATCTGGCTGGCGACGAGATGATCCGATCGGTCTACCAGCTCCTGGACGACGCTGTGCCCGATGGCGGCATTGTCGCCCGGCTCGGCGGCGACGAATTCGGCATATTGTTCGACACGCCCGGCGAGGAAGCCGCGGTGATGGCCTGCGAGCTGATGCTGCGCGCCTGCTCGGTCACCCTGAAAGTCTTCGGCCATTCGATCCAGGCGAGCGCATCGATGGGTGTGGTTGTCACCGAAGCCGAACCGGTACGCGATCCGGTCGACGTGATGCGTCGTGCCGATCTTGCGCTGAACGAGGCCAAGCGCGCTGGTCGCGGTGTCGTGCGTCCGTTCGATGAGAGCATGGACGAAAGCATCCGCTTCCGCCGCCAGATCGAAAGCGGCCTCAGCAAGGCGATTGCCGCGGGCGAACTGAAGCTGGTCTATCAGCCAATCGTCGCGCGCGAGGGGCTCGAGATTATCGGCTTCGAGGCGCTGCTGCGCTGGAATAGCCCCGAATTCGGGCCGATTTCGCCGGGTATGTTCATCCCGATCGCCGAGGAATCAAACCTGATTCACGAACTGGGCGACTGGGTGCTCGATCAATCATTAAACGAGGTGAAGAACTGGCCTGATCAGTACGTCTCGGTCAATTTCTCGCCGCGGCAGTTCCGGCGCCAGAATTTCGTCGGGCGGGTGATGGAGCGCGTGCAGCTGGCGGGCGTCGCGCCGCAGCGCGTGCAGATCGAAATCACGGAAACGGCGATTTTCGACGATGCCGATCGCGCTGCCGACACGCTTTACAAGCTGCGGCAAATGGGTTTCCGCATCGCGCTCGATGATTTCGGCACGGGCTATTCGAGCCTCTACAACATCCGCAAATTCGCGCTGGATTGCCTGAAGATCGATCGCAGCTTCATCGACGGCATGGGCCGCGAGCGGGAGAGCGCCGCGATCGTCCATTCGATCATCCATCTCGGCCGCGCGCTGGGGCTTGGCGTGATTGCTGAAGGTGTCGAAACCGATGCACAGGTCCAGGCCCTTCGCCTCGCCGGCGCGTCGCACCTTCAAGGCTATTTCTTCTCCCGCCCGATCGACGCGGTGGAAGCCCGCAAGATGGCCGAAGCGCGCTTTATTGAAGGCAAGGATGATCCGGGTGACGGCCCTGCTCTGTACGATGCCGGGCATCAGGCGGGGAACGGGACGCACGGCTGATGACGGCCGCAGGTTCGGGACAAAAGATGTTCGGGGGCAAGCTCCGCGCACCGGGATCGCTCGGCGCGAAACTGCTGCTCATTTTGACGGCGGTGGGCCTGCTCGGCTCGTTGGCGATCACGCTGTTACTTGCTAGCGTTATCACCCCCAGTTTCAACCAGCTCGAAAGCGCGTCGGTCGGCGCGCATGTCGATCGCACTCGCGCGGCACTCGACGAGTATATCTCCAAGGTCGAAACCGCGGTGCGCGATTATGGCGACTGGAATTCCAGCTACGATTACATGGGCAAGCCGAGCCTCAAGTTCGAACAGGAAAGTTTTTCCACGCTCGCCATGTCCAACCTGGATGTGAACGGCATGGCCTATATCGGCATGGACGGTCACATCGTCATCGCGCGCTGGCTCGACATCGCCCGCCAGACCGATCAGCCCGCGATGCGCCGCAAGCTGATCGAACAGATTGGCAAGATCAATTTCGCCCGCGCGCTGAACGGCCGCAGCTCAACCGCTTTTTACACCCGGCTTGGGCCGATCGTCGCCGCCGTGGGTGTAGCGCAAGTGCGTCGCAGCGACGGCAGCGGCGACCCGCGCGGCTATGTGATGATGGTCCGTGAGCTTACGTCCACCCAGCTTTCCACCCTGTTGCAATTAAAGGCACGGCTCGACCTCACCAACATGTCGGCGCGCGAGACGATTACGCCCGGCCAGTCGGACATGACGATCGCGGTGCCGATTAGCGGGCCTGATCGGCACACGGTCGCCAATGTCAGTTTCAAGGTACCGCGCGACGTTTCCATTCTTGGCCAGCGGATGCTGGTGCTGGCGATTGCCGGATCGACGGTATTGTTGATGGTGCTACTGATGGTGCTGCGCCGCATGATTGCACGGCTGGTGCTCGCACCGCTTCACCGGGTCGAGCGCCACATGCAGGTCGTCACCGCATCGGGGGCACTTGGCTTGCTCGATGAGGAGGATCGGCGTGATGAAATCGGCTCGCTCGGTCGAAGCTTCAATTCGATGCTGCGCCAGCTGAAGGATTTGCGTGAACAGCTCGAGGTGCAAAGCTTCGCCCTTGGCCGGAGTGAAAGCGCGGTCGCGGTGATGCACAATGTCCGCAACGCCCTGAATCCGATCAGCACGATCCTGTCACGCGGCATCGCTGATGACGGCATTACCGATCGCGCAATCGTCGACCGCGCCATCGGTGAACTCGCCAACGAAGATATTCCGGCCGCGCGCCGACAAAAGCTTGCCGCTTTCGTCGCGGCGGCGGTCGAAGCTGAAGCAAGCGACCGCGCCGAACGGCGACGCCAGCTAGAGGCCGGGCGAGAAGCGATGCAGCATGTGCTCGAAATCATCGGTACCCAGCAGGCGCAAGCCCATGAACGCCCTCCACTCGACCAGTGCGACATCACCGAGATTGTCGCCCAGAACGCCACGATCGCCCGCTACTCAAGCGACCTGTCGATCGCGTTCAGCTTTCCGGCCCAGCCCTGGCCCGTGATGGCCAACCGCGTGATTCTGAGCCAGGTGATCGGCAATTTGTTCGGTAACGCGGCCGAAGCCATTGCCGCGCGTGGAACAGGCAGCGGCAGCATTCGGGTCGTCGTTAGCGCGCTTGACGAAAAGGTTCGCGTCGAGATCCATGATGATGGTGAGGGTTTCTCGCCTGAAACTGGCGCAACGCTATTCCAGCGCGGCTATTCCACACGCGCACACAAATCGGGCGGCCTCGGGCTGCACTGGTGCGCCAATTCGATGAACGCGATGGAAGGCGGGCTCGCGCTTGAAAGCCCGGGCAAGGGCTTGGGAGCGGTGGCGATTCTAACGCTCAAGGCAGCGCAAAGCGATTCAGCGTCTCGCTTAGCCGCCTGACGGGAGGAGCCACATGCTTCCGTCTCCGTCGATTTTCACTTTCTTGCGGCGCGCTCTAACCGATTTGTCGGTAGCTGTGCCTAAAAGCGTCTGATCTCTTTGGTAAAACGTGCGTTGATGCTATCAAATAGAGGTTCGTTCACGCCAAACGCCAATATCATCTGGCCGTGATCAAGCACGCATCAACAGTATATTTTCGGCACATAACCAGTTTACCAATACAAATAACCGACGGTGTTTCGGATACTTCACGCATAATGATGTGAATTTTCTAAAATCAACAATCATACTCCATTTATATTTCTATCAGATCACGCAGGCTGTTTTCAGCCCGATTTGTGCTGTGCGTTCGATTACATTTAGCAACATCTGAAAAAGGACATCGCTCATGGCTACGCTCAACTTTGATGACATCACGCTCGCTGAAGGCGGCGAGCAGCGGCTGGCTAACGGTTTTGGCGGCTTCAACTGGCTACAAGCCGGTATCTACAATCCTGACGGTGCCATTGCCGGTTATGTCGCTACATCCGGCCAAAACGTGCTTTTCATTGCAGAGGCGGCAAATCGCGAAGTTGATGGCTATGATGACGCGGCCGCCGGAACGCCACTAACGCTTACGCGGGCCACTGCATTCAACCTCGAAACTCTCAATCTCTCGTCGGCGTTTCAGCCCACCCTGACGGTAACCATTCGCGCCTTTGCCGATGAAGCTGGCACGAGCCTGATTGGTCAAAAAACCGTGGTTGTTGGCAGCGCAGAACAACAGCAAGTGTCCTTCCTTGACGATCTCGATTTCGGCACGTTCCTCGGTGCTCAACGTGTTGAATTCAGTGGCAATGACGGTGATGCCTCGACGTTGGATTATTTCGGGATCGACGACCTAACGTTCAGCGACACGACGAACATTGTCCTTAATTTCGATGACATCACCCTCACGCCCGGGGGCGAATTGCCGCTGGCGGATTATCAGGGTTTCACCTTCAGCCAGACCGGGGTTTATCAGCCCGATGGCAGCGTTCCCGGCTACACGACCGCGTCCGGCACGAATCTGGCCTTTATTGCGGAGGCCGGCAACTTCGACGTCGAAGGTTATGAGAACCCCGCCGGTTCGCCAGTGGTGATCACGAATGCAAACCAGTTCAGCTTTCTGGGTGGATCGTTTTCGGCAGCCTTCCGCTCGGGGGTTGAGGTCACCATCCGAGGCTTCGCTGACGCAGCCGGCACAGAGTTGGTTAGCGAGCGCACGATCATCGTCAATGCCGACATCGCCGAACAGTTCAGCTTCCTAAATGGCGAGTTCGCGGGCCTCCAGCGTCTCGAATTCGATGCAAATGACGGCAACGCTTCGACGATCGATTATGTCGGTTTCGACAATCTAAGCTTCTTTATTGCCGCACCGGCGCCAACTGTCATCGATCCACCCGTAGTGAATGTGGCAGCGCTCGGTGGGACCAGCGGTATCGCTTGAATGAGGCGGACGGCGGCGTTTTCCGGTGCGTCGCCGTCCGTATCGCCTATCCAAGGCGAACCAAAGGTGTCGGCTCTACCGGAGCGACATCATCCCGGCGACGCAGATAGGGCGCAACCAGATTGCGCGCGCGGAACCATTCTTGGCGTTCGGGGCTTAGCGTTTCAAAATTGCCGATCACGCGGCGGCACCCTTCGCTGCGGCACTGGCAGATCATGTGCCAATTGCTCTCCGCAAGCGTTGTGGAATAGTCCCAGGTAATCTCGTCCCCCGGTGCAATTGGGCGGATTGCGACGAGAACAACGCCCTCATCGGTAAAGCGGAGCCCCGCGTTGGGCGCGCAGCTGTGGTTGATCAGGTCGTCGATCCGACCCGACGGCCCCATATAATGATCAGGCGTCACCTGCACGAACCGGTCCCCCCCGCCGCGCATGACGCTCGGTATTTGATCGGCGCGGAACCGGCGGCCGGTGAATTTCACGATCCGGTCGCCTTCGGCAAAATCAACCGCCGCGAACACCGCCTTGCCCAAATGGCTCTCACCCACCGAGAACAGGTTCGATGCCGGGCGGTATTTGTCGAGAACATAGAAATTGCCGTTGCGGAAACCGAGTGAACGGATTGGGTTGATTGTCGCAAGGCCGATCATGAACCACACGCTCGCATGGCACAGCAGTTCGACCAGGATATAAGCGTAGCTGCCAACGTCGACATCGCCTGCGCGGAGCGCCACGATCAGCGTCGCGAGATCGCCAACGGTCCATAATCCCCATGCGGGGGAGCGTTCGCGGGCGCGGTCCTGCTGCACGCTTTCCCAGGTCGGCCAAAAGCTTATCGGCACCGCCGCCACGACCAGCATATGCGCCCAGAATGCCGAACTGAACATCACCCACAGCATGAGTGCGCCGAGGCATGCCGCCATGCAGATCGTCTCGCTGCGGGTGGGCGCGCTCCATGCCGAACGCCGCCAGATCGCGAGCGTGACGATGATGCAGGCCGCAGCAGAGACAAGAAAGACCACGCTTTGGGCCGCCCCCGGATTAACCGCGGCATAGGTGCTCGCCTCCACCAGAATCGCGGCGCTCCAGATAAGCCAGGATGCCCGGTTCGGCTGGACAAGCTCTCGCCTGAGTCCCGTCAAATAGACGGCATACCCTGCGAAATTGGCCAGGATGGCAAGCAGGAACCAAGGCGCGATCGTCATATCCATTACCGTTATGGTTAACGCATGCTTATCGAATCCGCCGACTCGCGTCTATAAAAACCTAGGATTCAGCACGAGTCGCGCCGAATCCACCGGGTTTAGTGGTTGCGACTTGGGGCAGCTACAGGATGTTGGGATTATTGCCTGACCGCAGCGAGGAGATGTGCCGAGCCAGGCGCTGTTCATTAATGCCATGTTCCTGGTGTCGCACGACCACTGTTCCTGCCATCAGCGGTTCGGCGGCGAGGGCGCGCGCATTGACAGTGACGAGCAGCACGGATGGCGGAATGCGTAAGCAGTGTCTTTCAGGACACCGATCTGCCAAAGCTGACATTTGTTTTGAGGTGGGCGCCGTGGCAGGTGTCAACCCAGAAGCAGCCTTTCGGCGACGATTGCCGATTAAATGCGACGTTCGTTTAGGATCGTTGCGAGGGCGTTGTTACCCGACCTCGGACATCTTCCCTTGCAGTTGCTGCGGTATGTAAAGCATCATTGAACGCTGATGCTGGGCAACAGGGCGCAGCTTGAAGGGAGATCAGCCATGGTTCGGCTTGCTCTTGGACTTGCGCTTCTCATGATGTCCGAAGCCATAATACCGAAGCCCGCTTTGGCTGCCGCTCCGACATCTTCGTATCAACAACTCGTCGAGCTGTTCGCCGAATGGCGCGCGTTTAATCAGCCGACTGTGGTCGACGGCGTGGCCGATTATTCGGCCGCGGCAATGACCACTAAGGCCGCACAGCTCCCCGGGTTTCGAGCCCGTCTCGCTGCGATCGATACGAGCGGCTGGAGCGTTGCCGAGCGAAATGACAAACGGCTCATCGAGGCCGAGATGAACGGCCTCGACTTCTATTTCAGGGTGTTGAAGCCCTGGAAACGTGACCCGAGTTTCTACCTCACGGTCTTCCCGGACATGAGTGATGTGCCCGCGCATGAGGGTAGTTATGCCGAGCCGGTCACCGACCTGTTCTCCTATCGGTGGCCGCTGACGGCCGCTGACCAAACCAAGCTCGCTAGGCAGCTGGAAACGGTCGCGCCGCTGCTTGCGCAAGCAAAGGTCAATCTTGCACCCAGTACAGCGCGAGACTTGTGGGTCTATGGCGCGCAGGGCTTCCTCGACCAAGCCGAAGCCTTGGCCAATCTAGAAAAGGGCACGCTTATTCTGCGCGACCTTGAAGGATATCGGACAGTGTCGCTGAAAGGCGTGTCACCGCGCCTCGTCGCAGCAGTCGCCTCCGCGCGGATAGCCACGACCGACTTTGCGGACTGGGTAAAGGCGGAAGCGCCGAAGCGCAGCGGGCCGTCTGGCGTGGGCAAGGACAATTATGACTGGTGGTTAAAGAACGTCCTGCTCAATCCCTTCGGCTTCGACGAACAGGTCGTCATTCTCCAGCGCGAACTGGACCGCAGCCTCGCATCATTGCGCCTCGAGGAAGTGCGCAATCGTAAACTGCCGGCGACTGCAGAAGTTACAGACCCATTGGCCTATCGCCGCCTGGCGGAGCAGCGGACCGAACAGCTATGGCGCTTCATGGTCGACGCGGGCTTTTTCGCCGACACACCCTATTCGCGCGCAGCGCTGGTCGCGCAGACGGTGGATTATACGGCGCCAGATCAGCGCAACTTCTTCACCCATATCAACGCGCTCGACCCCATGCCGTTGACGACCCACTTCGTCCATTGGAACGAACTCGCACGCCTCAAGCACGAACCGCATTCGAGCCCGATCCGTCGGACAGCGCCGCTGTTCAATATTTACGCCGACCGTTCGGAAGGGTTCGCGACGGCGATCGAAGAAGTGCTGATGCACGCCGGGCTGTATGACAACATTCCGCGTGGCCGCGAACTGGTATGGATCATGCTCGCCAATCGCGCCGCGCGCGGGCTCGCCTCGCTGCGGGTCCAAGCCAATGAGATTGGGCTCGACGAAGCAGGCAAGTTCCATGCTTCGTGGACCCCGCGCGCCTTCTCCGATCCGACCAGTCACTTAGTCGGCTTCGAGCAGTTGCTCTACCTGCGCCAGCCTGGCTACGGGCCGAGCTACATCGTTGGGAAGGTCCAACTCGACCGCATCCTCGCCAAAGCCTCTTATGACGCCCAGCTCGCCAGCCGCCCATACTCCAACCGTGAGGTTTTCAAGGCGATTTACGCGTCAGGGATAGTGCCATGGGCCCTCGTCGAGGAAGAAATGGCGGTAGGAACCGGGTCGCGCTAAGCTGCCGCCATGGCGGGGTACTTCTGGTCGTCGGTGGTCACTAAGAGAGCAAGCGGACCGCACGTAAAGCCAATCCATGGCCCGCGTTGGACATAGCCGTCATTCGCAAAGCGATCGCCAAAGGAAGCCAGTAATGCGGGAGCGGACGATTCGCTTCTGATCAATCCACATAAAAGCCCATCGTACCGCCAAATACCATCAAGGGGAGCAAACAATGCCATCGCAGACCAAACGGTCCTTCAAGGGTGCAGGACAAAGCCTGTTGATCGTCGCACTCGCGAGCGTTCTGGGACTTGGCTTTGCGAACCTTGCTGGGGGGAACAGCATCAATATAGGCGCCTATTCGGTCGTTTTCGTGTGCGCAGCGCTCGCTTTCGCACTGAATTGGTTGGCTTTCATTCCGTCTGCTTTAGCGCAGAAAGACACCTATTATGACACTGTCGGCGCCCTGACATATCTGTCCGTGATTGGGGTCGCTGCGTTTAATGCCTGGCCGCTCGATACAAGAGCGATGGTGGTCGCAGCGATGGTCGGCATATGGACGATCAGGCTTGGAAGCTTCCTTTTCACCCGCATCCATGCCGCCGGCGGTGCGGATCAGCGATTTGAAAAGATAAAGGTGAATCCGCCACGGTTTCTGGTCGCCTGGACGCTACAAGCCATATGGGTGATCTTCACCGCATCGGCGGCACTCGTGATCATCACGTCACGGCAGACCGCACCATTGGATGGCCTCTTTTGGGCGGGCGCTGCGCTCTGGGTGATTGGCTTTGCATTCGAAGTGGTCGCGGACAGCCAGAAGCGGAAGTTCAAAAAAGACCCTGCGAACAAGGGGAAGTTCATCAACACGGGGCTTTGGGCATGGTCGCAACACCCGAACTATTTTGGCGAAATTACGCTATGGTTCGGCATTTTAGTGATGGCGATCCCGCTACTTTCGGGTTGGTCATGGTTGGCGGTCATATCGCCGATATTCGTCTACCTGTTGTTGACTCGTGTGAGCGGCGTCAATCTGCTCGATGGCATGGCCAAACAGCGCTGGGGTGACGACCCCAACTACCAAGCTTATCGAAAAAATACACCGGTGCTGTTTCCGCGTCCGCCGAAACTGTCCCCCGTCAGCACCAATGGCACAGATTTGAGGGTATGATTTAAGCAGGGTTGAGGCTTCGTCGTCGTGACGAAGGACCGAAGATGAAGCCCCAACCTCCTTAAAAAATTGCCGGTGAACGCCCCTGCGGAAGCAGCGGTAAAGGATATTCGGCGGCAGACCCGGCGGCGTTTCTCGGCCGAAGTCAAGATCCGTATCGTGCTCGATGGCTTGCGCGGCGAGGACAGCATTGCCGAGCTGTGCCGCAAGGAAGGCATCGCGCAGAGCCTGCATCGCACGTGGTCGAAGGAGTTCATGGAAGCCGGCAAGCGCCGGTTGGCCGATGACACCGCCCGTGCCGCCGCCTCTGGCGAGAAAAAAAGCTGCGTGAGACCAAGCCGCGACCAAAGAAGGTGGTGTTGGGCTCGCCCAACACGCTGCGCCACACCATCCACATTTGGCATCAACGCCGCAGTGTTCCCCAGGCGCAGATCAATGCTGCGGCTGGCCACAGCAGCGAACGGGGCTCAGGGACGAATTACACCCATATGCGACCCGAATATGTTCAAGAATTCATCGCCTGGACAGTAGCGTTTTGGGCAGCCGTTAGGGCACATACTAATCGCCATCTGCGATACCAATACGGCGGGATAAACGAAGGGCGATCACGTCCACGACAACTATCTAACTGATTGTCTTATCAAAAAATGGTGAAGCCGTGGGGGATCGAACCCCAGACCTCTGCAATGCCATCGCAGCATTTTCGCGAAAAATAGCGGAAATGCGTGGGTTGCGGACAGGCCAGACTGCTGATTTGGAGCGATTTGGAGCAATTTGCGATACCAGTGCGATCCCAGATAAGCTGTTTCCGTTGCTACCAAGCCTATACCCCGTTTACCCATCGGCCGATTTAGGCAGCCGGTGCGGTGTGGCCTCCGGTTAATCACATCAGCCGTGCCGGCAGCTGACGACCCTGTGGCAGCCATTCGGCGGTGATTGCCCGCTCTTAAACTTCCCACATTCATTAATTTTCCACGGCTATCCGAATTTGCGCTTCGAAAACCGGCGTCGTCGGCACAGTTATCCGAGATGCCCGCAAAGCTGCTGCCGCTCTGGTTGGACTATATCGCGGGTAGGCTCGAACAAACGTATTTGAATGAACACTCGACCCCGCCCTCGACAGCTGGAGGAAATGGGGCTTTAAAAAGCCCATGATAAGAAAAATCCTCTGGATAGTGCTGTTGCTGACCGCCGGCCGGGCCGAGGCCGAGCCTACCAAGATAACGATCAGGGTCATCAGCCAGGACGCCAAGTTCGTGGGCGACGGAATGGGTGGAGCACGCGTGACCCTCCGGGATGCTAGGAGCCGCAAGGTTTTGGCGTCCGGCGTAACGGCGGGCGGCACGGGCGATACGCGCCTAATCATGGAGTCGAAGGGCCGAAGTCCCATCCTGGCAACGCCGGAAGCTGCTTCGTTCACGACCACGATCGACATCGACGAGCCGACTAAGGTCAATCTCGAAGTCGAGGGGCCACTCAACCGTCTGGGGTCGATCATACACGTTAGTGCCGAGCGTTGGATAATGCCGGGGCAGTCCACCGATATTGGCAATGGCTGGATAATTGAACTGCCCGGTTTGGCGATAACGCCTAACAGCACGCAGGAAGGTCAATTCCTGTGGATCAAAGCTAAGGTTGAATTGATGTGCGGCTGTCCGATCACGCCCGGTGGGCTCTGGGACGCGGCTGATTATCGGGTTGAGGCTTCAATCTGGCGGGAGCGGCGTCGCGTCAACACTACGCCGCTTGCTTTCGTAACGTCGCCTGGAGGTTTTTCGGTAAAGATGCCCGCTCCCGGCCCCGGACGCTTCCGGCTTGTGATATTTGCCCAGAACGAAAAGACCGGAAACTCAGGTTATCATCAATCGACACTCATCGTTCGTTGATCGCCGCTTTCGCTGTCCTGTCACATGCTGAGCACCCTAAAGCAAATCGCCTCCAGCGATCTGGGAGAAGCTCACTCTTCGGGCCTTCTGGGTTGAATTCGTGCTCATCGGCCATTGATCATTCCGACTTCAAGGCGACACCTTCGACGAAGGGCAACTAAGCGGCGTGTCGAGAAATCGCTCCAAGGACCAAGGAAAGATTGTTACTGCGTACAAGTTCATTGCGTTATCGTTTTCTGCCCTCAGAAGATTGGATGAAACCCGTGATCCAAGTGTGTGGCGAAAGAGAGGAGCAGCCATCCACCGGCGCTGCTAGGGCTGCTGTCCACCCAGATATTGGCGTTCAGTCGTCCCGGCCAGTTTCCCGAAACCCGACGGGCAGCTCTCCTCGTAGCGGCGGATCACCTCAGGCGACGAGTTTAACCATTGGAAAGCCGAGGGACATTTGACCCTGGATTTGCGGCTCAATCGCGTTCGCTACAGCCCCCTCGTCGCTGACTGCCATGTTAGTTTGAAAGCGCCCTCTGACGGCACCTGCCCGGTTGCGACGTCGATTTGACCAAGATCAAAGGTTTGCGCGCTTCGCGGTCGCATAGCGGCCCCGTCCGATGGGAAGGGACCGATAATGACGATGACAGTTGCACGCTCAGGCGTCTGGATGATGCTCGCGCTTGCCGCAGCGGTATGCGGGTTGCTGGGCGCCGATCGCGGCTTTTCGGTGCATATGACGATTGCAGCACTCGCGGCATTGCTCGCCGCGATCGTCACGATGCGCCGGGCTGGCAACAGCTCACCGCGCGCGAACGACACCAGCCGCTATTATGACGAAGTAATCCGCTGGGGCGTGATCGCGACCGTTTTCTGGGGCGTCGTCGGCTTTTCGGCAGGGCTCTTCATCGCCTTGCAGCTAGCCTACCCGTTGCTCAACTTCCCCACCGAATTCACCACCTTCGGGCGGTTGCGTCCGCTCCACACTTCGGCCGTCATCTTCGCGTTCGGCGGCAATGCGCTGATCATGTCGAGCTTTTACATCGTCCAGCGCACCTGCC
>CAZYOU010000050.1:0-19633 GCA_964649315.1 uncultured Stakelama sp. | reverse complement strand
ACTTGTCCTTCAGTTCGATTTCCTTGGCGACGGTAACGCCGTCCTTGGTGATGCGCGGTGCGCCGAAGCTCTTGTCGATCACGACATTGCGGCCCTTTGGCCCCAGCGTGACCTTGACGGCATCGGCGAGAATGTCGACGCCGCGCAGAATGCGTTCACGGGCGTCGCGCGAAAATTTTACGTCCTTGGCTGCCATGTGGCTACCCTTTCAATTGGAAGGTTACGAAGGTCAGGCGCTCGCAAAAAAGCGAGATCAGCCAACAATCCCGAGAATGTCCGACTCTTTCATGATCAGCAGGTCTTCGCCGCCAACCTTGACTTCGGTGCCCGACCATTTGCCGAACAGGATCTTGTCGCCGGCCTTGACGTCCAGCGGGGTGATCTTGCCGTCATCGGCGCGGGTGCCGGTGCCGACGGAGACGACTTCGCCTTCCTGCGGCTTTTCCTTGGCGGTTTCGGGGATGATGATGCCGCCGGCCGTTTTTTCTTCGGCTTCAACGCGGCGAACGAGAACGCGATCGTGCAAGGGACGAAAGTTCATGCGTTCGATCCTTTCCATAAGGTCAGAGTGAATTGGTCGTTAGCACTCACCTTTGGCGAGTGCCAGCAAGGCGCATATGTGGATGACCGAGAGATTCGTCAAGGCTTCGGGCCTGGGCGAATTTGCGCATACATAACCGTCCCAAGCCTGTATTGCCGATATAATACGGATCATTTACTCCCTGCGGCGCATAGGGTAGCGCTATGTGGTATAGCGGGGTTTTCCCCGTCCGGGTTTCGCCATCCGGACCTAATCGGGAGCAAGATTCAGTGAAACTGGTGCGCGGAGCCTGGAAGCTGTTGGTCGGCATCAAGGACGGTCTCGTCCTGATCGCGATGCTATTGTTCTTCGGCGTCCTGTTCGCCGCGCTGTCCTCGCGGCCCAATTCGGGTGCGATCAAGGATGGCGCCTTGGTGCTCGATCTGGCGGGCGTCATTGTCGAGCAACCTGCTGATGCCGAATTCAATTTCGGTGGCGATAATGGCCCGCGCGAAATCCGGCTGCGCGATCTGGTCCGCGTGATCGATGCCGCCAAGGACGACAAGCGCGTCAAGGCTGTGGTCCTTGATCTCGATAGTTTTGTCGGGGGCTACCCCGCCGCGCTCAGCGAAGTGGCCACCGCGCTCGGCCGCGTGCGCACCAGCGGCAAGCCGGTGCTCGCTTATGCGACGGGCTATACCGATTCGGGCTATCGGCTGGCGGCCAATGCGACCGAGATCTGGATGAACCCGATGGGCGGCACGTTGTTCACTGGCCCCGGCGGATCGCAGCTTTATTATAAGGGGCTGATCGAGAAGCTGGGCGTCAACGTTCATGTCTACCGCGTCGGCAAGTTCAAATCGTTTGTCGAACCCTATACCCGTACCGATCAGTCGCCCGAAGCGCGCGCGGCCAGCGAAGCGCTGTACGGTTCATTGCTGACTGACTGGAAGGAATCAGTCGCCAAGGCGCGTCCAAAGGCGCAGTCGGCGCAGTTCCTGACGACGCCGGGCGCGCTGGTCGCTGCGACCAAGGGCGATATCGCTGCCGCCAATATGAAAGCCGGCCTGATCGATAAGCTGGGCGACCGCGCGCAGTTCGATGCCCGGGTGATCGAGCTGGTCGGCAAGAAATCAGGCAAGGGCGCGCCGACGTTCAATGCGATCCGTTATGCCGATTATTTGAAGGCCAACCCGCTCCCGAAAACGGGCGATGCGATTGGCGTGGTGACGGTTGCGGGCGATATCGTCGATGGCAAGGCGGGTGCAGGCACCGCTGGTGGTGCGACGATCTCCAAGCTGGTGCTCGACGGTCTGGCCAAGAAAACGTTGAAGGCACTGGTGGTTCGCGTCGATTCACCGGGCGGATCGGCGCTCGCATCGGAGGCGATCCGGCTGGCGGTCCTTGAGGCAAAAGTACAAAAGCTGCCCGTCGTTATCTCGATGGGCTCGGTCGCGGCATCGGGCGGCTATTGGGTCGCGACGGCAGGCGATGTGATTTTTGCCGAGCCGACAACGATCACCGGATCGATCGGCATCTTCGGCATCATCCCGACGTTCGAAAACAGTCTGAAGAAGCTTGGCATCACCGCTGACGGCGTGAAGAGCAGCCCGCTCAGCGGCCAGCCCGACGTGTTCGCTGGCACCAATGCCGAAGTCGATTCGATCCTGCAGGCGGGCATCGAGCACGGCTATGCGCAGTTCCTGTCGCGGGTTGCCTCGGCGCGGAAAATGTCAGTCGAAAAGGTCGACAGCATCGCGCAAGGGCGCGTGTGGGATGGCGGTACGGCGCGTCAGCTTGGTCTGGTCGATCGGTTCGGCACGCTGCAGGACGCCATCGACGAAGCCGCACGCCGCGCCAAGCTCGACCCGAAAAAGGTCCATGCCGAATATCTGGAGAAAAAGCCGGGCTGGTTCGCCAAGTTCGCAAACGATCTGTCGCGGCCGGACGAGGATGAGGCCGATCAGGCAGGCGACGCTTTCGCCCGGATCGCACGCGATCGCCGCGCGGTGTTCGCGATGGCGCTGGGCGATATGCGGCGGCTCGCGACCGGCGGCTCAGTTCAGGCGCGCTGCCTCGAATGTGGTGGGCTCGCGCCAGCATCCCCGGGCCGTGACGATGTGCGCCTGATGGACATCGTACTGGCACGCCTCGGCCTGTGATTGCGATCCGCGCGGCGACGCCCGACGACGCGGCAGCGATTGCGGCGATCTATGCGCCATTCGTGCTGAGCGGCACGGTGTCGTTCGAAACTGACGCGCCCGATACGCGGCAGATGCGCGCGCGGATGGCAGCATCGGGCGGGCTTTACCCCTGGCTGGTCGCGACCAATGGTGATCCGGAGGGCGGCGGCGTGCTCGCTTATGCCTATGCCAGCCAGTTCCGCGATCGCCCTGCCTATCGCTATGTCGTCGAGACATCGATCTATGTCGCGGGCGCCGTGCAGGGGCAGGGCGCCGGGCGGCTGCTCTACGAGGCGCTGATCGATACGCTCCGCGTCCAGGGCTTCACCCAGGCGATCGGCGCGATCGCGCTGCCCAATGACGGATCGATCCGGCTGCACGAGGCAGTCGGCTTTCGCCGCGCCGGGGTATACCGCGAGGTCGGTTACAAGCAGGGCCAGTGGATCGATGTCGGCTTTTGGCAATGCGCGTTAAACGAGCCGAGCGTGCCGCCGGTGGAGCCGAGGCCGTTCAGCGAAGTCGGGCTGGTGCGGGCCTGATCATGATGACGATGCGCGTGCTGGTTGCCGCCGGGCTGGCGCTATGGGCCATGCCAGCGAAGGCGCAGGATGATGGCCAGGCCTGGACCCAGGTGCTGGTGCTAGGGTCAATCAAGGACGATCTGATCTTCTGGGCTGAAGGACAGGCACGCATCACGGATGCCGCGCATGCCAGCCAGTTTATCGTGCGCCCGGCAATTGGGCTCAGGCTATCGGCGACGACCGCCGCGCATCTCGGCTATGCCTATGTCCGAACGGATCCTGTTAACGGCACCACGACCAATGAACATCGGGTTTGGGAACAGCTGACATTCCCGATTGTGCGCAACCGCCGCGGGTTGGTGATTACGGGCCGATCCCGGGTCGAGCAGCGCCTTGTCGAGGGGCGGCGGGACACTGGATGGCGCCTGCGGCAGTTTGTTCGCGCCCAGATGCCGGTGCGGCCTGGCAGCACGGTGGCGGGCGTGGTGATCGTCGAGGGATTTTATGCCGCGAACAGCACGGATTGGGGCGCGCGTGCCGGATTTGATCAAGTTCGCACCTTTTTAGGGGTGTCGGTACCGATCAGCAAACAGTTCGTCATCGAGCCGGGTTATCTCAACCAGACTATTTTTCGGCGCGGGCCAGACCGGATCAACCATGTCGCCAGCCTGAGCTTGATCGCGCGTCTTTAGCTGTTGTCACCGCTCACCCCGATAGCCCGGGAGCGCCAGTTTCCAGCCAATTGCGGCCGCGCGCAACGCAAAGCCGGCGCTCGCCGCAATGATCGCCGCCATCGTGCCGGGCGTGCCGATCGTGACCAGCGCCACATACAGGCCCGCCGCGAGCGCCGCCGCTGTCACGTAAATCTCCGGCCGCATGATGATCGACGGTTCGCCCGCCAGCACATCGCGGATGATGCCGCCGACGCACGCCGTTACCACGCCCATCAGCGCGGCGGGGACGAGGGGGATGCCGTAATCGAGCGCCTTGGCCGCGCCGAACACGGCATAGGCGGCCAGCCCCACCGCATCGAACCAGTCGAGCGCCGCACCCTGCCACCAGCGCACCGGGGTGATCCAGATCAGCATCGCGACGATCAGGCACGCGGCGGCAACGCGGCTGTCGCTCACCCAGAATACCGGCGCGCCGATCAGCAAGTCGCGCACCGTGCCGCCGCCCACGCCGGTGACCAGCGCGAAGAAGCAGGCGGTGACGATCGTCTGTTCCCGCTTTGCCGCAGCGAGCGCCCCGGTCGCGGCGAACAGCGAGATCGCGACGACATCGAGCCACGGGGCGATGGCGGGCAGGACAGTGGTGGCGGTGGGGATGATGGGGGCCATGAGGCAGGCTTAGCCGATCGCGGGCAGGTCGCGAAGACACTCCACCCCGCGGCATTGGCATGGGCCGCTGCCCAAAACGAAAATGGGGGCCGGCATTGCTGCCGACCCCCGGTCGCCGGACTTCGATCCGCTTGGGGTTCCTTTCGGTTCCCCTGCGCCTTCTGGTTTCGGCGGCATGCTCAGCCGTTGCCGCGGGGGGCATCAGGCGTTGCGTTTTCGGTTGCTCCCCGTCGGTTTGGTACGCGCCCTTGCGGACCCGCACCCCACCGGCGGCTTGCATCCTGCCCCGTTCCACTCTTTCGAGCATCCCGAGACATTCGGTTGCCGGCCCGGCTTCCGGCACGTTGCCCACTTGCGCGTGCCCGCCGCCTCTGCCGATCGACACCCCACCCGGTTTTCGTACGGTTTCCTTGCGGCACCTGCGCGAAATCCCGGCCTAAGAAGCTGATCTTCCAGCAATTTCCTGCTTTTTGACCCGCTGCTTACAGTCATGATGCTGTCATCAAATCCGAGTCGTACCAAGCGTGATTCGTGCAATTCGGGTTGTGGATAACGTGGATATCGGGGATCAATTCAACACGCCCCGTCTCGGCTTCCGTTCAACCCGTCGCACCTGAACAGGTCGTTGTTTTACGTTAATGAAACTCGTTCCACGGTCGAAGCGTTACCCCCGCAGAATTTGATGACGACAAGCCAATCCAAAAAAGGGAGTTTACTCGATGCGTAAGTTTTTGATGGCACTGACCGCAGTCTCGCTCGTGGTTCCCGTAGCAACGGTATCGTTCCCGACCCAGGCCGAGGCGCGTAAGAAGACCTATAAGCCACGCGTCTATACCCGCAACGGCAAGACCTATTGCCGTCGTTCGGATGGCACGACGGGCCTGATCGCCGGCGGTGTCGGCGGCGCGGTGCTTGGCAATGCGGTCGGCGGCGGCCTGCTCGGTACAGTTGCGGGCGGCGTGGGCGGTGCCTTTGCTGGCCGCGCAATCGATCGCACGATTACCGCGAAGAAGCGTTGCCGCTAATTTCCTATTGATTGACATAAGGAAAAAGGGAGTACGGCCACCGCCGTGCTCCCTTTTTCTTTGTCTTTCATAGTGTTGAAAACTGCCTGAGCTGTCGCTGGCATGAACGTAATGTCATTTTGTGTTCACGCAACTCACACCTTCGATGTTCGTTATATCTACAGTTCACCGGAAAAAGGAACAAGCAGATGCGTTATACTATAATCGCCGCAGCAATTGCTGCCGTCATGGTCCCAGGGGTTTCCGCCTCGGCACAGACGCCCGCACAGACCCAGCGCGAATATAACCGCGATGTGCGTGATGCCCGTCAGGAATATCGCGAAGATCTGCGCAATGCCGATTCCCGCCGCGACGTGCGCGACGCGCGTCAGGACTATCGGGAAGATATTCGCGATGCCCGCCAGGACGCCCGGCAGGATCAGCGCCAGTTTCAGAATCGTAACCAGCGCCAGCGCCAGCTCCAGAACCGCAACCAGCGCGATTGGCGCCAGTTCCGCAACTATGACTACAACCGGCTGCCGCGCGGCCAGCGCGCCTATTATGCCGATCAATATTATCGCGATGGCAGCTTTTATCAGCCGCGCCGCCTGACGCGCAACGACCGCATCTATCGCGGCCGGGACAACCGCTTTTACTGCCGTCGTTCGGATGGCACGACCGGTCTGATCATCGGTGGCATCTCGGGTGCCGTGATCGGTAACTCGATCGCCGGCGGCGGTTCGCGCGTTCTGGGTGCTCTGCTCGGCGGTTCGGCCGGCGCGCTGCTCGGGCAGTCGGTTGATCGCGGTCGGGTTGTTTGCCGCTAATCGATTAAGTGATGCGAAGAATGGGGGCTCGGCAGCAATGCCGGGCCCTTTTTCTCATGCGGCGCAGATCAGATGAAACCGCCGCCGATGAACAGTCGGAAGCCGCCGAAAATCAGTACCAGGATGTTCAGGTTCCGCCCGGCCTTGCTGTCGGATAACAGGCCAAGCGCGGTACCGATGACCGCGATCGGCAGGGCGATCCAGTTCAGCCATCCCAACAGCGGCACCAAGCCCACCAGCGCGATGACAAAGGCCACAAGGCCGACGAGCAGGGAGAGAATGTTAAGCATGTTCCGAAAATACGGGACTGTATTACTTATGTCAAGCACCTCGCTGCCGGTGATCGACCACGCGTGCCATACGCTTCCTTAACCCCTTTTCGGCCAATAACCGTGCATTCCGCATAGGAGCGTGGTGATGGTTCGTGGTGGCATTCGTGCCCTGATGGTCGGTTGCGTGCCGCTGATGCTCGCGGCGTGCGCGCAGGCGAACGATGCCGATCCCAACCTCGATTCGCTCGACGCTGAACTTGCCGATGGCAACAGCACGGGCAATGTGCGCGATCCGGCGATGATGGCGGCGCTGCAGGATCAGATCATGGTCGATCCCGCGCTCGCCGCGCAGGCCAATTACGATGCGATCCGCCCGCCGGCCCAACCTTATTCAACGCCTGTGCCGCCCGATATGGTCGCGGGTGCCACCCGGCCGAGTGCCGATATGAGCAGCAGCGAAACGTTGAAATCGGCTCCTGCGCCGGTCAGTGGTCAGGCCTGCACGGCATGTGGCGCCGCGCGCGAGGCGTTGACCTTGGGTGGCCTTGTCGAGCGTCAGTCGAACCGCGCCGCGCGCAATTGTGCCGGGTCGATCAGCTATTCGACGCGCTGGGCGCTGCGCCTGCCGCCGTCGGTGCCGCTGTATCCCGATGCGCGCGTAAGCGAGGCTGCTGGTTCCGAAACGGGTCCGTGCGCGCTGCGGGTCGTCAGCTTCGCCACCGCCGCGCCGGTGCAGCGCGTGCTCGACTGGTATTATACCCGGGTCAGCAAGGCGGGTTATTCCGCTGAACATCAGGCCGAAGGGGACGCGCATGTGCTGGCCGGGACCCAGGGTGATGCGGCCTATGCGGTGTTCGCCACCCCCCGCGCCGATGGCGGTACCGACGTCGATCTGGTGGCCAATAACGGCAAGTAATTCCGGCGTTCAGGCGGACGGGTTCTCTTTGCTGGCCATTCGCGCTAACGCGCGGCATGATTTCTCTTTCTCTTGTGATGCTGGGCGGGGCGCTGGGCGCTGCCGCGCGCTACCTTGTCGGCCAGGCGATGCTTGGCTGGCTCGGCCCGAATTACCCCTGGGGCACACTGGCGGTGAACCTGATCGGTGGGCTCGCGATGGGGGTGCTGATGGGGATGCTCGCGCGGATGGCCGCAGGTGAGCAGGCGCGGTTGTTCCTAGCGGTTGGCGTGCTGGGTGGCTTTACGACCTTTTCGGCCTTTTCGCTTGAGCTGGTGACGATGCTCGAACGCGGCGCGATGCTGACGGCGTTGGGTTACGCGCTCGCCTCGGTACTGGGCGCGGTGCTCGCGCTGTTTGCCGGGCTGGCGATGACGCGAGGGCTGGCATGAGCGATCTCCCGAAGAAGGGCGTCGGCAGCCACGGTGATGTTCGCCAGTTTACCGTATCGGCGGAAGATGACGGGATCCGGCTCGATCGCTGGTTCAAGCGGCATCTGGAGGCAACCAGCTATACGACGGTCGCCAAATGGGCGCGCACCGGTCAGCTGCGGATTGACGGCGCGCGCGCGACCCCGGGCGACCGGCTGGCGGCGGGGCAAGTGCTGCGCGTGCCGCCCGCCGAGCCTGTCCGCGCGGATGCGCCGAAGGTTGCCGCCCGCACCCGCACCCCGCTGACGCCGGATGAGGAAGCATTCATCCAGGAACTGGTGATCCACAAGGATAGCCAGGCGATCGTCATCAACAAACCGCCGGGCCTTGCGACGCAGGGCGGCACCAAGACGACCGAGCATGTCGATGGCCTGCTCGACGGGCTGACCTTCGAAAGCGAGGGGCGGCCAAAGCTGGTCCACCGGCTCGACAAGGATACCAGCGGTGCCCTCCTCGTCGCGCGCAACGCGCGCGCAGCCGGGCATTTCGCCAAGGCCTTTTCCAGCCGGACGGCGCGCAAGGTCTATTGGGCGCTGATCGTCGGCGTGCCGGAGATTTTCGACGGCATGATCGAACTGCCGATCGGCAAGCAGCCGGGTTCGGGTGGTGAGAAAATGCATGTCGATGAGGAAAATGGCAGCCCGGCGCGCACCCGTTACCGCGTAATCGAACGCGCGGGCAATCGCGCTACCTGGGTTGAGCTGCAGCCCTTCACAGGGCGCACACACCAGCTGCGCGTGCATTTGAACGCGATCGGCCATCCGATTGTCGGCGACGGTAAATATGGCGGGGCGGCATCGTTCCTGACCGGCGGGGTTAGCCGCAAGATGCACCTGCACGCCCGACGCATTCGCATCGATCACCCCGATGGCGGGCAGATCGACGTGACCGCCGACCTGCCAGCGCATTTTGCCGAAAGCCTGAAACTGCTCGGTTTTGACGAAAAACTCGGCAATGCGATGCCGATGGACGAGGTGAAGTTCAGCGAAACCGCCGAAGGCAAACGCCGCGCCGCCGTCGCGATTGCCAAATCACGTCGGCAGGAACGCAAAGGCGAACGGCGCGGGCGACAGCGAAGTTAAGCGTTGGCGTTAATCGTCGGTCGGCAGTTCGGGCCGATCGGCAACCGCCGCGGGACGCGGGGCGGCAGCGCCGCGACACCCCTTCAGGCGCCCAAGTCCTTTCAAGTAGCCGCGCCGCACCGATCCGCCATAAACGGCGGCTTCGGCGCGGCGCTGCGCCTTGTCCGCGCCGGTAATCACACGAACCAGCCCAAGGCCGGGGATGAAGCTGCTCACCACGCCGCGGGTGGCGGCAGCGGCAATCGCCGATCCTTCGCCCTTCTTTGGCGCGGGCGCATCGACATCGGGGCCAAGCACCCGCGTGAGCCTGTTCACTTCGCGGGCAATGGCCGCACAATTCTGGGTGTTGGCCGACGAATAGGGGGCAGAGGCTGCCAACAGGAGAATATCGGGAATCTTGTCGTCCTTGATCCGCGTATCACGCAGTGGCTGACTGGCCGCCCGACCGAGGCTGTTATCCTGTTGCTGGGCGTTCGCCGCGACGGCTGCACCGCCGCCCAGTACAAAGACGGCACCTAGAATAGCGCGAAATTGCATGTCCGAATCCTCAATATGCTGCCCCTTGAACGCCTATAGGGCCTGCCGGTTGTGCCGTCTAAGCGGCATGATTTCAGCGGGAAGCCGCCGCTAATCCTGCTTCATCGCTTCGATCAGCCGCTTCACTTCCTGCGAACGGCCGCGCGGAATGATCAGCACATCATTGCCGCTGGCGACGACGATCATGTCTTTCATGCCCAGCATCGCAATGCGGATGCCGTCGCTTCGTACCAGACAATTGCTCGAATCGAGCATCACCACATCGCCGTCGCAGGCATTTCCGGCGGCATCGCAATTACTGAGTGCATGAAGCGCATCCCAGCTCCCGACATCGCTCCACCCCATGCTGACCGGCACGACGGCCACCCGATCGGCCTTTTCCATCACCGCATAATCGATCGACTGGGCGGGCGATGCGGCGAAGGCTTCGGCATCGGGCGTGACGCGATTCCCGTCGCGGGTCGCGCGCGCCATCGCGCGCTGCGCGGCGGCCAGCATGGCGGGTTCGAATCTGCCCAATGCGGCCAGATACGCATCGGCGCGGAACAGAAAGATACCGCCATTCCAGTAATGATTGCCCGCCGCCAGCATCGCCTCCGCCCGATCGAGTGGCGGCTTTTCGACGAAGTGCGATACCTGATGAACGCCTGAGGTTATTTCCGGCCCGGATTTGATCCAGCCATAGCCGGTTTCGGGTGACTGGGGATCGATGCCGAAGGTGATCAGCCAATGGTCGCGAACCAACGGCAAGGCGCGCTGGATGGCAGCGTGAAAGGCATCGACATCAGTGATGACATGGTCGGATGGCATAACCAGCATCGGCGCATCGCCGCCGCCCGCCGCAATGGCCGCGAGCGCGATTGCCGGTGCGGTATTGCGGCCAATGGTTTCCAGCAGAATCGCCTGTGGCGATACAGCAACGGTGCGCAACTGCGCGGCGACGATGTCGCCGTGCATGGCATTGGCGACGATGATCGGTGCGGCAAATCGTTCATGATTATGGGTGCGACCAGCGGTCAGCTGAAACATGGTGTGGTTCGCCGTCAGCGGCAGCATCTGCTTGGGCATTTCGGGGCGTGACATTGGCCACAACCGCGATCCGGCCCCACCCGATAGAATAACGGGGATGATGAGCGTCTGATCAGGCATCAATCTTTCCCATGTGACGAGCGATAAACCGACCGATGACAGAGTCAAACCGCTCGTCTCGTTCCAACGGTCGAATGGGCAAAGCGCTGCATCGCGACGGCGCGGCGGTGTAAAAAAACCTATGGCAATCGTGCCGCGCGTGTCGGAATTGTTTACACTTACCCGGGTAGAACGCCGCTGTCATGATCAAGCTATTCAAGCATTACGTCCCCAACGCGGTGCTGTTGCTCGCCATATTGGACCTCATCCTGCTGTTCGTGGCGGGTGAGCTCGGCTGGATGTTCCGGATGGGACAGCTCGATCGAGCGGTCGAGCCGATGGTCACCCGTCTGCCCCAGCTCATCTGCTTTGCCGGCACGCTGGAACTCGCGATGATGGCGGTCGGCGTGTACGGGGCGGATGCGCTGCAATCGCTTCGCTATGCCACCGCGCGGCTGATTGTCGCGGTGTCGCTGGGTGTCATCCTGCAAAGCGCGATTTTCTACCTTGTCCCCGCCCTCGATTTCTGGCGATCGAACCTGCTTTACGGCATGGCGCTGGCAGTAGTCGGCCTTATCCTGCTGCGGATTCTGCTCGGCAAGACGCTGGGTAGCCAGGTGTTCAAACGGCGGATCGTCGTGCTTGGCGCAGGCCTGCGCGCGCAGCGGTTGAAGACAATGGCGCAAACCCCCGGCGCGGCGTTTGTCGTGGTGGGTTATGTGTCGATGAGCGAGGCGAACCGGGTCATTCCCGAAGCGATTGCCCGTGATGCCATCTATAATCTTGCCGATCATGTCGTGCTGCTCAACGCCAGCGAAGTGGTGCTGGCGCTGGAGGAGCGACGTAACGCGCTGCCGCTCAAGGATTTGCTGCGGATCAAGACGACGGGCGTGCACGTCAATGAAATCTCGACCTTCCTCGAACGCGAAACCGGCCGGGTCGATCTCGACAGCGTCAACCCAAGCTGGCTGATCTTTTCGGACGGTTTCTCATCCGGGCGGATGCTGTCGGGGGTGTTCAAGCGCCTGTTCGATATCGTGGCGAGCCTGATCCTGATCGTGCTCACGGCCCCCCTGGTGCTCGCCACCGCCATCGCCATCAAGCTGGAGAGCAAGGGCCCGGTGCTCTACCGCCAGCGCCGCGTCGGTCTGTACAATGTGGGCTTTGATATCGTGAAGCTGCGATCGATGCGGGTCGATGCCGAGGTGAACGGCAAGGCGGTATGGGCGGAAAAGGACGATCCCCGCATCACCCGCGTCGGTCGCATCATCCGCAAATTGCGGATTGATGAACTGCCCCAGGCATGGAGCGTGCTGAAGGGGGAGATGAGCTTTGTCGGCCCCCGCCCCGAACGCCCACAATTCGTCGACGATCTCGAACAGCAGCTGCCTTATTATGCCGAACGGCACATGGTGAAGCCGGGCATCACCGGCTGGGCACAGATCAACTATCCCTATGGCGCGTCGATCGAGGATAGCCGGCAGAAGCTGGAATATGACCTGTATTACGCCAAGAACTACTCGCCTTTTCTTGATTTGCTGATCTTGCTGCAAACGATCCGGGTTGTGCTGTGGCCGGAAGGCGCGCGCTGACATGATGATCTCGACTCTGATCGTCTGGGTGCACGCCATGGCGGCGCTGGTCTTCGGTGGCCTTGCGCTGTCGCAGGTGCGCCGGGCGGGTGCCGCGCTGCCGCGCATGGCGTTCCTGGTTGCGCTGGCGATGACGGCGTTTTGGGGGCTGGCGATTGCGGGCATCGGCGCTGATGATCCGATCAGCTGGATTGCTGAGGCGATCCGCAACATTGCCTGGCTGGTGTTCATGGGCGCGCTGATGCGGCGGGGTTATGATACGCCGTCGGTGCGTCCGGTGGCGATCATCTATGCGATGCTCGCTGTAATGGTCGTCATCGGCGCGGGCTTGTCGGCAATCGCCGCCGCCCTGCCAGACGCCCCTGATAACCTGGCCATTGCCAAGGTCGCGCTGATCATGCGGATGCTGGTGGCGGTGACCGCGCTGGTGCTTGTCGATCACCTCTATAAGGCGGTTGCGCCTGCCGCGCGGGGTGGCATTCGCCTGGCGGTGGCGGCGCTTGCGCTGATGTGGGGGCTCGATCTGGGCCTTTATGCGCTGTCCTATCTCGATGGCGATCAGTCTGCGGTGCTGACGTTGCTGCGTGGGTTGGCGATCGTGCTGATCGCGCCGTTGTTTGCGGTCGCCGCGCATCGCAATGGCGACTGGACGCTGCAATTGTCACGGACGATTGCCTATCAGTCGATCTCGCTCGGCGGCTTTGTCGTCTATGTCGCGGTCAACGCGCTTGCGACCAGCGCGTTGGGCACGATCGGCGGCGATTATGGCCGCCTGTTGCAGACCGCCTTCGTGGTCGGATCGACCACGGCGCTTGTCACCATCGTCTCGACGCCGTGGTTGCGGGCGTGGATCAAGGTGAAGCTCGCCAAGCATTTCTTCACGCACCGCTATGATTACCGGGCCGAATGGCTCCGCTTCACCGATACGCTCGGCAAGCCGGGGGACGGCGCAGCGCCGCTCGACGAGCGTATCGTCAAAGCCGTCGCTGACCTGACCGATTCCCCCGCCGGCATGTTGCTGGTGCCCGATGGCGCCGGGCTGGGGCAGGGCGCTGTCTGGAACTGGGAACGCGGTGGCACGCCATCGCAAAGCGGCGAGGCGATGCTCGCCCGATATCTTGAGACCACCGGCCGGATCATCGAACTCGACAGTGTGCGCGCCGAAACGGCCGACACGCCGGAAATCGATAGCGTGCCGATCTGGATGCTCGACCGGGCCGATGCCTGGGTGCTGGTGCCGCTCGTCCATTTCGGCAAACTGACGGGCGTCATCCTGCTGGCACGCCCCCCAATCGACCGGCGGCCCGATTGGGAGGACCTTGATCTATTGCGGATCGCCGGGCGCCAGGTCGCGAGCTATCTGGCAGAGGCGCGCGCGCATGAGGCGTTGTCCGATGCGCAGCGGTTCGATGAATTCAACCGCCGCTTCGCCTTCATCATGCATGATATCAAGAACCTCGTCAACCAGTTGAGCCTGGTCGCGCGCAATGCCGAACGCCATGCCGACAACCCTGATTTCCGGGCCGATATGGTCGCGACGTTGCAGGATTCGGCGGCGCGGATGAATGATCTGCTCGCTCGCCTGTCGCAACATCACACCGGCCGGCCAGACGCCCTTGGACCAGTGGAGATCGTGCCCTTGATCGAGCGCGTTATCGCGCTGCGCCGCGCCCAGCACCCGATTGCGACCGCTGGCCTGCGTGATGCGATTGCGATCGCCGATCCGGCCCGGGTCGAACAGGTGCTCAGCCATCTCCTGCAGAATGCGATTGAGGCCAGCCCTGCCGATGATCCGATCACCGTCATGGTAGGGCGTGCTGATGACGCGATCACGATCGATGTCGTCGATCATGGCGCCGGGATGAGTCCGGCGTTCATCCGCGACAAATTGTTCAAGCCGTTCGTGTCATCGAAGGCGGGTGGGTTCGGGCTTGGGGCGTTTGAGGCCCGCCAGCTGGCCGAGGCGATGGGCGGCCGCGTGGAGGCATTCAGCCGCGAAGGCGAGGGCAGTCGCTTCCGCATAACATTGCCCGCTGCCCTCGCGGGTCGGGCGCGCATGGGGCAGGCGGCATGAGCACGACACCAAGCCGCAAATTGCTGATCATCGAGGATGATCCCGGGCTGCAACGTCAGCTGCGCTGGGCGTATGACGGCTATGAGGTTCTTGTCGCCAGCGACCGGGCAGAGGCAATCACGCTGCTCCGCGCCGAAGCGCCCGATGTGGTGACGCTCGATCTTGGCCTGCCGCCCGATCCTGACGGCGTGACTGAGGGATTTGCGACTCTCGATGCGATCCTGTCGCTCAAGCCAGACACCAAAGTTGTCGTCGCGTCCGGGCACGGCGCGCGCGACAGCGCGCTGCGCGCGATCGAGCACGGCGCATGGGATTTTTACCAAAAGCCGATTGATATCGACCAATTGGGGCTGATCGTCTCACGCGCGTTCCATGTTCATGCGCTGGAGGCGGAGAATCGCCGGCTGGCGGACAGCGCGGCTGCCACGACGGCGCTCGGCGGGATGATTACCGCGGCACCCGAAATGCTGAAGGTGACACGCACGATCGAGCGGGTCGCGCCGGCCGATGTCTCCGTCATGCTGCTTGGCGCCAGCGGCACCGGCAAGGAATTGCTGGCGCGCGGGCTGCACGAGGCAAGCGGGCGCCGCAAAGGGGCGTTCATTGCGATCAACTGTGCGGCGATCCCCGAAACATTGCTCGAAAGCGAATTGTTCGGGCACGAAAAAGGGGCGTTCACGGGTGCTGTAAAAACCACCGAAGGCAAGATCGAACAGGCGCAGGGCGGCACGTTGTTCCTCGATGAGGTTGGCGACATTCCCCTGCCGTTGCAGGTCAAGCTGTTACGGTTCCTGCAGGAGCGCGTGATCGAGCGGATCGGTGGACGCAAGCCGATCGCGGTCGATACGCGGATCGTGTGCGCAACACATCAGGATGTCGACGCGATGATTGCCGATGGCCGGTTTCGAGACGATCTTTATTACCGCCTCGCCGAAATCGTCGTGCGGATTCCGTCGCTTGCCGAACGGACGGGCGATGCCGGGCTGCTCGCGCGCCATTTTCTGAAAAAATACGCCAAGGCGATGAACTCGGGTGTCACCAGCCTTGCCCCCGATGCGCGCGCCGCGATCGACGCTTGGGGCTGGCCCGGCAACGTCCGCGAACTCGAAAATCGCATGAAGCGCGCGGTGATTATGGCCGAGGGCAAAGCGATTACCGCCGCCGATCTTGATCTGGCGGGCGACGCCGAGCCCGAACCGCTGAACCTGAAAGCGGTACGCGAAACCGCTGATCGCGCCGCGATCCGCCATGCGCTCGCCCGGGCGGAGGGCAATATCTCGAACACTGCCAAGCTGCTCGGGGTCAGCCGCCCGACGCTCTATGATTTGCTCAAATCCTATGATCTTCATGTTTAAGGTGCGCCGGCGGACCATTGCGTCGCTTGGGCTGGCAGTCTCGCTGCTCGCGCTGGCGGGGCTCTCCAGCCCGGCACAGGCCGATGGCGCAACCGCGCGGCAAGAATTGGCGCAGAGTCTTGATCTGCTGAAACAGAATCAGGCGACCGCCGCGCGTAGTCATGCGCTGAAGGCGGTCAATGCGGATCCAAGCTGGGGCCTTGCCCATGCCGTGCTCGCGCGTACCTATCTGGCGCTTGGCGAGGGAGCGGCGGCGGAAGGCGAGCTTCGTCGCGCGCGCGATGCGGGGTTCGATATGGCCCGCGCGCATCAGCTTTATGCCCATGCCTGGCTGTTGCAGGGCGATGCGAAACGCGCGCTGGCAGAGGTTGATCGGGCGCAGCCGCGCTACCGGCTCTATGCGCTGCGGGTCGGCGCGCGCGCGCTGGCGGCGCAGGGCAAATTGCCGCAAGCGCAGCGGCTGCTTGCGCAAGTTCTGGAGGCAACGAAAGGCAATGACGGTGCCGCCTGGAGTGATCTGGGCCGGGTGCGCCAGCAATCGAGCGATATCGCGGGGGCGATTGCCGCTGCAGACCGAGCGCTCGCGATCGATCGGGGCAATGTCGATGCGCTGGTGTTGCGTGGTGAGCTGGTGCGCGGACAATATGGGCTGATCGCTGCATTGCCGTGGTTTGAAACGGCGCTGAAGGTCGATCCGTGGCGGCACGATGCGCTGATCCAATATGCAGCAACGCTGGGTGACGCGGGGCGCTACACCGATATGCTGAGCGCGTCACGGCGCGCGCTGGCGGCGCGGCCGGGCAGCCCGCAAGCGCTGTACCTGCAGGCGGTGATGGCCGCGCGGGCGGAGAATGACGATCTCGCGCGCAGCCTGCTGCAGCGAACCAATGGCGCGCTGGTTGGCCAGCCGGGGCCGCTGCTGCTGGGCGGGATGCTCGATTACCGGGCGGGGGCCTATCAACAGGCAATCGACCAGTGGCGCGGGCTGTTGAGCCTGCAGCCGATGAACCTTGATGCGCGGCGATTGCTGGGGGCGGCGCTGCTGAAATCCGGCGACGCACCGGGGGCGCTCGCGGTGCTCCGCGCAATTGCAGTGCGCGGTGATGCCGACAGCTATGTGCTTCGGCTGGCGGGACAGGCATTCGAAACAACGAACGAGCGGGATTGGGCGGCGCGGCTGCTCGACCGTGCAGCCATCCCTGCGCGCGACGTCACGAGCCCGTTCGGCAGCGATGTGCCACTTGCCGCAGCGGCAGGCGCGCTCGATCAACGTCCCGATGATCCGGTGCTTGCCGTCACTTATGTCCGCGGGCTGATCGATAGCGGACGGTTGGGACCAGCACTGGCTGAGGCGCAGCGGCTCGTGCGCCAGGCACCCGGTGCGCCCCAAGCGCATCTGCTGGTCGGCGATACGTTGATGCAGATGAAGCGCCCGCGCGATGCGGCTGCCGCTTATGCCCGCGCCGCCAATCTGCGCTTCGATGAAGCGACGATGCTGCGCGTGGTGGATGCCTATGACCGCGCGGGGGATCGCCAAAAAGCAGCAGTGGTGCTCGCCCTGTTCCAGGCGCAAAACCCGATGAATGTTGCCGCCCTTCGGCTCGCCGCGCATTGGCAGATTGCGGCCGGTGAATGGGATGCGGCAATCGACGGGCTGGAGGGGCTGCGGGCGCGACTTGGCAACCGCGATGCCACGCTGCTCGCCGAGCTTGCCTATGCTTATGCCGGTAATGGCGAGCTTGATGCGGCAAGGTTATACGGTGCCGCGGCGTATCGACTGGCCCCCCTCAACCCCGCCGCAACCGACGCCTTTGGTTGGGCGCTCTATCAGGCGGGCGAGAATGCAGCGGCGCTGGAATTGATGCGCAAGGCCGTGTCGATCGCGCCGTGGCATAGCGGCCTGCGCTGGCACATCGCCCAGGTGCAGGCCGAGCTCGGCCAGAAGGAAGCGGCGCGCGCTGATATTGCCCGTGTGCTCGCCGATCCCCGGTTCATGGATCGTGATGCGGCGCGGGCGTTGTTGAAAGCGCTGGGCTGAGCGGACGCCCGGGCGCGCGCTTAGCTCAGCGCCTCAACCTGCTCCGCCAGCTCGAGCCAGCGCATCTCCGCCGCTTCTTTTTCCGCGCGCTCGCGCTCGATGGACTTTGTCAGCGCCTCGAACCGCGCAAAATCACGGGTGTAGAGATCGGGATTAGCAAGCAACGCCTCGTTCCGCGCAATCGCCTTTTCCATCTCCTCGATCCGTTTAGGCAGCTGATCATAATCGCGCTGGTCCTTATAGGTCAGTTTGGCGCGGGACGGTGGCGGTGGGGGTGACGCGGCGGTTGATGCCTTGGCCGCGGGTGCGCGTTTGGTGTCGACCCGCTGGCTGCGCTGGCGTTCCCAATCCTCATAGCCGCCCGCCACCACATCGACATGGCCGCTGCCGTCGAGGCCCAGTGTGATCGTCACCGTGCGATCGAGGAAATCGCGGTCATGGCTGACGATCAGCACCGTCCCGTCATAATCGCCGATCACTTCCTGCAGCAGATCGAGCGTTTCGAGATCGAGGTCGTTAGTTGGCTCGTCGAGCACCAGCAGGTTGGAAGGGCGGGCGAATTCGCGCGCCAGCAACAGTCGTGATCGTTCGCCGCCGGAAAGCGTCGCGATCCGCGCTTCGGTCATGTTCGGATCGAACAGGAATTCCTTCAGATACCCGGCGATGTGTTTCTTGACGCCCTGCACCTCGATCCATTCGCCGCCGTCGCACAGCACGTCACGCACGGTCTTTTCGGGCGACATCAGGCTGCGCTGCTGGTCGATAATCACCCCGTCGAGCGTCTTGGCGAGCCGGATATGGCCGATATCGGGGGCAATCTCGCCGGTCAGCAGCTTGAGAAGGGTGGTCTTGCCCGCGCCATTCTTGCCGACGATGCCAATCCGGTCGCCGCGTGTCACGCGCAGCGTCAAGTCGTCGATGATCGTTCGGTCACCGAACTTCTTGGTGACAGCCTTGGCGTCGATCACCGTCTTGGTGCGGACGTCATCATTGCCGATCGTCAGATTGGCGGACCCTTGGGGCCCCAGCATGGCCGCGCGGGTGGCGCGCATTTCCTTCAGCTTGGCCAGCCGCCCCTGATTGCGCCGCCGCCGCCCGGTCACCCCGCGCAGCAGCCAATGCTCTTCCAGCTTGAGCTTGGCATCGAGCCGCTCGGCGTTGCGCGCTTCCTCGGCATAGACCTGCTCGGTCCAGGCCTCGAACCCGCCGAAACCCACCTCGGCGCGGCGGATCGACCCGCGATCGAGCCACAAGGTCTGCTTGGTCAGCCGGGTCAGGAAGGTGCGATCATGGCTGATCACGACAAACGCCCCGCGAAACCGGGCGAGCCAGTTTTCGAGCCACTCGATCGCTGCGATGTCGAGATGGTTGGTCGGCTCGTCGAGCAACAGCACATCAGGGTCCTGCGCGAGGGCCCTGACGATTGCGGCGCGGCGACGTTCCCCGCCCGACGCGCTGGCGGCTTCGCGGCTCAGGTCGATGCCGAGCTGATCGGCAATCGCCTCTGCCTCATGCTTTTCCGGCGCATCGTCGCCCGCCATCACGAAATCCTCGAGCGTGGCAAAGCCCGTCACCTGCGGGTCTTGCTCAAGCAGGATTACTCGGGTGCCCGGTACGATCGTGCGTCGTCCCTCATCCGCCTCGATCCGTCCGCCAATCAGTTTCAGCAGCGTCGTCTTGCCCGCGCCGTTGCGGCCGATCAGCGCCAGCCGATCGCGTGTGCCGATATGGATATCGAGGTCGCGGAACAGCCAGCCGGAGCCCTGGACGAGCC
>CAZYOU010000049.1:0-19672 GCA_964649315.1 uncultured Stakelama sp. | reverse complement strand
CGACAAGGATATCGGCTGATTCACCAAATTCGCGTAAAACTTCGCGGAACAGTCGCCTTGGGAAAACGGGTGTCCCCAGGTTTCGCACCGACTGTGCGTATACCGCGTAATGTGCCCGCGCGACGCTATCGTGACAACCCGTTGTAATATCTAATCCGGCGGCGATACCCTTGCGCACTTCAGCGCGCTGCTTGCGCGGGATGGCGGCGAGCTCAGCGTCGTCATCCGCTGCCAGATCGCGAACGAACCCCAGATACGTCTCGTCATCAATGTGCCAGTTGCCGCTCGGGACCGGCCCACCGCGCAGTTCCATCGTCGGACAATGCAGCTGCTCTGCAAGGGCCCAACCGGCGTCGGCCAGCATGGGAACGGCATCTTCGCCGTTGGCCAAGATACCGCCACCAACCGCGAACCCGGTCGATACCAACGCTCGACCGAACAGGGACGATGCGATTTCGGTCATCGGCAGGATGCCCATAATGTCGCCATTGGCACGCTCTGCCACCAGGCAATGCGCGCGCTGGCCGCAGCCTTTGGCAACGGCAATGTTCCATGCGGGCAAGTGGAACGGTGTAGCATCAGGATGGGCGTGCACGAAGGCCTCGATCCGCGTGCGATCGTCCTGATCGTGCAATTCTGCTTCACGCAGACCGAGCGGCATGGCGAGCAACGGCATCGTCATGGCAAACGTGCTGCTTCAACAGCGACGACACCGTCTACGCGGCCCCATTGATGCGCGCCGATCAACGTGCGTAGTTTCCCCGCCATCGCACTCAATCGACTATAATGACGAAGCCGTGATTTCAGCGGGGCTTGCGCAACGCGCGGTTGGCCAGGATCGATCTCCCACGGATGGAAATAGAACACTGCCGGGCGCTGGCCATCGGCATTCGCTTGGCGGACAGCGCGGTGGATAATCGCGCCCGGAAACAACCTGAAAAAGCCCCCGCCGGTGGTCATCTCGCGCCCGGCAAAACGGGCAATTGTGATCGGCAGTTCGATCAAAGCAGCGTCAGCGACGGGCCGAAAGGCCTGGCGTGGCGCATCCAGCCAGCCATAATGATCGTGCGCGATCGGCGCGACGCTGGACGAGTAGCGATACCCTGCCTCGGTGAGCACGGCATGTGCCCATGGCGTACGCTGATCGATCGAAAAACTCGGTGCGCGATACCCCGTGACGGCAACGCCAGCAGCATCCTCAATAGCGTTGCGCGCAGCATGCAGATCGGCACGAAACTGGTCAGCCGTCATCGTGAAAACCCGCTGGTGATCCCAGCCATGACTCGCGATTTCATGCCCAGCCTCGACGATCCGGCGAATCAACGCAGGATGCCGCTGCGCCACCCAGCCGAGCGTGAAGAACGTCGCCTTCACGCCCGTTTCGGCAAAGATTGCCAGCACCGCATCCGTATTCCGCTCAACGCGTGCTTCCAGCGTCGGCCAGTCGTTCTTGTCGATTACCGTTTCGAATGCGCCGACCTGAAACCAGTCTTCAACATCGACCGACATTGCATTGCAAATGCGCGCATCGGTGGCGGTTACAGGCGTGATGGCATTCATGCAGCCGGGCTCTGCAATGATGACAGATCCGGCCGATGGCTATCGCCTTCAACCCAGTCGATCAGGAGCGTCAGAATGCGGCGCAGGGCAAGCTCCTGCTCTTCCAGCCGCGCTTCAAGTGCAACAACACGCGCTTCGAGCGCAGACTGGTCGTGATTTGCGGCATCGGCAGACGGTCCCGGTGGTTGCCACGCTGGTTGCTGGCGGATCGGCAGCGGTTCGGGCTGCGTCGCTTCTAGCGTGGCGGGCGCGGGTGCCGATGTTGGTGTCTCCGGGACAACGGGGGAGTCGCCCGCAATATCGGCGATAACGGCGTCAACTGCTGGGCCATCAATCGTATCGATCTGCTCGATCGCCCCGAACAGCATGACGCGTCCGGCCAACTGGTTCAACCGACGCGGTACCCCCGCCGATCCGCGGTAAAGCGCGGCGATCGCATCAGTGGTGAATTGCGGCCGCCCCTGCCAGCCGACCACGGCCAACCGGTGGCGCATATAGGGTTCGATTTCGTCCCGGCCCATCGGATCAAGGTGATGCATCGCGATGACGCGCTGGCGCAATTGCTCGAGGCCCGCCGCGCCCTGTAACTGGCGCCGAAATTCGGGCTGGCCGAGCAGGAAGATCTGGAGCAGCGCATGGCCGCCCGCCTGGAAGTTCGACAGCATCCGCAGTTCTTCGAGCGACGACACGGGCAGCGCCTGCGCCTCATCGACGATCAGCAACGTCCGCCGCCCGCTGCGCGCAACCGCGTGCAGCCCGCGTTCGATCGCGGTCAGTAATTGCGCCTTCACCAGATTGGCCGGATCGATATCCAGCCCGCTTGCCACCATCCGCAGCAAATCATCGGCCTCGATCTGGCTCGATACGATCTTGATCGCGTGCAGCCGTTCCCGATCGATGGTCGCCATCAGGTGGCCGACCAGCGTCGTCTTGCCCGCCCCGATGTCGCCGGTGACAACGATGAACCCCTCACCCTGGCTCAAGCCATAGCCGAGATAGGCCATCGCCTTCTTGTGCGTGGCCGATTCGAACCAGAAACGCGGATCTGGCGTCAGCTGGAACGGTCGACCGCTCAATCCATAATGATCATCGTACATCGACTGTATTTCCCAATCAGACCCGGTTCCCGTCCTTATCAGAACGAATACCGCGCCCCCAGCAAGCCCTGCACCGATATGGTCGTGTCCTGCCCCTGCTGGCCAAAGCTGTAAACGCCGACTGATGCCTGTGTACCCAATCGTCCGAAGCGCTTGCTAATCGTACCCGTTGCGCCGACGCCAAAGACATCCGCCGCATTGGCAAGATTGCTCTGATAATAATTGGCGAAAGCGGTCGCATCGATCGATGTGCTGCTGTCGAGTGCCCGCGAGATAAAGGCCTGCGCGTAATAGCTCTCATCGGTGATGCCGTTGACGGTAAAGCCAGCCGCACCGGCGGCAGACTGGAATTCGCGATTGGCATAGCCCGCGCCCGCGCCAAAGGTCAGCGGCCCGCGGCTGACAGAAATCAGTGCGTCGACGCCGCGCGCGCGGTACGCGGCGGTCGACACCGATTGGAGCGCGCCGTTCAGGCAATTGCCCGCCGCCCCGCCTTCGGCGCCAAAGATACAGCCGTTGAATTCGCCGCCAAAGCCGCCCGCCCGACCGGCGTTGAAGCTGGTGCCAACATTGGCGAGCCCGTTCTGGAGCTGGCGGCCGAATGTCTGGATACCGTCATACACACCCACCCGGATCGCGACGGCCTGAGTCGGTGCATAGCTGAACGATCCCGTGAAGCTGGTCGTGCCATAGCGTTTGCCGACCCGCGCCTCCAATTGTGTGCGCTTGCTTGGCCGCCAGACGACGCCTGCGTCGTAATAAATGCCATCAAAGCTGTAGGCGATCCGCGCCGGGCTGGCGGGGTCGGTCTGGAAACGACCATTGCCGTCGATGACGGGCTGCCCGCCTGCATCGAGCACCGGGTCGCGCTGGGTTACCTGAATATTTTCATATCCCGCACCGCCAACGATCGCGAGCGTACCGCTGACGGGCAGCAATAGGTCGCCACGGACATATTTGCCCTCATATTTCTGATCAAGCTGCGTCGCATCGTCGCGTTCCCACGCGCCGCTCACCGTGACGCCGACAGGAAGCACGGTGCCCGATTTTAGATTGAGGCTGCCCTGCGCCAACTGGCTGCGCGAACTGTCGAATGCGTCGAGGCGCGGCTGGCCGGGGCCGACGCCGGTCGACCCCACGGCTTCCGCCTTGGTATAACCATAACGATAGCTCGCGCTGACCCCCACCGGTCCGACATGGGTGCCAACCGTCGGGCCGGCATAGACCGAATAGATCTGGGCGATATTATCGACATTGCCCACCAGCACGCCGGGATTGGCGCCGCGCACATCGGAACGCGCCCGCGTCGCGATTGCCCCGCCCTCGACGCTGACACCGGGCACGACCTTCACCGCCGCCCGCGCCAAGCCGCTATGGATGTCGCTGTCGTCAAGCCGGTCCTGATAGCCAATACGCCGTTCGTAGCGATAGCTTACCTGTGCCTCGACCCGGCGCGTGGAAACCGATGCGTCCACACCGACGGCGACCGTCGAATAGGTCAGCACATCATTGGTGTTGAGATCAGCTGCAACAATCTGGCCGATCTCGATGTAGGGCGTAATGTCACGCTTGCGGGCATCGGCGGGCGTCGCCGCGATGCTCGCCCCGCCAAGCGCGATCATGAGGGTCGCGAACCGCGTCATTTGGGCTCCTCCAAGCCATAATAGCTGCCAAAGCGACGCCCCCCGGGCGCGTAGGATACGGAATTGATTACCAGCTGGATTTCGGCACAGCCGCCCAGCAACCCGACCGCCTCGCGCAGATCGCTCTCGCTCGTCTGGTCGGCGCGCACCACCATCATCACCTGCCCCACATGCTGGGCGAGTGTAGCCGCTGGTGATGCGGCGAGCGCTGGCGGCGAATCGAAAATGATGATGCGGCGCGGATTGGCATCAAGCAGTTGCTGGATCAGCACGGATGTGCGTTCGCTCGCCAGCAATTCGGTATCGTGGTTGCTCTTGGTGCCGGCTGGCAACAGGCTCAGCTGCGGTACATCGGTGTTCACCACACAGGTTTCGACGTCAATCGCTGGGGTGGCGAGCGCATCGAGCAGCCCCGGCCCTTCCAACAACCCAAGCCGCGCCATGACGTCGGGCTTGGCGAAATCGGCATCGATTAGCAAAACTTCCGTGTCACGCTCAGCAGCGAGCGACAGGGCAAGGTTTAGCGAGCAATAGGTTTTGCCCTCATTCGGGTTCGCCGAGCAGACCAGAATGGTGCGGGATCGATTACCATGTGTCGCCTTTACGGCGCGTGCGGTCAGCAAGAGCTGGCGCTTGACCAGCCGAAACTCCTCCGCGAGCACCCCGACAGGGGCACCGGGCACGAGCAAGCCTTGTGATGCAAGCAGCGCGCGGTCGATTGCGCCACGACCGGCGGAGCGGGCGACCGGCGTGGCCACTGGAGCCGTCCGCTCTTGCTTGGCAGCGGCGATCGGCTCGATTGCGAGCGGCGGCATCGCAGCAGGTGTCGCACCGGCCGCGGTGCGCCGAAATTCGGCTTCGAAATCATACACAGCGGCCGCACGTTCGAGCAGCGAGCCCGCGCGGCGGATCGGGCGCATCTCCGTCATGCCACCATCCCCCGCTGTAGAAGCTCGACCCCGATCAACGCGATATAGGCGACCATCAATCCACCTGTGCCGCCGGCAAAATAGGTCAGCTGTTTGCGACGAAGAACCCGCTGGGCATCCGTCACCAGCTCCCCGATCGATCCGATCACGGGCATGCCCGTGGAGCGCTCCAGACGGCTTGCCGTCGGGAACGTCGTGCGAAGCTGGCCGAGGGCAAATGCCGCACCAATCCCCGCGCCAAGGCCGGCGATCAGCACCCCGGTCAGCAGCAGCGGTCGGTTGGGCGCGGTGGGTGCACGCGGCGCAGTGGGTGGATCGATGACGCTGAACTTGATTGCATCGGTCTGGTTCTGCACCTGACCGCGCAACTTGATGTCCTCACGGTCGGCAAGCAGCTTGTCATACTGATCTTTCAGCACCTGATAGTCGCGTTCGAGCTGCGCCTGTTCGGCGGCGACAGCAGGATCGCCGCTTAGCTTTGACTGAAGCTGGTCGAGGTCGCTCTGCAACTGCGCTTTACGCGCGCTCAGCGCTGCCACCTGTGCCTGTTTGTCGGCACGCAACGACTGGAGCGACATGAAGACAGGGTTGCTGGCACTCCCGGCCCCGGCGCTCAACGGCTCGTTCCGCGCAACGCCTTGCGCCTGTGCCAGCTGGCTCTTCAGCGCGACGATATCGGGATGCGATTCGGTAAAGCCACGCCCGCGTGCTTCAGCGAGTTGGCCCTGGATCGCGTTGACCCGTGCACGCGCTGGTCCGGCCGCTCCGCCGCCACCGCCCGCGACATTTGGCGATACGCCCGCCATCTGGGCCGTGATCGCCGCAAGCCCGCTTTGTGCCGCGGCAAGATCACCGTCGACCTGCGCCATCTGGCTGCGCGCGCTGCCGATCCGCTCGTTCAGCGTTCCGTTACCGGGCAACGCACCCAAATAGCGGTTCTGGAAATCGGCGCGCTTGGCCTCGCTCTCCTGCAACTGCTTCTGGCGCTGGGCAAGCTGTCCGTCGAGGAACTGGAGCGTCTGAGTCGTCTCGTCGCGGTCACCCGCCAGATTTTCTTCAACGAAGATGTCGATCAGCTTCTGAACGATCTGCCGCGCCAATTTCGGGCTGTTCGACGATGCCGTGATCTCGATCAGATTATCCTGCTGCGCCGTCACCTTGATTGCGGCCTGCAAGCTCGCGACCCTGTCGGCCACGTCGCGCTCGCTGGCGATCGTCGCCGCAAGATCAGTGCCGCGTACGACCTTGGCGAGATTGACGGCCGACGTCAGTGTCTGGCGAACCCGGTCGATATCGCGCGATTGCTCGTCAGCGGTGATGCCGATCTTGCTTGGCAGGATCGACTGCATCTGCACCGAAATCCGGGCACGCGACTGATAGCTGTTGGGGATTTGCGACACGAACAACCAGCCGAGGACGCACACGGCCCACGCAACCGCCAGCGCAAGCCAGCGACGCTTCCAAATGCCGTGCAGCGCAATCCGCAGCTCGTCGTAAAGGCCATTCATGCCAGCATCCTCAGAACATACTTTCCGGAATGATGATGACGTCGCCGGGCTGGAGCCTCACATTCGCAGACGAATCGCCGTTCTTCAGCAGGCTAGAGAGGCGCAGCTGGAATTCGGACTGGCGGCCGGTGTTGCGATCATAACGGATCAGCCGCGCCTTGTTCCCCGCCGCGAATTCACTAAGGCCGCCAACCGCGATCATCGCGTCGAGCAGTGTCATGTTGGCGCGATAGGGCAGCGATGCGGGTTTTTCGGTCGCGCCGACGATGCGGACCTGCTGGCTGAATGTGCCAGAGAAATTCTCGACGATCACCGATACGATCGGGTCCTTGATATACTCGCCAAGCGCGATCTTCATGTCGTCTGCCAGCATCGCGGGCGTCTTGCCGACGGCAGGCATGTCGCTGATCAGCGGCGTCGTGATCCGGCCATCGGGGCGCACCTGCACCTTCGCCGACAGTTCCGGGTTGCGCCACACAAAGATATTCAGCTGATCAAGCGGGCCGATGATATATTCTTCGCCCGGCTGTTCCTGCGACGCGACAAAAGCGGCGGGCGGAAGCTCAGGGCGACCACCGCCGGGAATACATCCGGAGACGAGCGTCGCCGCGGCGACCGACCCGCCCAAAACCCTGGAAAACCGTTCGAAACGCATCACATGATCCTCCGGCTTGCGCGCAGAGGCCAGTGACGTCAGCCGGCTCTACACGTAGCTATGGCCAGTGATATGGTTTCAAGAGGTGAAGATAGCGTTAGGATTGTCTGGTAAACCGGCCAGAACCTCGGTGGGCATGGGATGCCCCAGAAATGCCGTGGGGCTGGCTGAGAGGCCGTAAGCGCCCGCCAGAAACAGCGCGATGACGTCACCGGGTTCGGCATGGGGCAGCGCGACCTGATCCGCCAGCCGATCGAGCGGGGTACACAGGCAGCCGACGACCGTGACGGTCTCCGTGGCTGGTTCGCCCATCCGGTGCGCCACGGCGACAGGGTAGTTCCGACGCACGACCGTGCCGAAATTGCCCGATGCGGCAAGCTGATGATGCAGCCCGCCATCGGTGACAAGGAACGTCTCGCCCCTGCTTTCCTTACGGTCGATGATCCGCGTCAGATAAACCCCGCAGGTGCCGACCAGCCAGCGGCCGAGTTCAACGGCATAGCTCGCTCCGGTGAGCGATGCAGGCGCTGACACCAAGGCGTCACCCAGCGCGGCACCGATGGCGGCGATGTCAACCGGCGTATCGCCCGGGAAATAGGGAATACCGAAACCGCCGCCGAGGTTAACGAGCGGTGGCGATGTACCGATCCTGTCCGCCAAATCACCCGCCAGCGCAAGCGTCGCTGCCTGACTGTCGATAATCGCTGCCGTATCCAGCGTCTGCGATCCCGCGAAAATATGCAGCCCGCGCCATTCCGCCCCAGCGTCTTGGATCTTCGCGACAAGTGCCGGCACGGCATCGGCATCGACCCCGAACGGTGATGCGCGGCCCCCCATCCGCATCCCCGATCCGCGCAATTCGAACGACGGGTTGACCCGCACCGCCAGCCTTGGCGCGACACCAAGCCGGTCACCGATAGCGAGGGCGCGCGCCGCTTCCTCCGCCGATTCCAGGTTGATGGTGACGCCCGCGCTGATCGCTGCCGCCAATGCGTCATCGCGCTTGCCTGGCCCGGCAAAGCTGACCGGCAGCCCAGGTGCCGCGCGCGACACCAATGCCAATTCGCCGGCCGAGGCGATATCGAGCCCATCAACCAGCGGCGCGATTGCCTGCACAAGCGGTTCGAACGGGTTGGCCTTCACCGCATAATGGATACCAACCCCGACAGGCAGCGCAGCGCGCAGGGCCGCGACGTGCGCGGCGACAACCCCGAAATCATAAACGAAAAGCGGGGTATCACCTGTTTTTTCAATCCACTCTACCCAAGTCTTTCCAGCCACAACGAGGTTGCCTTGCTGGTTGGCGAAGGCGGGCGGGATCGGTCCCATCGGCTTCATGATGCCACCTCCGCCTTCAACGCAGCCCGATCGAGCTTGCCATTGGCGTTACGCGGCAGGGCGTCGCGCCAGTCATATCGGGCCGGTTGCATGAAGCTGGGCAAATCACGCCGCAGCCGATCACGCAAGGCCTGCTCTGCGACCTCAGCCGGGCCATTTGCGCGCCCGACCACCACAATCGCCTGCCCAAGACGCTCATCGGGCACGCCGATCGCCACCGCCTCCGCGGCCTCACCACCTGCCAGCACGGCTTCCTCGATCTCTGTCGGGCTGATCCTGTTGCCGGCCGATTTAATCATCTCATCCTGCCGCCCGACGAACCGGAACAGCCCATCCGTGCCCTCGATCACCTGATCGCCCGAGAACACCGCCATCCCGCCCGACGTGAAATATGGCGGCGCGGGGCGATAACGTTCGGCGGTCCGCGCCTTATCGCGCCAATAGCCCATCGATACGAGCGGCCCGGCATGGACCAGTTCGCCCGCCTCCCCCGGATCGGCGCGGGTGCCATCGGCGCGGACCGCCATCACCTCGGCAAAGGGAATCGCGCGCCCCATCGAGTCCGGGTGCACATCGACCAGCGCGGGATCGAGATAGGTTGATCGAAATGCCTCGGTAATACCGTACATCGGACAAAGATCAGCCGCCGGAAACCGCGCCCGCAGTGCGCGCACCATCCGCACCGTCAGCGCACCGCCCGAATTAGTGAGTCGCTTCAGGCCTGCCGCGACGTCATCGGGCCAGTCGGCATCGAGCAACTGACTCCAAAGCGGCGGCACCCCGGCCAGCGTTGTCGCGCCGAACCAGTCGACTGCCTTGATCACGTCGCGCGGCGTCAAATAATCAAGCGGTACCACCCTGCCGCCCGCGGCCCAGGTCGAGAATAATTGGTTTTGTCCATAATCGAAACTGAACGGAAGCACGCATAAAGTCCGGTCAGCAGGGGTGATTTTCAGATAATGCGCGACGCTGATCGCGCCGAGCCACAAATTGGCGTTGCTGAGCATCACCCCCTTGGGACGGCCGGTCGAGCCCGAAGTGTAGAGAATCGCCGCCAGCATCTGCGGATCGGCATCAGAAGGCGACATGACGTCAGCCATTGCCACATCGTCCTCGACGACCTGACGGCATGACGTCGGCACATCGCCGGGCTCAAGCGTGCCCGCCCGTGCCGGTTGCGTCAGCAGCAGCACCGCCCCACTATCCGCTAGAATGTGCGCGACTTGTGCGCGTTTCAGTAGCGGGTTGATCGGTACATGCACCAGCCCGGCGCGCGGCGCGGCGAGCGGCATCAGGCACGCAATGCGCGTCTTGGGCAGCCAGCTTGCCACTCGGTCTCCCGGCTGCAGGCCCTGCCCCGCTAGCCAGCCCGCAAGGGCACCCACCGCTCTTTCCAGGTCATTGAATGTCATCTCGCCCGTGCGATCGGTAATCGCGATGTCGCCGGGCGCACCACGACTGGGCAAGTGATCGATCGGACGTGGCACGGGATCGAGCGGGATCATGCCCCTTGATAACCGCTCGCACCGCCCTGCCAATAGCAGGCCGACGTTTCGGGCCATGCTTGGCAGGCGCGCGGCAATTCTCTAACGGCCTCGCTTGACGATGACTGTGCAAGGGGGATCGAGTTGGCGCCAGTGAGTGAAGCCGAGGTTGAAGCGACGGTACGCGCAGTGTTGCGCGACGTGCTGGCGATCAGCGATGAGCGGATGGCCGACTTTACCGACGATACCCCGCTGTTCGGCGCGCTGCCCGAATTCGATTCGCTCGCCGTCGCCGGCGTGCTGACCGAGCTTGAGGATCGGCTTGGCATTCTGATCGAGGATGACGAGGTCGATGGCGACATGATGGCGACGCTGGGCGCGCTCACCCGCTTCGCGGCAGACCGGGCGCTCGGGTGATCGATCATTACGACTGGGCTGGCGGGCGCGAAGCGATGTTACGCTTCGGCCCCGCTGGCGGCCCAGTCGTAGTGATGTTGCCCGCGCTGTTCGAGGAGCATAACCGAACGCGCAGCTTTGCGGTGACGATCTGCCGGATGCTGGCCGACCGCGGCGTGGCGAGCGTGCTGCCAGACCTGCCGGGACAGGGCGAAAGCATGATGCCGACGCAAGATGCGACGCTGGACGGTTGGCGAGATGCCCTCAAAAGCGTCGTAGAAGCCCAGCGCGCGCTCAACCCGGTGTTGGTGGCATCGATGCGCGGCGGATCGATCGTAAACAGCGAGGATGGCGTCTGCGGGCACTGGCGGCTGTCCCCGATTACGGGGCAAACATTACTCCGCGATCTGATGCGGGCGCAGGCCGTGGCGGGGGATGATCTCGTGGGGCAAGGCGATCAAACGATCGAAGCAGCGGGCAATGTGATTAGTCGCGTCATGGCCGACGCGCTTGCGGCGAATGTCGTGTTTGGGCCAACAAGTGCCCCGTTGCGGACGATACGGCTTGAGAGTGACCCCGCTCCCGCCGATTTGAAGCTACCCGGCGTGCCGCTGTGGCGGCGGGCTGAACCGGGAAATGACCCTGCGCTCGCCGGGCTATTGGCAGATGACCTGGCCGATTGGGTGCGCCAATGCGTCACCTGATCACCTTTTCGTGCGAGGGAGAAACGCTGGTCGGCTCGCTCGATGAAGCGTCAGACAAGACGGGGCTGCTGATCGTTTCGGGCGGCAACGAGATTCGCTGCGGCGCGCATCGTGGAATGGCGTTGCTGGCGGCGGAACTCGCAGCCGTAGGGCACCCGGTATTCCGGTTCGATCGGCGCGGCATCGGCGATTCGACCGGCCAGAATGACGGATATTCCTCATCCGGGCCGGACATCATGGCGGCAGTTGCGGCATTTCGCGCCGCTGCACCGCAGGTCGATCGGCTGGTGGGCTTCGGCAATTGCGACGCGGCAACCGCATTGGCGCTTTTTAGTGGCTCGACGTTTGACCGACTGATCTTGGCCAATGCCTGGGTCAGCGATGACGATGACGGCCTGCCCCCCGCCGCCGCCATCCGATCCCGCTATGTCGAACGCCTGCGCAACCCCGCGACGTGGCGTCGATTATTAAGCGGGGGGATAGACTTTCATAAACTTATCAAAGGATTAGAAAAGGTAGCTCAGAATCGATCTCCGACATTGTCCGAGCTCGAGCAGGCGTTTTTCGAATCGATAGAAGCCCATCCCGCGGTAAAAATCATCCTGGCCTCGGGCGATGCGACGGCGATCGGGTTCGCGGATGCTGCTGGGCGGGCGGGATATGCTGGCAAAACGACCGTGATCGACACCGCTTCGCATAGCTTCGCGCGTGCCAGGGATAAGCGGGCGCTGTTTGACGCGGTTTTGGCGGCGTTACGTGATTAAGCCGACAGCCCCTCACTCGGCCGCTTCAGCGACCTTCTCGAAATCCGCTTCTGCAAGAAACCGTTCGGCATCCAGAGCCGCCATGCAGCCTGTGCCGGCCGCCGTTACCGCCTGGCGGTAAATCTTGTCCATCACGTCGCCGCACGCGAACACGCCCTCCACGCTGGTGCGCGTGCCGCCCTTTTCGACCTCGATATAGCCATCCGAATCGAGCGCGAGGTGGCCGCGGAACAGCTCGGTTGCCGGGTGATGGCCGATCGCCACGAACCCGCCCTCGACATCGAGCCGTGACTGCTCCCCCGTCACCCGGTCGAGCAAATCGATGCCGACCAGTCCCTCGGGCGCGCCACCTCCCACAAAGGCGCGGACTTCCTTGTTCCACAACACCTTGATCTTGGGGTTGGCGAACAAGCGGTCCTGCAGGATCCGCTCTGCCTTCAAACTGTCGCGCCGGTGGATCAGCGTCACGTCGTCGCTATGGTTGGTCAGGTACAGTGCTTCCTCGACCGCGGTGTTGCCGCCGCCGATCACCGCGACCTTCTTGCCGCGATAGAAGAACCCGTCGCACGTTGCACACGCGCTGACGCCCTTGCCCTTCATCAATTCCTCGCTGTCGAGGCCAAGCCATTTTGCCTGCGCGCCGGTGGCAATGATCAGCACGTCACCCGAATAGACATCGCCGCTATCGCCGATCAGCCGAAACGGGCGCCGAGACAAATCGACCTCGACGATCGTGTCGTACATCAGCCGGGTGCCGACATGTTCGGCCTGGCCCTGCATTTCGTCCATGAGCCACGGGCCCTGGATCACCTCGCGAAAGCCGGGATAATTCTCGACATCGGTGGTGGTGGTCAGCTGTCCGCCCGGCTGGATGCCCTGCACTAGGATCGGCTTCATTCCTGCCCGCGCACCGTAGATCGCGGCGGAAAGACCAGCTGGGCCGGAACCGATGATGAGCATGCGGGTGTGATAGGTGGCGGACATGGGGTGCGCTTTCGTGAAGGACTGACCCGGTCTGTAATGAACAACGCGGGTTGCTTGCAACATGGTGTTCGCCGCCGCGCACGCAATCGTTACGTGCGCGCGCATTTGCTTGGGCGGGCGATGGCAAAACTAGGGTCCGCTGCCCCAGTCGGACCGCGAAAATGGTAGCGAAGGAGGGACTTGAACCCCCGACCCCAGGATTATGATTCCCGTGCTCTAACCAGCTGAGCTACTTCGCCCCAAAGGGACCGCGATGGCGGTGAGCGCGGGGCTATAAGTGCGGCGTGTCGCCCGGTCAACCATTGCGATGCTGCCAAGGTTGCTAGCCGAACATGTGGCGCGACAGCGGCTCCCATGGCCCACCACGATACCACCAGCTTGCCAGGCCCGCGATCACGACCGGACGCGGCGTGAAGTCCGCATTCAGCGCATTGAGTAGCGCCTTGGCTTCAGCGGGAGAGACCTTGTTCTGCACCGTAACATGCGGTCGCCACGGGGCAGCGTCCTGGGGGATCAGCATCGGCGAGAACGCATCTGCCAGTCGAGCGCGGATGTCAGCCAGATCCGGCGACTCGATCCGAAACGCGGTCCCGCCCCCGAGCGCGATCAGCCCGGCAATTCGTGCCTGCGGGGGCGGCACCCGACGGGTTTCACTGGCAAGGCGCTGACGCAGTTCCGCCTCAAGCACCGGGGTTAAATGATGAAACATTGTGAGATGCGCTGCCAGATGATTGCGTTCAGGCGGAAAATGGGCGCGGCGGAGCGCGTTGAACCACGCCTGATCCTGTTTTCCGAACAAAGCCGTGACGATGATGGGCGCGGACAGCGGCGTCTGGCCCGGTCCGGTCAAATCTCGACCTGGCTCCCCAGCTCCACCACGCGATTGGTGGGCAGGCGGAAAAATTCCATCGCGCTTTCGGCGTTCCGAAGCATCCACGCGAACAGCTTTTCGCGCCAGATCGACATGCCGGGATGGTCCGACGGCAATAATGTTTGCCTTGAGAGGAAGAAACTCGTGTCCATCATCCGGAAATCAGCCCCGCATTCACTGATCCTGGCAAGCGCCGCGGGCACATCGGGTTCCTGCATGAAGCCGTATTTCAAGATCATCCGGTGGAACCCGTTGTTGAGATTCTCCAAATGGCAACGGCCATCATCGGGATAATAGGGCTCGTCCATGATCTTCACGGTCAGCAGGATGATGCGTTCGTGCAGCACCTTGTTGTGCTTCAGATTGTGAAGCAGCGCGTGCGGCACCCCCTCCGCCGTCGATGTCATGAACACTGCCGTGCCAGGCACGCGGGTGGCGGCATTTGCGGCGGACTGGATGAAGATTTTCATCGGCATCGCCGAATCGCGCATCCGCGCGATCATCAGCTGCCGCCCCTTCGACCAGGTGGTGAGAAAGGTGAAGATGATCAGACCGATCAATAGCGGGAACCAGCCGCCATCTGGCACCTTGGTCAGGTTCGCAGCCAGATAGGCCCCGTCGACGATGAACAATACCGCCAACAGCGGCACCGCCAGATAGCGCGGCCAGTTCCACAGCCGATATAGCACCACCGCGAGCAGACAGGTGTCGATCGTCATCGCCCCTGTCACGGCAATGCCATAAGCCGAGGTCAGGTTCGACGAGGTGCGGAAGGCCAGCACCAGCACGAGCACCATCACCAGCAGCGCCCAGTTGACGATTGGGATGTAAATTTGGCCAGCGGTCGATGCGCTGGTGTGTTCGATCCGCAAACGCGGGATGAAGCCGAGCTGGATCGCCTGCTGCGTCACCGAAAACGCACCCGAGATCACCGCCTGGCTGGCAATGATGGCGGCCATCGTCGCCAGGATCACCAGCGGCAGGCGCAGCATTTCGGGCGCGAGCAGGTAAAACGGGCTCTCGAGCGCTTCAGCCCCGCTGCGCGACAGCAGCGCACCCTGCCCCATATAGTTCAGGATCAACGCGGGCAGCACGAAATACAGCCATGACCGGCCGATCGGCTTGCGCCCGAAATGGCCCATATCGGCATAAAGCGCTTCGGCCCCCGTCACCGCGAGCACCACCGAACCAAGCGCCAAAAAGGCGCGCAACGGATCAGTCACGAAGAAATCGATCGCATAGGTCGGCGAAAGTGCCCAGAGGATCCCCGGCGTCTGCGCGATGCTGATCACACCCAGCGTGCCGATCACGACGAAATAGGTGAGCATGATCGGCCCGAAAAAAAGCCCGACCTTGGCCGTGCCGCTGCGCTGGATCGAAAACAACCCGATGATGATCACCACCGCCAGCGGCAGCACCAGCCCACCAAAGGCGGGAGCGGCGATCGTCAGCCCCTCAACCGCGCCGAGCACCGAGACAGCCGGCGTAATCATGCTGTCGCCATAAAAGAGCGCGGTCGCGAACACGCCGAGCAGGATGATGCCCTGGCTCCAGCGCTGTGTCTTCGTGCGCCCCGATACGAGCGCGAGGAGCGCGAGGCTGCCTCCTTCGCCCTTGTTATCGGCGCGCATGATGATCGCCACATATTTGATGCTCACCACGATCATCATCGACCAGAAGATCAGACTGACGACACCCATGATATGGAGCGCATCCAGTGCGAGTGGGTGGTGGCCGGCAAAGGTTTCGCGAAAGGCGTAAAGCGGGCTGGTGCCTATATCGCCGAACACGACGCCAATGGCGCTCACCGCCAGCTTGATCGGGCCGTCGCTATGGTGACCTGGGGCGGCAGCGTGGCTAACATCGCCCGATCCGCCGCCCGCTGCGCCAGCCGCCACGGTCTCGCTCACAGGCGAAGCGATCCGGCTGAATTAGGGATGGAAACAAGCAGCAATGTGATCAGGCCTGACCCGTTCATGGTGCAGCGCAGCGTAGCATGCAGCCCATGGCCCGGCAACGGGGCAATAGAGCGGGGGTCAACCGCACGGCGTATGGTGGGACAAGCACGCGCAGCAGCGTTATAGCCGCATCATCAACAGCATAAGGAGAGGGCAATGCGAGTCGGCATTCCCAAGGAAATCAAAAACCATGAATATCGCGTCGGACTGACTCCGGCATCGGTCGCTGAGCTGGTGCGGGCCGGACATGAAGTGCTGGTCCAGACCAATGCCGGCGCCGGCATCGATTTCGAGGATTCGGATTACATCGCGGCTGGCGCGCGGATTGTTGCCGATGCTCCGGCGGTGTTCGCCGGATCGGATATGATCGTTAAGGTAAAGGAGCCGCAGCCCAGTGAAATCGCGCTGCTCGAGCCGCGCCACCTGCTGTTCACCTATCTCCATCTCGCGGCGGATAAGCCTCAGGCGCTTGGTCTTATGGCATCGGGCGCGACATGCATTGCTTATGAAACGGTGACGGCAGCGGATCGCTCGCTGCCGCTCTTGAAGCCAATGTCCGAAGTCGCGGGACGCATGGCGATCCAGGTCGGCGCTCATTATCTGGAGAAAGAACAGGGTGGCCGCGGCGTCTTGCTCGGTGGCGTGCCAGGCGTCGCACCGGCGCGCGTCGCGATCCTTGGCGGCGGTGTATCGGGCGTCAACGCTGCGCAGATGGCGGTCGGCATGCGCGCCGATGTGACCATCTATGACATCAGCAATGCCCGCCTCGCCGAGCTCGACATGTTCTTTTCGAGCCAGATCAAGACGGCATACGCTTCGTCAGCCGCAATCGCCCATGCCGTGAAGAACGCGCATCTGGTGATCGGTGCAGTGCTCGTGCCCGGTGCCGCCGCGCCGAAGCTCGTTACGCGCGAGATGCTGAAGACGATGAAGCGTGGGTCGGTGCTGGTCGATATCGCCATCGATCAGGGCGGCTGTTTCGAAACCAGCCACCCGACAACGCATGACGACCCGGTCTTCGAAGTCGACGGCGTGATCCATTACTGCGTCGCAAACATGCCTGGCGCGGTCGCCCGCACCAGCGCCTTTGCGCTAAACAATGCGACCCTGCCCTTCGTGCTGAAGCTCGCCAAGCACGGCGCGGAAGGCGCGATGGCCGCCGATCCGCATCTCGCGCACGGCCTAAACGTCTCCGGCGGCAAGATCAGGCACCAGGCCGTGGCCGATGCGCTGGATTTGCCGATGAACTGATTGGCGCTGCCATACGGAGCGGAAAAGGGGGCAAGGAATGGACGCTGTTCCCACCTATCATACCCGCGCATCCTTGCGGGCCGATTTAGCGAGGCTTGGCGTGCGGGCGGGCGACACCGTCTTCCTCCACGCAGCAATGCGCGCAGTCGGCCCGATTCTAAACGGTCCGGAAATCCTAGCGTATGCGTTGCTGGATGCGGTCGGCGTCAACGGCACGATCATGGTCTATACGAACTGGGATACCCTGCACGAGGGGCTCCTCGACGATACCGGGCGCGTGCTTCCCGAATGGCGGGATCATGTGCCCGGATTTGATCCTCAAGCGTCGCGGGCGATCCGGATCAACGGGATCATCGCGGAAACCGTTAGGACGATGCACGGCGCACGGCGGAGCGGTAATCCAGCAGCATCGATGGCCGCGATCGGAAGGGATGCAGATTGGCTTACCGCCAATCATCCGCAGGATTATGGCTATGGCAACGGGTCGCCCCTTGCCAAACTCGTCGAAACGGAAGGACGGGTGCTAATGATCGGCGCGCCTTGGCGCAAATGCACGCTGATCCACCATGCAGAACACCTTGCCCGGATCCCCGACAAACTCGTCGTGAAATACGAGGTGCCGTTTTCGGCTCCGGACGGCACCGTTTGGCGATTTATCGAGGAGTATGAGACGGACGATCCGGTCCATCCGGCGCTGCCTGTTAATCATATCGAGCGAATCGTGACTGATTTTGTCGCTGCTGGAAACGGCTTGCGGGGGCTTGTGGGGAGCGCGTCATCGCTATTGATGGACGCAAAGCCGCTGGTTGCTTTCGCGGTCGAATGGCTTGAATGCTGGGCGGAAACACGCCGCTGGTCCTATTGACGAGGGAGCATTTGCGATGAAGGGTGAACTGACGGGCGGATGCCTTTGCGGGGCGGTGCGCTATACCTTGGCCGATGGCTTTCGCTTTCTCCCTTATGCCTGCCACTGCACCGATTGTCAGTCGCGCACCGGCAGCGCATTCAGCGAACATATGCTGTTCGCGCGCGATGATCTGACGATTACGGGTGAACTCGATTGTGGAGTCTTTGCCCAGCCGAGCGGGGCACGATCTTCGATCTGGGGATGTGCGAACTGCAAGACGCGCATTTTCGCCGAGAATGACCAGCGCCCCCGTTTTGCATCATTGCGGTGCGGCACGCTCGACCAAAGCAGCGCTGTTGTTCCGGCAGCGCATATCTGGGTTTCCAGCAAGCAACCGTGGATACAGATCCCCAGCGACGCAAAGTCGATGGATCAACAGCCCCAAACGACCGAGGAATGGGCGGCGCTAGTCGGAGGATCGTCAAGGTAACAAGGTCGCCCCATACGTCAGACCTTATTTATCCCCGCCCGATCAACCTCCTTGCAATCATATCTGCGACCGCTGATGAAGGTTCACCGGTCCGGTCGCTTTCGTCCCACACCTCATTAAGGCGATCGGGGATTTTGTGGATGCGTGCTTCGACTTCGGCGCGGTCGCCCTGACCCATATATTCGAGGCAGACGTTGATGATGCCACCGGCGTTGATGACGTAATCGGGCGCATAGGTGATGCCGCGTGCATGGAGCCGCCAGCCATCTTCGCGGGTCGCAAGCTGGTTATTCGCGCCGCCGGCGATGACCTTGGTCTGCAATGCAGCGATTGATGCTTCGGTCAGGATCGCGCCGAGCGCATTGGGGCTGACGATATCGGCGGGGAGCGCCAGGATTTCCTGTGTCGACACGACATCCGCCCCGAGCGCTTTGGCGAGTGCCGCTGCCCGGTCAGCATCGACATCGGCCAGTGTTAGCTTCGCACCGTCGCTTGCGAGCAGCTCCGCAAGCCCGCCGCCAACCGAGCCGACACCCTGAATGGCGACATGAACGCCTTTCATCCTATCTGCGCCCAACCCGCGCTTTGCTGCGGCCTTGACGCCCAGATACACACCAAGCGCCGTCGACGGACCCGGATTGCCGCCTGCGCGCCCCGAAGCAACGGGCAGACCAGTGACGAACTTCGTCTCGGTCGAAATGGTCACCATATCGCTGTCGGACATGCCGACATCCTCGGCCGTGATGTAACGTCCGCCGAGCGAATCGATCGCCCGGCCAAACGCCTTGAGCATCGCCGGCGTCTTGGTGCGGTTGGCATCGGCCAGAACCACGCCCTTGCCACCACCCATCGGCAGTCCGGCCATCGCGTTCTTGAAGCTCATGCCGCGTGACAGCCGTAGCGCATCGGTGATCGCTTCGTTCGAATCGGCATAATGCCAAAAGCGACAGCCGCCGCCCGCTGGCCCGAGCTTGGTCGAATGGACGGCAATTACCGCGCGGAGACCCGATGTCGGATCGGTGAAGAGGTGCACGCCCTCATGATCATCAAAATCGGGGAAGCCCCAGCCGGTGGTCACGGGTGATTATCCTGAAAGGGCGGTAAAGAATGGGGCGACCGACGGGACTTGAACCCGCAACATCCGGCATCACAAGCCGACGCTCTAACCAATTGAACTACGATCGCCACGAAGA
>CAZYOU010000048.1:0-19684 GCA_964649315.1 uncultured Stakelama sp. | reverse complement strand
TCCTTGCCCTCTTCGGGCACGTCGACGAAGACGATATCGCCCAGCTGTTCCTGCGCATAACTGGTGATGCCGACCGTGCCGATATCGCCGTCAAGCTCGACCCATTCATGATCTTCAGTGAAATAGCGGCTCATGCGGTGCCTCCTTTAGCGAACGTAACGATGGGGGATGAACGGCATCGCGGTGACGGTGCCGGTGTGATTCTTGCCGCGCTGGGACAAGGTGATGGATGTACCGTGTGCGGCCATCGCAGCCGGGACATAGGCCATCGCAATCGGTGCGCCGACGCTGGGCGCGAAACCGCCCGACGTTACCTTGCCAACCTTGGCCCCGCCCGCGTCGAGCACCACCGCGCCTTCGCGCACGGGCTGCTTGCCCTCGACAAGCAGGCCGACACGCTTGAGTGCAGGGCCGGCGGTGCGCTCGGCAAGGATGCGCTCGGCACCCGGAAAACCGCCTTCCTCGCGCCGTCGCTTCGACAACGCAAAGCCGAGATCGGCCATCACTGGCGTCGTTTCGGGATCGAGATCATGCCCATAAAGCGGCAACCCCGCCTCCAGCCGCAGCGAATCGCGCGCGCCGAGGCCGATCGGCTTCACCTCGGGCTGCGCACACAGCGCATCGGCCAGCGCCTCGACCGCATCGGCGGGCACCGAAATCTCGAAGCCGTCCTCGCCAGTATAGCCCGACCGGCTGATCCAGAGCGGCGTGCCGTTCCAGTCGAACGCCGCCGCGGTCATGAACACCAGCGCCTCCACTCCCGGCACCACCCGCGCCAGCGCATCGACTCCCTTCGGCCCCTGCAGTGCGAGCAAAGCCTGTTCGTCGAGATGATTTAAGCGGACGTCATCGGGCAGATGCTCGACGAAATGGGCGATGTCATCGGACTTCACCGCGCCGTTGACGACCATGTAAAAAGCCGCGTCGAAACTTGATCCATCGGGCAGCCGCGTAACCATCAGATCGTCAAGGATGCCACCATTGTCGGCAAGCAACAGCGAATAGCGCATCTTCCCCGCCGCCAGCGCCTTGATATCGCCCGGCAACAACGCCTCAAGCGCGGCCGCGACATCGGCGCGATCGCCATCAGCGCTGAACAACAGCTGCCCCATGTGACTCACATCAAACAGCCCCGCATTGTCGCGCGTCCACAGATGTTCGGCCATGATGCCATCATATTGGATGGGCATATGATATTCGGCGAATTCGACCATCCGCGCCCCCCGCGCGCGGTGCCAAACATCAAGCGGCAGGGTTTCGACAGTATCGATGAACTCGATTTGGTCGCTCATCACAGGCCTTCCGCGGCATGGGGTTACGGCCTGCCGCACACGGGAATTCCCGCGATTGACCAGCCGCCCCCTCTGTCACGGAACCTGAGAGCTTTCGCCGCCTGCTTTGCGCGAGGTCGGCTTACCCCTTCGGTGGGCAGAGCGAACGCCGCACTGCCGCTTTCCAGAGTATCGTTTCAGGTCAGCGCGGTCCCGATTGCCTGAGAGATTCCGGGGCGGTTGCTCCTTCGGCGGTTCCGGCCAACCTTTGGGGTCATCCGAAACGCTCTCCCGCGCTTACCCATGACGGTTGCCCGCCATCGACTGCCGATCTCTGCCGCGCCGCAGCAACCGAGTCAATCGCGCGCGACTTATCGCGTTGCGTTAAATTTAAGCTGGTCGTCGGTCAGCTGGAAACCGACCAACGCTTCAAAGCTGGCCCGCAGCACCGCCTGGCGGATTTCCGGTCGCGACAGGGGATCGACAGCGGCGTCATCGGCGCCTGCCTTGCGCACGCGTGTCAACGATTTGCGGACTTCAGGGGAAAGCGTTGCTGCCGATCGCAATACATTAGCGGTGGCCTGCCCATTGGCCGATGCGCGTGCCTGACCATCATCGAAATGCACGGACACCCGACCGACGCGCTTCGAAACAACGGCGGTGCCACCCTGCACGACAGTGATGAAGTAGGGCAGCGTAACATCGCGTGCACCCTGTGTGTTCGCCCGCCGCGCACCAATGTCAAAGGTGACGACTGTCTGCACATTTTCGCCCACATCGGTGCAGGTCGAACGGACATTCGTCATCACCGCGGTCACATCGAGCGCGGACTGATCCTGATTCGACGCCGGATTGAACAGCGTGATGTCGCCCGTCGCCGCGGGCACCGCGACCGACGGACAGGCCGTGCGGATCGCGGTGATACCGCCCAGCGTGATCTCGCCAGTCTTGGCGCACCCGCCCGCAAACAGAGCGAGCACGACGGGGAGAGCGATTTTCCGGGCTGTCACGGGCGTACGCACCTTTTGAACGAGAAGGGGGTCGCCGCCATCAACGCGCGCCGATCCCTGAGTTGCGCATAGCATAGGAACCGGCTTTCGCGCGCGCAAGCAATCGCGTAGGAATGTGGCATGACTAGTGCACTCAAGCCCCATCTCGACCTGCTGATCGCTGCCCCCCGTGGCTTCTGCGCGGGGGTCGACCGCGCCATCCATATCGTCGAACTGGCGATCGAAAAATACGGCGCGCCCGTCTATGTGCGCCACGAAATCGTGCACAATAAGTATGTCGTCGATACGCTGCGGGAGAAAGGCGCGATCTTCGTCGAGGAACTCGATGAGGTACCCGACGGCGTTCCCGTCGTCTTCTCCGCCCACGGGGTGCCCAAATCGGTACCGGCCGAGGCCGAGGATCGCGGCCTCGCCTATCTCGACGCGACCTGCCCGCTGGTATCGAAGGTCCACCGCCAGGCAGAACGGCTGGTGGATGCCGGGCGTCATATCATCTTTGTCGGCCATGCCGGTCATCCGGAAGTTATCGGCACCTTTGGTCAGGTGCCGCCCGGCGCCATGACGCTGATCGAGACGGCAGAGGATGCCGCGGCGTTCGAGCCGGTCGATCCAAACAATTTGTCATTCCTGACACAGACGACACTGTCGGTGGACGATACCGCCGATATCGTCGCCAAGCTGATCGAGCGTTTTCCCGGCATCAAGGCACCGCGCGGCGAGGACATTTGTTACGCGACGTCAAACCGTCAGGCCGCCGTCAAGGCGATTGCCGAGCAATGCGATGCGATGCTGGTGATCGGCGCGACCAACTCCTCCAACTCGCTTCGACTGGTGGAAGTCGCGGAACGACATGGCATTCCAGCCAAGCTGATCCCGCGCGCTGCCGATCTCGATTTTGCCTGGCTTGAGGGCGTGAAGACGCTGGGGATCACGGCGGGCGCATCGGCTCCTGAGGTGCTGGTGCGCGAACTCGTTACCCGGCTGGCCGAAGTGTACACGATCACCGAGCGCGAGGAAGAAACGACGCGCGAAACGATCTCGTTCAAGCTGCCGCGCGGCCTCGAAGTCCCTGCCTGAACCGAAAGGGCTGATCGCGTGGCGGTTTACACCCATGTGTCCGCCGAGGCGCTGACCGACTTCCTGACGCGTTATGACGTGGGCGAGCTCGTGTCGGCGAAGGGCATTGCCGAGGGTGTCGAGAATACCAATTATCTAGTCGATACGACCAAGGGCCGCTTCATCCTGACGCTGTACGAAAAGCGCGTCGCGGCAGAAGATTTGCCGTTTTTTATGGGGCTGCTCGACCATCTCGACGCCAAAGGACTACCGGTTCCCCCCGCGATCAAAGACCGGCAAGGCGCTGAAATCCAGCAGCTCGAAGGACGATCCGCTTGCCTGATCAAGTTTCTGCAAGGTTTGTCCTTATCGCATCCAAAACCCGCCCAAGCACTGGCCGCGGGTCGCGCGATGGCGGCGATGCACGGGGCGGTCGCCGATTTCACGAAAGCCCGGCCGAATTCGATGGGCTTTCAGACTTGGCAACCGCTGCTCGAACGCTGCGGCAAAGGGCTGAATGACATCACGCCCGGCCTATACGACGATCTCGCCTTCGCCACCGATGCGGTGGTTTCCGGTTGGCACGACGGCGATTTTGATCATGTCGCCATCCATGCCGATCTTTTTCCCGACAATGTGCTGATGCGCGGCAACGAAGTAACCGGACTCATCGACTTCTATTTTTCGTGCACCGACATTCGCGTGTTCGATCTGGCGATCATGCATAGCGCCTGGTCGTTCGACGCGACCGGCGAGCACTATGACCCGGCAATCGGATCGGCATTAATCCGGGGGTATGAAGAGCATTTTCCGCTCACATCGTTCGAAGCCGACGCGTTTCAGAAACTTGCCAGCGGCGCGTGCATTCGCTTTGCGCTGTCACGCGCCTGGGACTGGCTCAATACCCCGGCTGACGCGCTCGTCACCCGCAAGGATCCGCTCGCCTACATCCGTCGGCTGAAACATTACGATCCTTCGCTCGTGAAGCGCGTGGCATGACCGAGCTACCCCAGGTCGAAATTTTCACCGATGGCTCATGCAAGGGCAACCCCGGCCCCTTCGGCTGGGGGGCGTTGCTCCGCATGGGTGGCGTCGAGAAGGAATTATCAGGCGGCGAACCGATGACCACCAACAACCGGATGGAAATGCTGGCGGTGATCGAAGCGCTCGGCGCGCTGAAGCGGCCGTGCCGGGTCACGCTGTCAACCGACAGCCGCTATGTGATGGATGGCCTGACCAAATGGATTCACGGCTGGCAGAAAAACGGCTGGCGGACGGCTGACAAGAAACCGGTGAAGAATGCCGATCTGTGGCAGGCGCTGCTCTCGGCAGCCAAACCCCACCGGATCGACTGGCAATGGGTAAAGGGCCATGCCGGCCATCCCGAAAACGAACGCGCCGATGCGCTGGCGAGTGCGGCGGCGGTGGCAGCCGGGCGCAAACGGGCGAGTGCCGAGACCTGATCCTCGGCGACCCGCCCTTTTCCGGGATCAGCCCAGATTTTCCTCGGTTGGCGCTTCCACGCCATTCTTCTTGATCGATTCGATCGCGTTCACGGCAGCGGCTTTGCTCGAATAGCCCTCGGTCCAGAACATCACTTCGCTGTTATATTTGAACTTGGCGACAAACTCGCCTGCCTTGTTCTTCTCGATCACGAATTTATGCGCCATGCCACCTCTCCCGCGTTGTGCGCCCAACAGCCTAATACGGAGATGATCATTGCGCCAGCGCTACGAAACGGCCGGGCGCAAAGGGCGCATGGTCGATCGCAGCGACCGGTTCGGGCAAGGGTTTGCCGATCAGCAATGCGCCGCCCAGCATCGCGGCAGCGGGCGCTGTCTGGATACCGATGCCCCCCTGCCCCGCGAACCAGAAAAAGCCCGGGACAAAGGGATCGAAGCCGTAAACCGGCAAGCGATCAGGCGCGAAGCTGCGCAAGCCTGCCCATTTCCGTTCAACCGCAGCGACCTTCCATTCAGTGACGCTTTCGAAGCGGTCAATCGCGATGGCGACGTCGATCTCTTCCGGCGCAGCATCGCCGGCCTCGACCGGGGTTTCGTCATGCGGGCACAGCCACAGCCGGTTCGGCCCCTCTGGCCGGAAGTAATAGCTGCCAGCGATATCGATGACGAGCGGCAGCGTGTCGGGCACATCGTCCGTCGTCACGCGCACCTGCGCAATCGTGCGGCGCATCGGTTGAATGCCGAGCGGCCGCACGCCGGCCATCACCGCGAGCCCATCGGCCCAGGCACCGGCGGCATTTACGATGATCGGCGCGGTTGCTTGCCACGCCCCGGCCCAAACCTGCCAATCACTGCCGGTGCGGTCGATCCGGTCGATCCTCTGCCCGGTGACGATCATCCCGCCTGCCCGGCGAAACGCTGCAAGTACGCTGGCGTGCAGCCCTGCCACGTCAATGTCTGCGCCTGTCGATTCAAGCAGACCGCCTACCAGCACGGGACGCGCACGCGGCACCCATTGGCGCACACCGTCATGATCAAGTCGGGTCAAGCCAACGCCCGTGCCCGCAAATTTGGCGGCAAGCTCATCGAGCAAGGGCAATCCGCCCTCTTCCGCGACTTCAAGCGAGGCACGCGGCTTCAGGAAGCCGCCCGCCGCGAGCACCGGATAGGATGCGGTCGTCAATGGCTGGACAAGCGGACCGCCGAGCGTCTCGTGCCAGAATGCTGCCGACCGACCGGTCGAATGATAACCGGGCACATCCTCCGCCTCGATCAGCAACACCCGGGCGTGCGGTGCAAGCTCGGCGGCCAGACTTGCGCCGGCGATCCCTGCGCCGACGACAAGAATGTCGACCTTCAGATCATCGGTCACGCGGCACCCTTCAATCGCGCTGGGCGCGGGAGGCGAGAAAGATATCGATCTCGCCAATCGCGCGGTTGCGCACGCTGTCGGTTTCGCGCAGCACCTCATGCGCCGCTTCCTTGCCGAAACGCAATACGCGGCAATCGGGCAGCTTGGCGCCGATCGCAATTGCGGCCTTGGCATCAACCAGCTGGTCCGCCATCGGCACCAGCATCAACGTCGGGATCCGCATCGTCTTCAAGGCAGGCGACTGGCGCAACGCGCGGGTCGATGCGAAGGCCTCAATCACCCATTTCCAGCTTGGCGGACCCGTCACGATCGCGGGATTGGTTTCCTGCCACCAGATTTCATCAGCATAGCGTTCGGCGTCATGCGTCAGCAGCGCCTGTCGCGTTTCCAGCCCCCCTGGCTTTTCGTTGGTCTTCCACGCCGCCCGCGCTGAATTGCCAAGCCCGCCAATCATGCGCGCCACCCGCTCGCCAAGGCCGGCGCCAAGCGCGTTGCGCAACCCGAGCATCGGCGCGACGAGCACCAGCGCATCCGGATCGGCAACCTGTTCGACGGCGGCCCGCAGCAGCAAATGCCCGCCCATCGAATGCCCCATCATCACGCGTGGCCCAGTCGTCTCGGCGGCCCATTCGGCATAAAATGCCGCAAAGTCGGCGATATAAAGCGCGAAATCAGAGACATGGCCGATATGCGGATCGGGCGTCAACCGCCCCGACCCGCCCTGACCACGCCAGTCGAGTGATGTCACGTTCCAGCCCTGCGCGTGCCAATGGGCGAACAATTCGAGATATTTTTCAAAAATATCGCCGCGACCGCCGACAAAGAGGATGCTGCCACGCGGCTGCCCCTCTGCCGGCCAGTCGAACCGACGCAGCCCCCAGCCGTCACTGGCGGTCCATTGGGTGATCCGGGCCGCCGCGGGAATCGCGCGCCGATATAAAAGAGATGAAGCCATGACCGCTGGTTACTTTTTAGAAAGCCGTTCCGTCTAGGGACTAGCTTGATGAACTGGGGCTATCTCGTCGCCGTGATGCCGGTGCTGCTTGCGCTTCTCCTTGTATCGGCAGGGATAGAGGATGCACGGCTGCGCACAATCGCCAATTGGAAAAACGCCCTGATCGCGCTGATGGCAATACCCTGGTGGTGGGTCAACGGCATGACAGTGTGGCCCGATGTCGCCATCCAAATCGGCGTCGCACTGCTGATCTTTGCGTTTTTCTGCGGCGCTTTTGCACTCGGACAGATGGGCGGTGGCGATGTAAAGCTGATCGGCGCACTCGCCCTGTGGTTCCCGGTGGAACCAATGATCTGGCTGCTGATCGTGATGTCGCTTGTCGGTGGTGCCGTAACGCTGGTGATGATGATCGATCGCTGGTGGCGAAAAGACCGGTCGCCCGTGGAAATACCGTACGGCGTGGCCATTGCGATTGCCGGACTTTTGGCGGTTCGCGAACCACTTTTTAACCAATTTACGTGAATGCTTAACGGCGGATCAAGCGGTCCGCGTCCGAAAAGGCCAGAGGCGTTATGGATAGTAGGAAGATCATTTTGTTGGTGGGCGCACTGTTCGTTGCCGCCATCACCGCTTTCATGGCCCGGTCGCTGATCGCCGGAGCGAGCGCCCCAGTCGCGACAGCGGCGGTACAGCCGGTACAGGTGGTCGATGGGCCCGAAGTACTGGTCGCCACCCGCGCTCTATCGATCGGCACGATTCTGGACGCGACCGCGCTGAAGTTTCAGCCTTGGCCCAAGGAACTTGTCGACAACGCCTATTTCCTGAAAAAGGAAACCGATCTGAAAGCGTTGCAGGGCACCGTTGTTCGCAATGCTATCACCGCGGGCCAGCCCGTCACGCAAGGCGCGCTGGTTAAGCCCGGCGATCGCGGCTTTCTGGCAGCCGCGCTAGGGCCTGGCATGCGTGCCGTAACCGTGCCGGTACAGGCCAACGCCGCCGTGGCTGGGTTTGTGTTCCCGGGCGACCGGATCGATTTGATGCTGACGCAGACCGTACCGGGCGGCGGCGATGGCCCGCCGCTGAAGGTTTCGGAAACCGTGCTGCGCAACCTGCGCGTGCTGGCGACCGACCAGCGGACCGACAACACGGTCGGCGAAGACGGCAAGACCGAGGTTCGCACCTTTTCCAGCGTCACCGTGGAAGCGACACCCAAACTGGCGGAACAGCTGACCGTCGCCCAGACGCTCGGCTCGCTGTCGCTGGCGTTGCGCTCGATCGCCGACAATTCGGCAGAACTTGAGGAAGCCATTGCATCGGGTGCCGTGTCGGTTCCCGACGGCAATGATCCCAAAGCCGAAAAAGCGATGATCCTGAAGATTGCCAGCCGGCCCTCTGCGGGCGGCTCCACCTTTGCCACCGGTGCCGATGTCTCGCGTTTTCAGCGCAGCACGGTGCCCGGCAAGCCCGCTGGTGCGGTTGAGGGTGCCAATGGCGCACCGGCAACCTTTCCCGGTGGTGCGGCCTCTCAGGGGCCAACGGTCCGCGTCGCACGCGGCAACAGCGTGACCGTGGTACCGGTCGGGGGGAAGAATTAAGATGCGTATGCCCGCAAAGTCGATTGGCTGGCCGCTGGCGGTCGCCATCGCGGCCTCAGCAATCGGCAGCACCGCGCCTACCGGCGCGCAGACGGTCGCTGCGTCGCCGACATCAATTGTCGAGGTTGCGGTTGGCCGGGGTCGCCTGGTCACCTTGCCGCGACCAATGAGCGATCTGTTTGTCGCCGATGACAAGATCGCCGACGTGCAGGTGCGCTCGCCAACCCAGCTCTACATCTTCGGCAAGCTTGGAGGCGAGACGACGCTCTACGCTACCTCAAAAAGCGGCGCCGTTGTCTACGCAACCACGGTACGTGTTGGCACCAACATCGATTCGGTTAGCCAGATGCTGACGCTCGCGATGCCGGACGCCCAGATCGTGGCGACGCCGATGAACGGCCTTGTCTTGCTGACCGGAACAGTCGCACAGCCGGATGACGCTGCCGAAGCCGAACGGCTGGTGCAGGCCTATGTCGGCGATGGCACCCGCGTGCTCGTCCGCCTGAAGACGGCAACGCCGCTCCAGGTCAACCTGCAGGTCAAGTTTGCCGAGGTCAGCCGCAGCTTCATCAAGAACATTGGCGTAAACCTGCAGAACCGCGACAATAGCGGGAATAACTTCCTGTTCGGCGTGGCGCAGGGCCGCCAAGGCACCATCACCAGCATTCCGCAGAACCCGCCCGGCACCCCGCCCGTGGCGGATGCCAATGGGCTGTTGCCCGGCAGCACGCTGTTCCAATTCCCGAGCAGCCCGACGCTCGGCACAGCGCTTGGCCTTGCCGGACGCTATTTCGGCACCGATCTGCTCGCCTCACTCGATCTGGGCGAGCGCAAGGGCCTGGTGTCGACGCTTGCCAACCCGAACCTGACAGCATTGTCGGGTGAAACGGGCACGTTCCTGGCGGGTGGCGAAATTCCAATCCCGATCAGCCAGGGGCTGGGCGCGGTATCGGTCGAATACAAACAATATGGCATCAGCTTGGTCTACACACCGACGGTATTGTCCGATGGCCGCATTTCGTTGCGCGTCCGACCCGAAGTGTCGCAGCTGACATCGGCAGGCGCGGTTACCATCGCGGGCACCACCATCCCTGCACTTACCACACGTCGTGCGGAAACGACGGTCGAGCTGGGTTCGGGCCAGAGCTTCATGATCGCCGGCCTGCTGCAAAACAACCATAACAACTCGATCACGCAGGCCCCCGGTCTAGGCGATGTGCCTATCCTGGGTGCGCTGTTCCGCTCGAACGGCTTTCAGCGCGACGAAACCGAACTGGTCATCGTGATTACGCCGTATCTGGTGAAGCCGGTCAACGCGAATGACATCGTGCTGCCAACCGATGGCTACAAAGCACCGTCCGATCTCGATCGGGTGTTCATGGGCACATTGTCGCGCGGCAGCGACAACAAGGATCGCCCGAAGCCGAGCGTTGCACCGTCATCGAGCGAACCGGCAATCGGTGCGGTCAGCCCGTTGCCGACGGGCCCCGCGCCCGCACAATCGGGCCGCGAAGACGTACAGGCAATCGCCCCCGCGCCGCGCAAGAGCAAAGCCGCCAGCAACAGCGCCGCGCCCGGGTTCAGCCTCAAATGATCGCGCACCGCCGCAGGGAGAAAGCCATGCTAAAGCGCCTTTCGATTATCATGATCGCCGCCCCCGCCATCTTGCTGGCGGGCTGTGCGGGATCGTCGATGCAGAATCGCGGGCTCGAATCGGCGCATCAGCCGGTCGTCAGCCGCACCGACTATATTTTTGACATGAACACCGACAATGGGCGCGCCGCGCGCGGCGAAACCCAGCGCCTCGGAGGCTGGCTGGCCTCACTGCGGCTCGGCTATGGCGACCGTGTCGCGTTAGACGACCCAACGGGGGCGAACAGCGGCGCCCGTGCGGATGTCAGCAATGCAATCGCCCGCTACGGCCTGTTTCTGGCGGATGCCGTTCCCGTCTCGGCCACGCAGCCCAACCCGGGCACCGTCCGCGTCATCGTCAGCCGAACCACGGCTTCAGTGCCGAGCTGCCCGGATAATCGGGACAGCGGCAACGGCAATTTCAACGCGCATACATCGTCCAATCATGGCTGCGCGATAAATTCAAACCTGGCGGCAATGGTCGCCCAGCCTGAGGATCTTGTCCGCGGCCAGCCCGGTTCGGCGACTTCTGATCCATCGACCGGCAGTCGTGCCATCCAGCTGTTGCGCAAGGGCGCGGCAGGATCGGGCGGCACCGGTTCCACCGGTGCTGCCGGTGCAAGCGGCGGCACGTCCGGCGGTTCTACCGGCGGCTCATCCGGCGGTGGGGGTGAAGGCTAATGAATGCTCCCTTCAATCCGGGCCGTACGGGCACGCGTGACCCCTTTGTCGCCTTTGTTTGCGATGAAACCACCGCTGAGTCGCTGCGGCCAATCGCCGTCGAACTCGGCTGGGCGCCTGAAAAGGTCAACAAGGGCGGGCTGCGCAATGCCGTGCAGACGCTGTCGGTATCGGCCAGCCCGCATATTCTGTTCGTCGACCTGTCGGAAAGCGGCGATCCGCTGAACGACATCAACGCGCTGGCAGAAGTCTGCGAGCCCGGCACCGTCGTGATTGCGGCAGGCCAGGTGAACGATGTGCGCTTGTACCGCGATCTCGTCGCGAGCGGCATTCAGGATTATCTGCTGAAGCCGTTCAACCCTGATATGCTGCGCGACGCCTTTGCAACCGCGCAAGCGCTGCTGAACGCCCCCAAGATCACCGACGTGTCGATGGAACGGCCGCATTGCTCGGCCGCCGTGATCGGTACGCGTGGCGGGGTGGGTGCATCATCGATCGCGACGTCGCTCGCCTGGTGGATCAGCGAAAAGGCCAGCCGCACGACAGCGCTGCTCGATCTCGATGTGCATTTCGGTACCGGTGCGCTCGCGCTTGATCTCGAACCAGGCCGCGGGCTGACCGATGCCATCGAAAACCCGAGCCGGATCGACGGCCTGTTCATCGAACGTGCCATGGTGCGCGCGAGCGAGAAACTGGCGATCCTTTCCGCCGAAGCGCCAATCAACGCACCGGTGCTGAGCGATGGTTCGGCCTTCTATCAGCTGCAGGAGGAAATGCGGGCGGCGTTCGAATGCACCATCACCGATTTGCCGCGTGCCATGCTGGTCAATCACCCTCACCTGATCAGCGATGTGCAGCTGGCAGTGGTAGTGACCGAACTTACGCTCGCCGCGGCGCGCGATACGATCCGTATCCTGTCGTGGCTCAAGTCCAATGCGCCCCAAACCCATGTGTTCGTCGTCGCCAACAAGGTGCACCAGACGGGCCAGCTCGAAATCACCCGGAAGGATTTCGAAGGCTCGATCGAGCGCAAGATCGATTTCACGATCGGCTTTGATCAGAAAACGGCCGCCCAGGCAGCCAAGCTCGGCAAGCCGCTGGTGGAAGTGGGCAAGGCGTCGAAGGCGATCTCGCCAATCGGTGATCTGGCCAAGCACCTGCTGGTCGTGGCCGATGGTGCAGCAGGTGAACTGCCCGCAAAGGGCGGCAAGTCTGCCAAGCCCGAATCGGCGGCCACGTCGTTAATGGGCAAGTTCGGCAATCTGCGCGGTTTGATCCCCAAGCGGGCGGCAAAGGCCGGTTGATGGCCACGGCCCGACGGGCGGGCGGTGATGTGAACAAAGGCGGTTAGATGGATTTAATGCCCCTCATGCTGATGTGCCTAGGCGCGCTGGTCGTGCTGGGCATGGTCGCCTTCGCCTTTGCCGGACCGTCACCTGAACGCGCCAAAGTGCGTCGGTTACGCTCGCTTACCAATCGCCATAACGGATCCGTGGGTGCCGTCGCCGAAGCGCACCTTCGTCGCATTACCCAACATCGCAATAGCCGCATGGATGCCGCCGCGATGCGGCTGCTCCCCAATACGGCAGAGCTGAAAAAGCGGCTGTCGATGACGGGCAAAACCTGGTCTGTCGGCCAGTATGCGACCGCTTCGCTTGGCCTCTTCGTCGTAATCACCGCTCTGATGCTGGTGCAAGGGATGCCGATCATCCTCGCGATGATGATCGGCATCATCATCGGGGCCGGCATTCCGCACATGGTGGTGGGATTCTTCATCAAGCGCCGCATTGCGCAGTTTACCGCCAAGTTCCCCGACGCGATTGAATTGCTGGTCCGCGGCCTGCGATCAGGCCTGCCGATCGGCGAAACGATGGGTGTTGTCGGTGCCGAAATCGAGGGTCCAGTCGGGGTCGAATTCCGTTCGATCACCGACAAGATGAAAATTGGCCGGACGATGGACGTCGCGCTGCAGGAAACGGCGGATCGGCTCGGCACGCCGGAGTTTCAGTTCTTCGTCATCACCATCGCTATCCAGCGTGAAACCGGCGGCAATCTGGCCGAAACGCTCGCCAATCTGGCCAACGTGCTGCGCATGCGCGGGCAGATGAAGCTGAAGATCAAGGCGATGTCGTCTGAATCCAAGGCATCGGCCTATATCGTCGGATCGCTGCCGTTCATCGTGTTCGGCATGATCTGGATGATCAACGGTTCGTACATGCAGGGCTTTTTCATCGATCAAAGGCTGATGGTCGCGGGCGGTGGCGGGCTGCTGTGGATGGGGATCGGCGTCTTCATCATGAGCAAGATGGTCAATTTCGAAATCTAACGACGGGAAATCAGCGCGTGCAATTCCAAGGTGCCAGTGCCGGTCCGACGATCCTCGGCGTCGACGTGATCAGCGTCGCCACGCTGCTGGCGGGGGTATGCGCATTCATGGTGCTGGTCGCGATCTATGCCGTCACCACGGTGCGCGACCCGATGGCAAAGCGCGTCAAGGCGCTGAATGATCGCCGCGAGCAGTTGAAGGCCGGCATCACCGCGTCCACCGCCAAACGCCGTGCCAAGCTCGTCAAACAGAATCTGACGACGGACCGTATCCGTGATTTCCTGCAATCGCTGAAAGTGCTGCAGGACAGCCAGGTAAAAGCCGCGCAGATCAAGCTGATGCAGGCCGGGATCCGGTCAAAAGAATATGCCGTCGCGGTCATTTTTGCCCGCATGGTGTTGCCGGTCGTGATTGGCGGCATGATGATCTACCTCGTCTACGGTACGGATTCGTTTTCGGATTGGTCGCCGCTCAAGGCCTATGGCCTGGTCGCCGTCACCTTCATCCTTTGCTACAAAGCGCCCGACCTTTACCTCGACAACAAGATCTCGAAGCGTTCCGATGCCATTCGCAAGGGCCTGCCCGATGCACTCGATCTGCTCGTGATCTGCGCCGAGGCCGGGTTGACCGTCGATGCGGCGTTCCACCGTGTGGCGCGCGAACTGGGTCGCGCCTATCCCGAACTGGGTGATGAATTCACGCTCACCGCGATCGAACTGGGCTTCCTGTCCGAACGGCGTCAGGCGTTCGAAAATCTGGCGAGCCGGGTGAAGCTGGATGCGGTGAAGGGCGTCGTCACCACGATGATCCAGACCGAGAAATACGGCACGCCATTGGCATCAGCGCTGCGCGTCCTGTCGGCAGAATTCCGGAACGAACGCATGATGCGCGCCGAAGAAAAGGCCGCACGCCTGCCCGCAATCATGACGATCCCGCTGATCCTGTTCATCCTGCCGACGCTGTTCGTCGTCATCCTGGGGCCAGCGGCATGCTCGATTTCGGATGCCTTTGCCGGCGGCATCTAAGGCGCGAACGGACCACGCTGAATGCTTGATTGCCCCCCCGCCCCGGGGCACACTGGTAAGTGACTATCCCTGTCATGAGGCCACCGCATGCTGCCCCAGTTGCTGCCCCAATCGCCGCTTGAATTTGCCCTATGGGGTGGCCTCGTCATCGGGGGCTGGGTGCTTGGTTATTTCGGATCGACCTTTGAGGGGAAGTGGCGGCGGCGCTTTAATGACGAGCGGCGCTTCTATGCACAATATCGTGACGAAACCGATCGGCTGAACATCGAGAAGACCCGCCGGATCGCCGAGCTTGAGGCCCAGAAAAACGCCCTTTCGCAAGAAGTTGTGCGCCTTCGCGGTGATGCGGTGGCGGCAGCTGCGCCTGCCGAACCCCAACCTGTCGCCGCGCCCGATGTGCCCGAATTACCGACCGAGAACCGGGTCGCAGCGGCGTCCGAACCAGCACCCGAAATCGAAGCAAACGCAGCACCCGCCCCTATGGCGGATGTACCTGAACCATCGTCGCACGCAGCCAGCGAACCACCATCCGAAGCAGCGCCTGCCAATACCGATCCAGCACCCGAACCGGCGGCGGCACTGCCCATGATGGCGGCAGCCGCGCTTCCGGTTGCGGCAACGGCGATCGTCCACCCCAACATCCTGCCCCATATCGAGACAGAGCCGAAAGATGAAGTGCTGCTCCCGGTGCCGCCGATCGTCGAGGAACCCCGGCCCGAGCCATCAGCGGGTGAAAATGCCGTGGTCGATGTTGCCGACGCAACTCCACCCGCGCCGCCCTTTATCGAGCCTGACAGCGACGCCCCAACCGCGGTAATCACTGAGCCCGAGCCTGTCGCCGAACCTGACATCGAATCTGCCGAACCGGTGCAGATCGATGCCGCGTTAAGCGCCCTCACCCGCATTCGCGGCATCGACGCGACGCTGGCGGCGGGGCTTGGCTCGCTTGGCGTTCGCCAGATCGAGGATATCGAACGGCTGAGCGCCGAGGATGAAAAAGCGATTGAGATCCAGCTCAACTTGCCACCGGGCCAGATCGCCAATCAACAATGGCGGCTGCAGGCCGCGCTGATCGGTTCGGGCGAGGATGGATTGATCGGCGGGTAAGCCTAGTTGGCCACCCTGCACCGCGCCAGCCGCCGGGCCTTGTCGATCGCGGCAATGGGCGCATCACGATCGATCAGCACCCGCACCAGCGCGACGCCGCGCGTGCCCGCAGGCATGACCGGGTGATAGCCCGGGGGCGCAACTTGCCCCTTGCGAATCAGGGCGACGCGCAGCGGCTCCGCGCCGAACTGGCTATTGTTGCGGACAAAGGCGGTGTTGGTCAGTGTATCGAACACTGACAGCGACCAATAGGGTGCATCGATCGGCTGGACATCGATCAGCACCGGGCCGACGCCGACATCATAGGGGCAACTCGAGTAGAGCAAGTCCGGACTCGGCCGCACGATGGCGCGGGATTTGGCGGTGACGACGGGCGCATGCGTCATCCGGTTCATCCCCCCGACACTCGCCACCCGCCGCACCGCCAGTGCCATCAGCGCGCGGGGCATGGCGGCCAGCGTCGCATGCCAGGCGAGCAGGCCACAGAACAACCCGAGCAGAATGGGCGCAAGCCAACGCGTCATCATGCGCAGCGCTCCCGCTTGATCCGGGGCAGTTGCGCTCGAGTGAGATCCCCCTTGCCGCGATCGGCGGGCAAATAGGCGCGCAGCGTCAGTTCGAACGGCGCGCTGCCGCCCGTCGGCAACCAACGGCCCGGTTGGGCGTCGGGCGCGATCGCAACCGTCCAGCGTGCCGCCTCTGCCGGGGGCAGGCTGGCGCTGCCGATCGCGTGGATGTTCGCGGCGTTGGGGACGAGATAGCCGGCCCGGTCATACAAGGTCAGGCTCCACCATTTGGCGGGCAGCGCGCCGCCCGACACGGTATAACGGCAATTGCCCATCAGGGGTCGACCGGCATCATCGACAGCAGCGGTATAATAGCGTGCCTCGCTCGCCGGCAGCGCCAGCAGCCCGCGCAACGCGACCAGGGCGCGGGTATGCGCGCTCGCCGATGCCGTCCCGAAATCGCGCCCGGTGAACCACGGCCCGATCGCGTTCTGCGCGCCAAGGGAGCCAGCGCGCACCGACCAGATCGCCGCCCCGCTGCCAATCAATATCCCCGCAACGCCGCCAATCAGCAGGCGCGCCCAGTTCGTCATCCTCCGCCCCCGCGTTTGTTCTGCTGGTAAGCTCGCTGATTATCGCCGGTTTTTCAACGCTGCCTGTGCTGCGGCGAGTCTTGCAATGGGAACGCGGTAAGGCGAGGCGGAGACGTAATCGAGCCCGGTCGTCTCACAAAACGCGATGCTAGCCGGGTCGCCGCCATGTTCGCCACAAATGCCTAGCTTGATATCGGGCCGGGTGCGGCGGCCGCGCTCGACCGCGATCTGGATCAGTTCCCCCACGCCTTCAATGTCGAGGCTGACGAAGGGATCGGTCGCGTAGATGCCCTTGTCGACATAGGTGGTCAGGAAGCGGCCAGCATCGTCGCGGCTCACGCCGAGCGCGGTCTGCGTCAAGTCATTGGTACCGAACGAGAAAAACTCGCCCACTTCGGCAATCTGGGCGGCCATCAACGCGGCGCGCGGCAGCTCGATCATCGTGCCGACCAGGTAGTCGAGTACGCGCCCCTTCTCGGCAAACACCGCTTTGGCCTGGGCATCGACCACGGCTTTCATCAGCTCGAGTTCCTTGCGGGTGGCGACCAGCGGGATCATCACCTCGGGGATGGGTGCCGCGCCAGACTTCTCCGCAACATCACACGCCGCCTCGAAAATCGCGCGGGCCTGCATTTCGTAGATTTCGGGATAGGTGACGCCGAGCCGACAGCCGCGATGGCCGAGCATCGGGTTGAACTCATGCAGCTCGGCCGCGCGACGCCGCAGCGCCTCGATGCCGATGCCAGTCGCCGCCGCCACATCGGCGAATTCGCTTTCCTCATGCGGCAGGAATTCGTGCAAGGGCGGATCGAGCAGCCGGATCGTCACGGGAAGCCCCGCCATCACCTCAAAAATCTGGGTGAAGTCAGCGCGCTGTTCGGGGAGCAATTTCTCCAGCGCGGCGCGACGGCCCGCTTCGCTGTCCGCGAGGATCATCTGGCGGACGAGCGTGATCCGCTTGGCATCGAAGAACATATGTTCGGTGCGGCACAGCCCCACGCCTTCCGCGCCGAAATCACGCGCGGTGCGGCAATCGAGCGGGGTTTCGGCATTGGCGCGCACCTTCAGGCGGCGGACCTTGTCGGCCCAGGCCATCAGCACGCCGAAATCGCCCGCGAGTTCGGGCTGCACAGTCGGCACTTCGCCCAGCATCACTTCGCCGGTGGTGCCATCGATCGTGATGATCTCGCCCTCGCGCACTTCGCGGCCCGCAACCCGCATCATCCGCGCCTTGGCGTCGATCGAAACGGTGCCTGCACCCGAGACGCAAGGCCGCCCCATGCCGCGTGCCACCACGGCGGCGTGGCTGGTCATCCCGCCGCGTGCCGTCAAAATGCCGCGCGCGGCGTGCATGCCGTGAATATCCTCCGGCGATGTTTCGGTGCGCACCAGGATCACCGGCTCGCCCAGTTCGGCGCGGCTTTGCGCGGTTTCGCTGTCGAACACCGCCGCACCGCACGCCGCCCCCGGGCTGGCGGGCAGCCCACGCGTCAGCACATCGCGCACCGCCGTTGGATCGAGCGTCGGGTGCAGCAACTGATCGAGCGCCGACGGATCGACACGGGCTACGGCCTCTTCTTCCGTGATCAGGCCTTCATTGGCCATGTCGACCGCGATCTTCAGCGCGGCCGATGCCGTGCGCTTGCCCGCGCGGGTTTGAAGCATCCAGAGCTTGCCGCGTTCGACGGTGAATTCGATATCCTGCATGTCGCGGTAATGCGTCTCGAGCAGATCGAACACCTTGGCCAGTTCGGCATAGGTTTCGGGCATCGCCTCCTCCATGCTGAGCGGCTTGGCACCCGCGGCTTCGCGCGCGGCGCGGGTCAGATATTGCGGGGTGCGGATTCCCGCGACGACGTCCTCGCCCTGCGCATTGATCAGGAATTCGCCGTAATAAGCGCGGTCGCCCTTGGCCGGATCGCGGGTGAAGGCGACACCGGTGGCGGATGTTTCGCCCATATTGCCGAACACCATCGCCTGCACATTAACGGCGGTGCCCCAGTCACCGGGGATCGCGTTCAGGCGGCGATAGACCTTGGCGCGATCCGACTGCCACGATCCGAACACCGCGCCGACCGCACCCCAAAGCTGGTCGTGGACATCCTGCGGAAAGGGCTTGCCCCATAGCCGCGCGACGATTGCCTTATATTCCGCCACCAGCCCGCGCCAGTCATCGGCGGTCATCTCGGTGTCTAGGAAATAGCCATTATCCTCCTTGGCCACCTCAAGCGCTTCCTCGAACGCGCCATGTTCCAGCTCGAGCACCACATCCGAATACATCTGGATGAAGCGACGATAGCTGTCCCATGCAAAACGCGGGTCTTCGCTGACGGTCGCCAGTCCCTCGACTGTCGCATCGTTCAGCCCCAGGTTGAGCACAGTGTCCATCATGCCGGGCATCGATACGCGCGCGCCGGAGCGGACCGAGACGAGCAGCGGGTTGGCAGGGTCACCGAACTTCTTCCCCGTCACGCCCTCGATATGCGCGAGCCCGGTCGCGACTTCGGCGCGCAGGCTGTCGGGAAAGGATTGCCCTTCGTCATAGTAACGCGTGCACATTTCGGTGCTGATCGTGAAACCCGGGGGCACCGGCAGGCCGATCGAGGCCATGCCATCGAGGTTCGCACCCTTGCCGCCCAGCAATTCCTTGCTGAGCCCGGCACCGTCCGAAACCCCGCCACCAAAGCGGTACACGTACTTGGTCATTGCTCATTCCCGTCAGCCGCCGGACCCGGCAGAATTGGTTTAAAAGTGATAAAAGTTATTACCTATATGGAAAAACGCCTATCCTTCGATCTTCGAAAAATCGGCCACGCTGTGTACGGCATTGCGCACTTTTTCCAACATTGCCAGACGAGCGGCACGTTTGTCTTGATCAGGATCATTGACGATCACGGTTTCGAAAAACGCATCAATGGGTGCACGCAAAGTCGCAAGCGCCGCCATCGCGCCTTCGAAGTCTTCCAGTGCAACCGCTGCCGCCGCCGCAGGTTCCGCCGCATCAAGCGCGGCGACCAGCGCGGCTTCGGCAGGTTCGGGGGTGTAGGAGAGGACTCCGTTAGAGCCCTCTCCCTTGAGGGAGAGGGTTGGGT
>CAZYOU010000047.1:0-19705 GCA_964649315.1 uncultured Stakelama sp. | reverse complement strand
GATCGCGTTCGAACGCACCAATGTGTCGACGATTTCAAGCGCCTGTTCACCGGTATCGGGCTGGGAGACGATCAGTTCGTCGATATTGACGCCCAGCTTCTTGGCATAAACGGGGTCGAGCGCATGTTCGGCATCGACAAAGGCTGCGGTGCCACCATTTTTCTGCGCTTCGGCAATGACGTGGAGCGCCAGCGTGGTCTTGCCCGAGCTTTCAGGCCCGTAAATTTCAATCACCCGGCCACGCGGCAGGCCGCCGACCCCAAGCGCGATATCGAGCCCGAGCGACCCGGTCGAAATCGCTTCAACCTGCATCGTCTCTTTCGAGCCGAGCTTCATCGCCGATCCCTTGCCAAAGGCACGATCGATCTGTGCGAGTGCTGCATCGAGCGCCTTTGCGCGCTCAGCTGCTGCCTTATCCGTGGATACTGCCATTTTGCTGTCGATGACCTTCAATTGAGCTGCCATTGTAAGCCTCCGTCGCTAGACCGAACATGCCGGTTGGGCAATGCGTTGGATAGCGTGTACCTGTAATGTTCTATATGAACAAGAGGGGAACAGAAATTATTTCGAACATCGCGTGCGACGGATTGAGCGGCGCTTTGGCGTGCGTAGGTCGCTTGAAGTAAAATTGTGTCGATTTCGTCTGGCCGAGTCTCAGATTTTGTTCGCGCAGAGGCGCAGAGGGCGCGGAGGTGTTGCTCAAGGCAATGCGCGAAACGCCTCTACAACATTGGCCTGAAAAGGCAGCGCCGCTGCCGCAAAACTCGACCGACGTAACGCCTTCTTCTCCTCCGCGCCCTCTGCGCCTCTGCGCGAACAAAATCTTCTCTTGAACTGGGCCCGCATCCTGCGCCCTTCCCCTTAAAACACCACTGTCGGCTTGCTCGTCGCGCCAGCATTGGCGATGATACGCCATGACTGATCTCGACGCCTTCATCACCGGCCTGCCCAAGGCCGAACTTCATCTCCATATCGAGGGCAGTCTAGAGCCCGAAATGATGGTCGATCTCGCCCGGCGCAACCGGGTGACGATCCCCTTCGCCACAGTGGAGGAGGTGCGCGCCGCCTATGATTTTTCGCGGCTGCAGGATTTCCTCGATATCTATTATGCCGGTGCCGACGTGCTGCGCAGCGAGCAGGATTTCCACGATCTCGCGCTTGCCTATTTCGATCGCGTGGCGGCAGACGGCGTGGTCCATGCCGAGATTTTCTTCGATCCGCAGACGCATACAGATCGCGGCATTCCGTTTCAGGTCGTCGCTGACGGATTGCTGGCGGGCATGGCAGCGGCCGAGGCGAAGCACGGGATGTCGACCAAGCTGATCCTGTGTTTCCTGCGTCACCTTGATGAGGATGCAGCCTTTGCGACATTGAAAACGGCCGATCCCTGGCTCGATCGGATCACCGGAGTCGGTCTCGATTCATCCGAAGTCGGGCACCCGCCCGAGAAATTCGCGCGCGTTTTTGCAACGGCGGGCGCGATGGGGCTGAAGCGAGTCGCCCATGCGGGCGAGGAAGGCCCGCCCGATTATGTGTGGCAGGCGCTCGATGTGCTGAACATCGATCGGCTCGATCACGGCAACCGTGCGCTGGAGGACCCGGTGCTGACGGCACGGCTCGCGCGGAGCGGCATGACGCTGACGGTCTGCCCGCTGTCCAACCTGAAACTATGCGTCGTGCCCGATATGACGGCCCACCCGATCGATACGATGCTGCGCGCGGGGCTTCGCGCCACGATCAATTCGGACGATCCGGCCTATTTCGGCGGGTATGTTGGCGATAACTACCGCGCGGCAGCGACCGCACGACACCTGTCACGCGCCGACATCGTGACGCTGGCCCGGAACAGCTTTCTTGGATCGTTCCTGCCGCATGACGCGGTGGCGGCGCATCTGGCCAAGCTCGATCATTATGCGGAGGCTCAATAATGCCGATCTTCACGCCAATCCCGCATGATCGCTTCGTCGACCACGTGATGGCGCTGGCCGCCCGGATCGGCGAAGACGCCTGGGTGCCGTCCTATCTGATCGGCATCGGGCGCGGCGGATTGGTGCCCGCGACCTTCCTGAGCCACGCCTGCGGCTTGCCGATGCTGTCGGTCGATTATTCGAGCCAGGTCGAAGAATTTGCCGATGGTGCACTCGCCCGACTCGCGGCTCGCACCCGGAGCGGCGACCGTCTGTTGTTCGTCGATGATATCAACGACACTGGCGGGACGATCGGCCGGCTGCGCACCATATTGGCCGAACAGGGTGCCGCGAAGGGCAGCATCCGTTTCGCGACGCTGATCGACAATATCCGCTCCGCGCAGCGGGTCGAATATCATGCCGAAGCGATCGACCGGGCGGTGACCAAGGACTGGTTCGTGTTTCCATGGGAAGCCGTGGCACCACAGGCATCGCTGGTTGAGGATGCGGCGGCGGTGCCGGAGCGGACGGCTTAGGACGTTATGACTTGAACTTGACCCGCTTGTTTCGAGCGAAGTCGAGAAACGTGCCATAGGCGCTGCGCAGGGTGTCTCGACTTCGGCCCGATGGGCCGAAGCCCGTCCTGAGCGGCTGGCTTGCCAGCCAGTCGAAGGGCTCGACACGAACGGGAAGTGTTGTAGCGATCGACTTATTCACCCCAGCGCAGCAAGTGCCTGTTCCACGCCGTCCATCGTAAAGGGTTTGGGCAAGACCGGGCGATCGCGAAACCGGGCGGGGATGCCGCTGCCGCTGCCACCGCTCGCAAACACGAACGGCAGGCCCGCAGCCGTCAGTGCATCGGCAAGCGCTTCACTCGTTTCGCCACCACGCAAATTGACGTCGAGGATCGCGGCATCGATGCCCCCTTGCGCAATCGCGGCAAGGCCGTCGGCGACGCAATCAACCGGGCCGATCATCTGCTTGCCCAAGATATCGAGGAAATCCTCGATCATCATCGCGATCAGCGGTTCGTCTTCGACGACAAGAATAGCGTTTACCGGCATGGCGCGCGCTTAGAGCCTAGTTGGGGCGCTGCGCCAAGCGTCATTTCGCCGCGAGTACATCGCGCGCGGCCTCGGCGAGCTGCTGGACGGAGAATGGCTTGGCGAGGAAAGCGACATTGTCGAGGTCAATCGACTTGCGTAGTTGCTCCTCGGCATAGCCGGACATGAACAGGATCGGCAGATCGGGGTACCGCTCTCGCGCGCGGCGGACCATTGTCGGGCCGTCCATAATCGGCATCATCACATCGGAAATCAGCAGATCGGGGCGCGGGTGCGCCTCCAGCAAATCGAGCGCTGCCTCGCCATGCTCCGCCGTCAGCACGGTATAGCCCTGCCGCGTCAGCGCGCGTTCCGCCACGGCGCGAACCATTTCTTCGTCCTCGACCAGCAGGATCGTGCCACTGCCCCAAAGCTCACCGGGTTTGGCCTTGGGCGCCGCCGTTGCCGGTTTGGCAGGGGCGCTGGCGGCGTGCACGGGCAGATAGAGCGTGAACACCGTGCCCTTGCCGGGCTTAGAATCGGCAAAGATGTACCCGCCCGATTGCTTAACAATGCCGTACACCGTCGATAGCCCCAGCCCGGTGCCCTTGCCCACTTCCTTGGTGGTGAAAAACGGCTCAAAAATCTTGGGCAGGATTTCGGGCGGAATGCCGGTGCCGGTATCCGAGATTTTCAGCGCGGTATAATCAGCCACCGGCAGGATTTCGGACTCCATCGCGCGCACATCGGCCGTGGTAACGGCGAGCGTCTGGATGGTCAGCGTGCCCCCGCCCTGCCCATTCTTGCCGAGCATCGCATCGCGCGCATTGACCGCAAGGTTCATTACCACCTGCTCCAGCTGCCCCGGATCGGCGCGGACTGGCCCCAGATTGCGGCCATGGGTGACAGTGAGCGTCACCGTTTCACCCAGCAGGCGTTTCAGCAGATTGGTGACTTCGGAAATCACATCGGGCAGCTGCAGGATTTGCGGGCGGAGCGTCTGCTGACGGGAAAAGGCGAGCAATTGCCGGGTCAGGCTGGCAGCGCGGTTCGAATTGGCGCGGATCTGCTGGATATCGTCATAATCGCTGTCACCCGGCGAATGGCGCATCAGCATCAGATCGCAATGGCCGATGATGGCGGTAAGGATGTTGTTGAAATCATGCGCGACGCCGCCGGCGAGCTGGCCGACCGCCTGCATCTTGGTCGCTTGCGCGACTTCGCGCTTCAGGCGGCTTTCCTCGCTATTGTCCTTCAGGCTGAGCAGCACCGCCGCCTCGCCAAGCCCGCGCGCCCCGGCGATGGAGAGGGCAACGGGTTCATCAGGCCGATCGCGTAACCGCACGGCCATATCGGTGCTGTGGGTGGCACCGCCCGCGAAGCGGCGCACGGCATCGGCCACCGCTGCCTTGTCCTCGCGCACCACCAGATCGCCCGGATAGAGCGGCGGAGCGGCGGGATCGACATCGGCGGCGCGCACGAACGCGTCGTTCATCTGCAGAAACCGGCCCTCGCGATCGATGAGCGCGATTCCGAACGGCATCAGCGAGACGAGGCTGCGGATATGCGCCGATGCCCCCGCCCCGATTGCAGGGCCAGCCGCTTCCTCCTCATCGAGCAGCGCGACGAGCAGCGGGGCATCATCACCCTCGATAAACGGAATCTGCACCACGCGCAGCGGCGTGCCCGCCTGCCCTTCGCGCTCGAAGCGGACCATGCCCTGCCCGTCCGTGATCAAAAACCGCGCGAAATCACGCCCTGCAATCGCGCCTTCCTCATGCCCCATTGCGCGCAAACGGAACACGCGGTTGGCGCTGCGGATGCGGCCCTCAGCCGTGATCAGCGCGGCCATGATGCCGCTGGCGGCAAGCCGGTTGCCGATCGGGCCCGCAATCATCGCCTCGATCGTGGCGGCGAGATCGGCCCCCTCGGCGCCGGTAAAGCGCCAGACGAGCATGTCTTCGGCCAGGCCCGATCTCTCGACATGCCCGGCGATTGGCCCCGCGTCGATCATTAGCCGGTCGACCGCCGCCTGCCCGTCGCGCCAGGCAGCGCGCCCGGCGGCTGCCAGCGCCGCAACTCCCTCTTCGCCGATCGGCAGATTGGGTGGCGTGGGATAGCCGGCAAACAGCGCCTGATAGCGATCATTGGCGCAGATCAATCGCCCGGCACGATCGGTGACGGCAACCGCATCAGGGCTTGTGCCCGCCAGCGCGCGCGCGACCGTCCAGTCGATATCGGGTTCCGCTGCCACTGCCGGCGCAATTGCCGACCGCAGCAGCAATGCGGCGCCCACCAGCACGATCGACGCCGCCAGAAATCCGGCCGCGAAGATGGGATCGCCAACCAGCGCGAGGATCACCAGCGCCGCGATCCCCCCGCACGCCAGCGCAATCAGCGTGGGTGTGCGTAGCGCAGGCGGCGCGGAGGCTGAGGGGGATGGAAGACTGGCCATCCCCCCTCTTTGGCGTGCGCTATGATAGGGTCAAGCGGCTAGCGCATGAAGCGCCAGCGCCGATCACCAAATGCGCACGCGGTTCTCAGGCTTCAGCACCAGCGCCTGGCCATCCTTGGGCGCGAACGCCGCATACCAAGGATCGAGATTGCGGACGATCCAGGCACGTTGCGGGCCCGGCGCGTGCGGATCCGTGAGCAGCCGGTTGCGCAAATCCGCCTCACGGTGCTTGCGGCGCCACACCTGCGCCCAGCCGAGATAGAAACGCTGGTCCCCCGTCGTCCCGTCGATCACGGGGGCATCCTTGCCACCAAGCGAGACGTGATAGGCGTCATAGGCCGCCGCAAGCCCCGCCAGATCGGCGGTATTCTCACCCAGCGTCAGGCCGCCCTTCACCCGGAAACCGGGGAGCGGCTCATAGGCGTCATATTGCGCCACCAGCTGGCCGGTGCGGGCCTTGAACGCGGCGATATCGGCATCGGTCCACCACTGGGTGAGCTTGCCGGTCGCGTCATATTTCGATCCCTGATCGTCGAAATGATGGCTGATCTCATGCCCGATCACCGCACCGATGCCGCCATAATTCACCGCCGGATCGGCCTTTGGATCGAAGAAGGGCGGCTGCAGGATCGCGGCGGGAAACGTGATCGCGACCAGCGTCGGGTTTGCCTGCGCGTTCACCGTCATCGGGGCGAGGCCCCATTCCCAGCGATAAATCGGCTTGCCGAGCTTGGCGACATTGTAGCTGTGCGCCCATTGGTTCGCGCGCAGCTTGTTGCCGAACGCGTCGCCTGCCTTGATCGTCAGCGCCGAATAATCCCGCCACTTGTCGGGATAGCCGATCCGCGGCGTGAAGGCGGCGACCTTGGCATGCGCCTTCACCTTGGTTTCGGCGGACATCCATTCGAGCTTCTCGATCCGCGCGTCCATCGCCGCGAGCACATTCTTCACGAGCTGATCGACCGCCGCCTTGGTTTCGGGCGGGAAATAGCGCGCGACATAGATTTTGGAGACCTCATCCGTTACCGCCGCCGACGTCCAGTTCACCGCGCGCTTCCACCGCACCTGCTGCTCGGGCGTCCCGCGGAGCACAGTGCCGGCAAAAGCGAAATTTTCGGCGTCGAAGCGCTGCGGCAGCACATCGGCGAAGCTGTCAAACGAGCGGACGATCAGCTGATCCTTCAGCACATCGAGCGGGGTTGCCGCGATCAGCGCTGCCATCTTGGCGATCGCGGTTGGCTGGCCAACGACCAGCGTGTCGACCGGTGTGCCGACGCCCGCGAAGTAGGCGGCAAAATCAAAGCCCGGTGCCATCGCCTGCAAATCGGCAACGCGCATCTTGTTATAGGTCTTGTCGGCGTCGCGGTTTTCGATCCGCGTCCAGTGCGCCTTGGCAATCTCGGTCTCGAAATCGACCAGCGCCTTGGCCCGCGCCTCGGCATTGGGCTCGCCCGCCAGCGTCATGATCTTGGCGATGTGCGCCTGATAGGCGGTGCGTGCCTCAACCAGCTTGGCATCGCTGCTGAGGTAATAGTCGCGGTCAGGCATCCCCAGCCCGCCCTGCCGCAGGTTCACGGTGTAGGTGTCGGGCTGCTTGGAGTCGGTGCCGACCCCGCTGCCGAACGGCACGCCGACGCCGTTCTTGTCGGCCTGCGCCACGAGCGCGGCGTACCCCGCCTTTGACTTCAGCGCCTTGATCTGCGCGATCCACGGCATGATCGGGGTGAGTCCCTTTGCCTCGATCGTCTTGGTATCGAAATAGGCGGCATAGGCCTGCCCGATCTTCGACTGCGGATCCTTCGCTGCTGCTTCGAGCAGGCCGAGCGTGCGCTGCTGCGATACGTCCTGCAGAACATCGAACGCGCTATAGCTTGGCTTATCAGACGGAATCGCGGTCGCGTTCAGCCAGCCGCCATTGGCATAGCGGAAGAAATCATCGCCGGGTGCAACATCGGTGCCCATGCCCGCGGCGTCGAAGCCATAGCTGCCGATCTGGGGCTTTTCCGCGCTGGCGACGGCCGGTGCCGCCGTTTGCGGCTTGCCCGTGGCGACCGTGGCGAGCGCCGTGCCGACGGCAAGAGTGGAAACAACGGCGATCAATCGAAGCGAACGCATGACAAACTCTCCAAATTATTGTTTTAACACTCAATGTTATTCATCGCCGTTCGTCCTGAGTAGCGACTGAGCTTGTCGAAGTGATCAGGTGAAACATGCCCTGCATGTTTCAGATTTGTCCGGGGGACAAATCGACCTGATCACCGTATCGAAGGACACTGCCCCAAGCGCGTCCTTCGATACGCCATTTCGACTTCGCTCAATGGCTACTCAGGACCAACGGCGTACACTATCACCAGATCCGAATACGCTCGGCGGGTGCCAAGTAGTTCTTGTCACCCGGCTTTGCGCCGAATGCCGTGTACCAGGCATCGAGATTACGGACGGTGGCGGTGCGCAGCGGACCCGGCGAGTGCGGATCGGACAACAACTGCGAGCGCAGTGCCGGTTCGCGGTACTTGATCCGCCACACCTGTGCCCAGCCGAGATAGAAACGCTGATCGCCCGTCAGCCCGTCGATCACAGGGGCAGGCTTGCCGCCCAGCGAGCGGTGATAGGCATCGAGCGCGACCGTCAGCCCCGCCAGATCGGCGATATTCTCACCCAGAGTCAGCCCGCCCTGCACATGCTGGCCGGGGATCGGCTCATAGGCGTCATATTGCTTCACGAGCTTGTCGGTGAAGCTGGCGAACTTCTTCACATCCTCATCGGTCCACCAATCGGCGAGCTTGCCGGTCGGATCGTATTTGCGGCCCTGATCATCAAAATGATGGCTGATCTCATGCCCGATCACAGCACCAATGCCGCCATAATTGACCGCCGGATCGGCCTTCGCATCAAAGAAAGGCGGCTGCAGGATCGCCGCCGGGAACACGATTTCGTTCATCGGCGGGTTGGCATAGGCGTTGATCGTCATCGGCGTCATGAACCATTCGGTCCGGTCGATCGGTTTACCGAGTTTCGCCAGATCGCGGCTATACTCGAAAGAGTTCGACGCCGCGACATTCGCCACCAGATCGCCGGGCACGATCTTCAGCGCCGAATAATCGCGCCACTGGCTGGGATAGCCGATCTTCGCGGTGAACGAGGCAAGCTTGGCGCGCGCCTTCACCTTGGTTTCGGGCGCCATCCATTCGAGCTTGTCGATCCGCTCGCCCATCGCGGCGACGACATTCTTCACCAGCTCATCGGCCTTGGCTTTTGAGTCCGCAGGGAAATAGCGGGCGACATATTCCTTGCCGATTTCCTCGCCCAGCCCGCCGCTGACGACCGCAACGCCGCGCTTCCAGCGATCACGCTGCTGCGGCTGACCCGACAATACCTTGCCGTAAAAAGCGAACACGGCGTCGTCGATGCTCTTGGGCAGATAACCGGCATAGCTGCGCGCGACGCGGAGCATCGCATAATCCTGCAGCACCGAAATCGGTGTTTCGGCGAAAATCTTGGCCTCGCCCGTTACCGCGCTTGGCTGAGCAACGAGGAAGGTTTTCTGATCGCTGACGCCAAGCGTTTCGCGCATTTCGGCCCAGGGATAACCGGGTGCCTTGGCGGCGAAATCACCGGCGGACCATTTGTTATAGGTCTTGTCGGCGTCACGCGATTCGATGCGGGTCCAGTGGACGGTCGCGAGGTTCTTCTCAAAAGCAAACACTGCGGCAGCGCGTGCCTCTGCGTTGTTTTCGCCGAGCATTGTCAGCATCTTGACCAGATAGGCCTGATACTCGGTGCGGATGCCCGCCAGCTTGGCATCGTCCTTCAGATAATAGTCGCGGTCAGGCAGGCTGATGCCGCTCTGGCCGACATTGACGATGTAATTCTCTGGTGCCTTGTCATCCTGACCGACGCCAACGCCGAACAGCCCGCCGACGCCGTAACGCTGCAGCTTGGCCATTTCGACGGCGAGCGCGGTCTTGTCGGTCGTGCCCTTGATCGCGGCGAGCCACGGCTTGATCGGCGCGGTGCCGCGCGCTTCGATCGCGGCCTGATCCATGAAGCTAGCGTAGAAATCGCCAATCTTGCTGCCGGGCTTGGCCGCAGCGGCTTCCAGGATGACGCGGGTCTGCTCAAGCGAGCGGTCCTGCAGCTTGTTAAACATGCCGTACGCGGCGCGATCTGCGGGAATCTCGGTCTTGTTGTACCAGGTGCCACCGGCGAACGCGGCGAAGTCATCACCCGGCTTTACGCTGGGGTCCATGCCGGCGGTGTCGAAGCCGAACGAGCCGAGTTCCGGACCGGCCTTGGGCGACGCTTCGGTTTCGGCTGCTGCAGGGGCGGCAGGTGCGGCGGCCTCACGAGCAACGGCAATGCCGCTAAGCGCAACGGTGGCGAGGAGCGAGGAAACGATAATCGACGTCCGCATGGGTCATCCTTGATCGAGGGTGGATGCCCTGTGTTTTACGGCAATGACACGGCTAGTCAAATCGGTAACATACGACACTATCTTGCTTTTTCAGCCACGATCGCGCATGATTCTGCCCTGTTCGCGCTTCCAGTCGCGCTCTTTGATCGTTTCGCGCTTGTCATGCGCCTTTTTGCCCTTGGCGAGCGCAAGCTCCACTTTCGCCCGGCCCTTTGAATTGAAATAGATCATCAGCGGCACCAGGGTCATCCCCTCGCGCGCGACGGCACCGTGCATCTTGTTGATCTCACGCTCATGCAGCAGCAATTTGCGGGCGCGCTTGGGCTCATGGTTGAAGCGGTTGCCGTGGCTGAATTCGGGGACGTTCGAATTGATCAGCCAGACCTGATTGTCCTTCACCTCGGCATAGCTCTCGGCAATCGACCCCGTCCCCGCGCGCAGCGCCTTCACCTCGGTGCCGGTCAGCGCGATGCCGGCTTCGAACACCGTCTCGATCGCATAATCGAACTTCGCGCGCCGGTTTTCGGCGACGATCTTGGTTTTTTCGAACGCAGGGGGTTTCGGGCGCGCCATAAGGGAGCGGCATGTAGGCGCGGGCGGGCGATAAGGGAAGCGGTTGGGTTGGGGAGGCGCTGATAAGGTGGGGAATGACTGTAGGTGGTGGTTAGCTGCCCTTCCGACGTCGCCTACGCGCTTTGGTTGCGCTTTCGGTATCGGCATATTCAGACGGCAGCATATATTTGCCTTTACGGTCGTACTGCCGGTCGGCTCGCGCCGCTGCCTGCTGAAACAGCAACCATCCGCGCCAGCCGACGTAACTGAACCAAAACAAGTCAAATACGATAGCCGCCATCATCGGTGCAGCCAGCGTAGGCGAGCCCTGCCTGCCATCGGTGGCAATAAGCGCCAACCAAGGAAGTGCGCCTATAAGCAATGTCAGATTGCCGGCGGTGGTGATCGGCTTGCGCTTCAAATCCCAATCGACAAACTGCCGGAGTGTTCCAAGCAATGCCATCTGTCTCATTTTGGCCTTTGCGATCATCGTCCGCAAGTGGGGCGATTCCTGCCACTTCCGATCCGTCACCCCGGACCTGTTCCGGGGCCCACCTCTCCACAAGCCTTGTCGCCTGTTGGTGCCCGGTGGGCCCCGGAACAAGTCCGGGGTGACGACAGGGTGCGGCTGTCAAATGTCCGCAACTGGGCGTTAGTTGCCCCCCGTCTATTGATCCACGACCTACACCAACCCCGCATGTTCCAGCGCCGCATCCACTGCGCGCTGGCTCGCTTCGCTTGGCCAGGTCATTGGCAGGCGGAGCGCAGGCGGGAAATCGGGGCGGACGCGGGTGAGCGCGTATTTCGTTGGCCCTGGAGAGGCATCGCTGAACAGCGCGACATAAAGCGGGAAGAGCCGGTCCTGATACTCACGCGCCGCGGCATAATCGCCCGCCGCGCACGCCGCCTGAAAATCGGCGCACAGCCGGGGAGCCACATTGGCGGCGACCGAGATGCACCCCACCCCGCCCATCGCGTTGAATGCCAGCGATGTCTCGTCATTGCCCGAAAGCTGGGTGAACCCCGCCCCGCACGCCGCGCGCTGCGCCGATACGCGCTGGAGCACGCCGGTCGCATCCTTCACGCCGACCACGCTGGGGAAGGCCGCCGTGATCCGCGCCATGGTTTCCACCGCAATGTCCGTCACCGTGCGGCCAGGCACATTGTACAGGATGATCGGCAAGTCGCACGACTGGGCAACCGCCTCGAAATGCCGGAAAATCCCCTCCTGATTGGGGCGGTTATAATAAGGCGGCACCATCAGCGCGGCATCGGCCCCGGCAGCCTTGGCGGCGGCGATGTTGAGGATGGCGACGCGGGTATCGTTCGATCCGGCGCCCGCGATCACCGGCACGCGGCCGGCTGCTCGAACGACGCAAAGCCGCACGACGTGAAAATGCTCCTCGGCGGACAATGTCGCTGCCTCTCCGGTCGTGCCGCACGGCACCAGCGCGCCCGACCCCTGTTCGATCTGCCAGTCGACAAAGGACAGAAATGCGTCCTCATCGACGCTGCCGTCGGCGTGGAAGGGCGTAACAAGTGCAGGAATCGAACCGGAAAACATGGAATCTGCTCTATTCTGGCACCGTATCAAAAAGCGCCGCATTAGGTATTTTTCAGGCGCGACAGATAGGGGCGAATCACGTAGCATGTCCACATGCTGGCGCTTCTCCCCAAATCGAGCCTGCTCCTGGCAGGTGTTTCCGCAATTGCTGCCGCGCTTGGCGTGCCGCAGGATCAGCTGAACGCTTACCGCGCCCAATTGGAACGCGTGCCAGTGTCTCCCGAGAGCACTGCCGCCCTCGCCTCGGCAATTGCCGAGTGGAAATCGCTGCGCCAGACCGACAGCCTGTCGTTCGACACTTATTCGCGCTTCCTGCTCGCGCATCCCGGCTGGCCCGGCGAGGACGCGCTGCGCCGTACCACCGAACGATCGATGGATGTCGGTGGCTGGTCACCGGGGGCGGCGGTCAGCTATTTCCGGCGCTTTCCGCCGCTGACCGGGGTTGGCCATTTGCGCAATGCCGAGGCGCTGGCGGCGATCGGATCGCGCGAGGATGCCAATGCCGAGGCGAAGATCGCGTGGCGGCAAGGCACTTTGCCCACCAGCGATGAAGCGCGGTTGCTCAGCAATTTCAGCGCGGCGCTGACGCCGGACGATCATGACGCGCGGATGGATGCTTTGCTCTGGGCGGGCGCAACCCAGTCGGCGCAGCGCCAGCTGTCGTTCGTCAGCGCGCCCAAGCGCGACATGTTTACCGCGCGCCTCGCCTTTCGCACCCGCGCAGCTGATGCGGCTATGCTGGCTACCAGCACCCAAGCGGTGTTCGGCAATGACGCCGGCTATATCGCCGATCGCGCGAACTGGCTGACCAATACCAACAACTGGGGCACGGCCCGCGCCCTGCTTGCCCAGCCCCGGTCGCTCGTTTCGCGCCCGAGCCGGGTCGAGGACTGGTACGAACTGCTGCTGAGCGCCGCGCGCGGGGCGCAATCCGACGGGCAATATGCGCTCGCCTTCGATATCGCCCGCCAGATCGACGACGCTTATCCGCCCGGCACCGATGTCAGCCAGCGCCCGTACGGCGAGCGCGATGACTATACGAGCCTTGCCTGGCTCGCCGGGCAGACCGCGATGAAACAGCTTGGCCGCGCGGGTGACGCGGTTGGCATGTTCGATCGCTATGCCAATGGATCACAGACCCCGCAGACCCGATCCAAGGGCTTTTACTGGGCCGGGCGCGCGGCGCTGGCGGCCGGCAAGCGCGACATCGCGACGGGCTATTTCGAGAAGGCCGCTGCCTATAACAGCCAGTTTTACGGAATGCTCGCGGCCGAAAAGCTCGGTCGGGCGCTGACGCCGCCACCGCCCGTCATGCCGCGCGCGGTCGATCAGGCAACGCGCGATGCGTTTTACGCCAGCGAACCGGTGCGGGCGGCGCGGTATCTCGGCACGATCGGCGCGCATGAGGATCAATCGCTGTTCGTCCGCCAGATCGCGCTCGCGGCGAAGACCGACAGCGATCATGTGCTTGGCATCGAACTGTCCCGCACGCTTGGCCGCCCCGATCTGGGGGTGATGGTGGGGCGCAGCGCGCTAGTGAACGAATTGCCGGATTATGCTGCATCGGGCTTCCCAAGCGTGAAGGTGCCGGCCGGCCAGGAAAGCGCCTGGACAATGATCCACGCGATCGCCCGGCAGGAAAGCCAGTTCGATCGCGCCGCGATCAGCCGGGTCGGTGCGCGCGGCTTGATGCAGCTGATGCCCGGCACCGCGCGCGAAACCGCCGGCAAGCTTGGTCTTTCATACGATGGCAGCGCGCTGACGACCGATACGGATTACAATATCCAGCTCGGCTCCACCTACTTCCAGCGGATGTTCGACAATTATGGCAGCTATCCGCTGGCCGTCGCTGCGTACAACGCCGGGCCGGGCAATGTGAACAAATGGCTCAGGTCGAACGGCGATCCGCGCACGGGCGGCGCCGACGTGATCGACTGGATCGAGGCGATTCCGCTCTCCGAAACGCGCAATTATGTGCAGCGCGTGCTGGAAAATGCGGTGGTGTACGATCTGCTCAACCCGCAGCGCGCCCGATCGCAGGGCAAGGCCCGGATCAGCTGGTATCTGGGACGCAATCCTTCGGCCTGACATCGGGGCGGCTTTTCTTTGCGGCGCGATTAGCTTTAGGCTGATCGCGTGGACCAGCCCAATTACATCACCCCCGCGGGCTATGCCGTCCTGCGCGCCGAATATGATCAGCTGCTGGGCGAGGAACGCCCGCGCATCGTCGATGTCGTGTCCTGGGCGGCGGGCAATGGCGACCGGTCCGAAAATGGCGATTACATCTATGGCCGCAAGCGCCTGCGCGAGATCGACCGGCGGCTCGGCTGGCTGTCCCGCCGGATGAAAGCCGCCAAGGTGATTGACCCCGCCGCGCAGATCGACCGCACCCGCGTGTTTTTCGGGGCGTGCGTGACGATCGTCGATGAGGATGATCGCGAGCGCGTGGTGACATTGGTGGGCGATGACGAGGCGGACGCCGCTGCCAGCCTGATTGGCTGGAGCGCCCCACTTGCCCGCGCATTACGCGGTGCGGCGGTTGGCGACACCCGCCGGGTCACCCTGCCCGCCGGTACATGCGATTACGAGGTACTGTCGATCAGTTACCCCATAAAGGTCTGAAGTTTTGAGATTGAAATAACCCCGTTACCGTTGGGGCTGAGCGAAGTCGAAGCCCATGGTCAGCGCGTGCCCTTCGACTTCGCTCAGGGCCAACGGGGGAGTTAGGATTAATCGGCATGGCGGCAACATTCGCTACCGCGCCCTGATGAACGCCCGGATATCGCTCGACAGCTTGTCCAAGTCAGCGTCGCGCACATACATCATGTGGCCCGCGCCATAATATTGGAAGGTGATCCGGTCGCTCGGCATGCCGGTGCGGTTGAGCGATAACTCGGCGCCGAAAAAGGGCGTCGCGAAGTCATAATAGCCCTGCCCCACGAACACCCGAAGCCCCGCATTCTCCCGCATCGCGGTGCCGATAAAGGGCGCGACGTTGACATAGACTTCGCCGTCGCGGCCATTGCCCTCCAGTCGCCAGTCCCAGCGACCGACACTGCCGATTGTCACATATTGCCGCTCGGGCGAGAATTTGAGCGTATCGCGGATATAGCTGTTCACCGCCGCGGTGTAGCTGCCGTCGATCGCGTAGAAGCTCGGATCATTATCAGGGCGCTCCCCGGCGCTGTCATAATCCTTGCCGGTGTAGCGCGCGTCGAGCCGCCCGATCGTCAACCCGCGATCGCGCAGCAGTTCCTTGTAGAAACGGCTCGATGAGACGCGCAGATCGGCGCGCTCGAGATAGGCTTCGCTCAACCCGGTGAAATGCGCGAGTTGGCGGCGGATCGCGGCGCGCTCTTCCCCCTTCAACCCATTGCCCTTCAGCAGCGCGGTGACATAGGGCCCGATCGCGAATTGGCGTGCCTGCTCCACGAATGTCGCGACATCGGGCGCATCAGGCACTTTGCCGTGAAACTGCGCCGCCGCTGCCATCGATGGCACCGTGACGACATAGGCCATTTCGTTCCCCGGCGTTTCCGCCCGCATTGCGAAATCGAGGATGGTCGAGATCAGGATGATCCCGTTGAGCGAGACGTCGTTATACGCGCCCTCCAGTTCGTTCACGACCGCGGCGGAACGGGTGGTGCCATAGCTCTCCCCGCCCAGATATTTCGGGCTGTTCCACCGGCCGTTCTCGCCCAGCCACAGCCGGATGAACTGCGCAATCGATCTCGCATCCTTGGTGACGCCGTAATAATCATTCGGATCGGTTTTCCCCAGCGCGCGGCTGAAGCCCGTGCCGACCGGATCGATAAAGACGATGTCGGTCACGTCGAGCAGGCTCGCCGCGTTGTCGATCAAACGGTACGGCGGCGCACCATCGTCGCGGGCATCCGATGGGATCACGACGCGCTTCGGCCCGAACGCGCCCATGTGCAGCCATACCGAGCCTGATCCTGGGCCGCCGTTGAACAGGAACGTCACCGGCCGGTTGGGGTCGCGCGGACCCTCCTTCACATAGGAAGTGGAAAAGATAGCGGCGAGCGGCTTGCCGTCCTTGTCCTTCAGATAGGTTTCGCCCGCGACGGCCTTGTACGCGATCGTCACGCCACCAAAATTGCCAGTGCCGCGCGTGACCGACACCACGGGTGGGGCGATGGCCGGGTCGCTTGCTTCCTTGGCACTTGCGGGGGTGCTTGCGGGCTTCTGATCGGCCTGGGCAAACGCTTGACCGCCCTGCCCAATCATCATCAGCGCCAACGCAGACGCGATCATCCTTCGCATAACACCCACCCCCAATTCGGTAAAACGACTTTACGGGCTACGCTGCCACAATACGCGGCATGACGAAAGCCGGCACCGCCGCCACCTTACCCCCCAAATTCTCGACCAAAGCTGCGCTGTTTGCGCCGGATCGTGCGTGCCTGCTGCGGCATCCATGCTAGAGCCGTGCCGGGGGAACCACCCGCGTGCGAAAAGAGTAACCGAATGAATGTAATGCGCAGGATTTTTATCAGCGGTAAGGTGCATAATGTCGGTTACCGCGCCTGGGCGATCCGCCGCGCCAGCGAGCTCCGCCTGGCCGGCTGGGTGCGCAATCTGAAAGATGGCCGCGTCGAAATCCTCGCCGCGGGCGACGAGGACGCGGTGAGCGCGCTGATTGAGGATTGCCGCACCGGATCGGAATTTTCGCGTGTCGATACCGTCATCGCCGAAACCGCGACCGAGCGGATGCCGAAGGGCTTTACGAAGCGCTTTACGGTGTAGCAGGGGCTGGCGCTGAAGTTGGCGCAGGGCATGGGCCATAGCTTGCAATGGCCCTGTCGATCAGCGGCCGCACCTTGGCGTTGGGTAACTTCACGAGCTTCGCAATCGGCACATCGCTGCCAATTTTCTCCGCGATCAGCAGCCCCAGATAATAGCCGAAGCGAGACGGAAACGCGCTTTTCGCCAGACGGAAATTGAAAAATTCTGCGTAGTCCGGCTGCGCGGTGGACTCCAGCTTGGCACGGAGCACACACATCGCCTCAGCCAGCCGCGGCTCGACGACGGGGCGGATGGCGACGGGCATCGTCAGCAGCAATTGCCGGTCGGTCGCACCGGGGTTCATCCGCTGGGTGACATACACCGCCAGCCCTTCGCTCCACAGCGAACACCAAAGCTGGCTGCAATCGCGAAAGAAGCGCGCGTGATAACTGTGGAACAGTTCATGATCGAGCAACGGACCGATGGTCGACTGATCATGGATCCGCGCAATCATGTCCGCCCCGAACAACAAGGTCGTGCGGCCTTTGATGAAGCGCGTGCCGCCATCCATCTGGTTGATCGAATGGACCAGATAGACGGGCATTTGCTGGCGATAATCGGGGAAGAATTTGCGAAACCGCGCCTCGCCCGTGCCGTAGGCTTCGGCAAAACGCTCGGTCGTGGCGGTAATGCCCGCGCGATCCTTCGGGAAGCTTTTCAGCGACGCGGCAATAATCGTATCGAACCGCGCCTGCGCCTTGCCCTTGTTGTTGTAAAAGCCGGGGAGCAGCGGATCGAACACCATATGGAACTTCTCGACGCGCTCGGCATCGGGCAAATCAACGGTTTCGTCGGTAAAACGCGCGAATTCGTCGGTGAGCACGGTGAAGGGGGGTAGCGCGGGCGCGGGCGGGGTTTGCGCACGTGCAACCATGGGTAGCGCAGCAAGAACGGCAAACAGGATCGATCGGACCATGGGCCACCTATTGTAGTGCGTTGCATCGATAATACAGCACCAGAAGCCCCGTCAACGCTCGTGGCGGGTTCGTCGCCGTGCCACGCCGCACCTTGCGCAGTTGGCCGCGATGGGCACATCTGTTAAACTGACGAGATGACCAAAATGCTGCCGCTCAACACCGCGCCATTGCCGGTAAAGCTTCGGATCGAGGACTATCTGCTCCTCGACCGCTCGGGCGCGTTTGACGGCTATGCCAAGACGGAGCTGATCGAGGGGCAAATCTTCTACATGAACGCGCAGCATCGCCCGCATGCCCGGATCAAGATGAAGCTTTATGACGGGATCAGTGCAGTGCTGCGTGAGATCAAATCGCCCCTGACCGCGTTTGTCGAAGCAAGCATTTCGATTCCCGATCATGGGGCTCCGGAGCCTGATATCGTGCTGACGAGCGAACCGGACGGTGAAGGGCTGATCCCTTTGCCGAGCGTCGCGCTGGTGATCGAGGTTGCCGATACGACTCTTGGCAGCGATCTCGGCCGCAAGGCAGCGCTCTATGCGACGGCTGGTATCCCTGAATATTGGGTCGCCGACGTGGAGGCAAAGGTCATCCACCAGATGTGGGCACCCCAAGGCGATGTCTATGCACAGCGGCGCGAGGTGGCGTTTGGCGAGCGGATCGTGGCGGTGACGGTGGCAGAGCTGGCGGTGGAGGGTACGGCGCGATGACCTTGCAGGAACGCCCCCCCGCCCCCGGCAAGTACCGGCTTCGTGTCGAGGATTACCTTACGCTTGACGCATCGGGCGCGTTCGAAGGTGCGCGGACCGAGCTGATCGCAGGAGAAGTGATCGTCATGAGCCCGCAATATCGGCCGCATGGCATGGTGAAGATGGCGCTCTACGATCAGCTCCGCGAAGCGCTTCGTACGATCGGTTCAATGCTGACGCCCGTTGTCGAATTCAGTCTGGCGCTGGATGCCCACAGCCTACCCGAACCCGATATCATGCTGACCAGCGAACCAATGGGTGAAGGTGCGGTGCCGCTCGCATCGGTCGCGCTGGTGGTCGAGGTTGCAGGCCCAACGCTGGCGAGCGATCTCACCACCAAAGCGCGCCTTTATGCGACGGCGGGCATTCCTGAATATTGGGTCGCGGATGTCGAGGCGAAGGTGATCCTCCAGATGTGGGCACCCGAGGGCGAGGCTTATGCGCAGCGGAGGGTGGTAGCGTTTGGGGAGCGGATCGAGGCGGATTTTGTCGCAAGTCTAAAAATTACCCTCGACATCCCTCAAATCTGAGGTTTTTTCTTGGCGCTTGACGCTGGTAGCAGTCGTTCGAGCACGTTATTTTCTGCATCAACACGCTCTTCGTCGCGAAAGTTCTTTGCGCTGTTCCAGATATTCAACCGCCGCCTTGGCTCATTCCTAATCGTAGCAATGAAATATTCGAATCCAAATTGTAGCAGCTCTCGTGTGCGCTGGTCTTCGACCAACGGTTGAGTCCCCGGCAACCCGATAGGAGGATTGGGCATTGTCCAACCGCTTAGCGCGAAATAATCAATCAAGCGTGACAATGCCCACCGAGCGTATTCTTCGTCTAGCTCACTTAAGGCAGCATGGTACCCGTCCGACTTGCTTAGCGGATGTTCGCGATAATCTGGTTGAGACATAAACACCTTGTTCACGCCGCATCTCCTCGCTCACCGCGTCAGCTTCTTATACGCCAGTCGCGTCGGCCGATCCGCTGCGTCGCCCATCCGGCGGCGTTTGTCTTCTTCGTAGCTTTCGAAATTGCCCTCGAACCACTCGACATGGCTGTTCCCCTCGAACGCCAGGATGTGCGTGGCGAGGCGATCAAGGAAAAAGCGGTCATGGCTGATGACCACCGCGCAGCCGGCGAAGCTCTCCAAAGCCTCCTCAAGCGCGCGCAGCGTTTCGACGTCGAGGTCGTTGGTCGGTTCGTCGAGCAGGAGCACGTTGCCGCCCTCCTTCAACATCTTGGCCAGATGGACGCGGTTGCGTTCACCGCCTGAGAGCTGGCCGACCTTTTTCTGCTGGTCCTGCCCCTTG
>CAZYOU010000046.1:0-20063 GCA_964649315.1 uncultured Stakelama sp. | reverse complement strand
ATGAGCTGATGGCCAGTGTTCGTCAGACGAATCTAGGCGGTTGGAGTGGCGGCACCCGCACGGCGGCGGAGTGTGTGGGCGACTATGACTGGGACAAGGCGATCGGGCCAGGCGCCGCTGAAATCTCGATGTTGATCGAAGGATCGGAGTCGGTGATCTCGGCCGCGTTTTGGGAACATTATCTGTCGCTGCCGGTCACGGATCATATCCGCCGCATCCTTTCGAAGGACGTCATCGCGATTCGCGTGCAGAAAAGCGCGAAATACACGCGCACGAAATATGCCGATCCCTTTGGCGAAAAATGGATGCAGACCGCGCTGAACCACGCGAATGAAACACACGAAAGCAAGGTACCGCTCCCCGCCCTGCTCTCATCGCTCAGCTTCGCGCACAGCCGCACGCTCGAAATTCTGGCCGAAAAGCTGGACGGCGACAGCCAGCGCATCCAGTATCTTGCCGACATTATTCAGCGGCTAGCGCTGGTTGAGGCGGATGTGATGACGACGCATCTCGGGATGCGCGATGCGCAGGTCGCGCGCGAAGAACGTCGCAGCCGATCTGCCCAGTTCAGCGAGAGCATTGCGGCATCGATTGAAGGTACCGCGGCGCTTGGCAACCGAATCCGCGTGCAGGCACAAACCGCATCCAGCTCGACGCGCGGGATGCTCGGCAAGACGTCCGAAGTCGCTGCCGCAGCGGAGGAATCGGCTCTGGCGATGCGCGAGGCAGCACAGACTGCCGCCGGGCTGATCCATGCAATCGAGGATGTTCGCAGCGAAGTCGAGGCCGCCGCCGATATCGCGACGCGCGCCAGTGAACAGGCCGGCACCGCCGTCGGCATGTCTGAAACCCTGTCCGATCATGCCAAATCGATCGAATCGATCCTTGGTCTGATCCGCGACATTGCCGGGCAGACCAATCTGCTGGCGCTGAACGCCACGATCGAAGCGGCGCGCGCGGGCGATGCGGGACGCGGCTTTGCCGTTGTCGCGCAGGAAGTGAAGAGCCTCGCCAACCAGACCGCGCGCGCAACCGACGATATCGCCGCCAAGATCGCCGCGATCCAGCACGCAACCCGCTCAAGCGTCGATACCAGCGCCTCGATCCGCTCCACCGTCGCCGAGGTACAGGCATCCGCCGACAAAATCCGCCGGGCGATGGAAACCCAGGCGCAGACCGTGATCGCGATTACCGCTTCGGTCGATGAAACCGCGCTTGCCGCCGATTCGATGTCGAGCACGATCGCCACGATCCGCACCGATACCGAAGCGGTCGCCAGTGACATCGATTCGCTCGAACGGGCATTCGGCGAAGTCGATGACCGGCTAAGCGGACTGAAGGGCGCCGCCGATACCTTCTCGGCGAGCGTGGCGGCGTAAGAGGCCAGACTCGTGCTGTCGGGGTGACGAACGGGTGGAAGGCGGCTAATCCGCCGCAATGACCAACATCCTCCTCACCGGCTCCAGTCGCGGCATCGGTGCCGCGATTGCGACCGCGCTCGACCAGCCCGGCATTGCGCTGATCGGCCATGGCACAAGCAGCGGCATCCCCGCCGATTTCGCCGATCCCGCGGCCCCCGCTGCACTGTGGCACGCGGCACTCGACCGGCTTGGCGGGCAAATCGACGTGCTGATCAACAATGCCGGGGTTTTCGAGGAAAATCCGATCGATCAGGTCGACGACGCCTGGCTCGCCAACTGGAACCGGACGATGCAGATCAATCTGACCGCGTCCGCTGCACTGTGTCGGCTCGCGGTCCAGCACTGGCAGGATCGCAAGGCCCCGGGGCGGATCGTCAACATCGCCAGCCGCGCCGCCTATCGCGGCGACAGCCCCGCACACTGGCATTATGCCGCGTCCAAGGCCGGGATGGTCGCGATGACCAAGACGATCGCACGGGGCTATGCCCGCGACGACATCCTTGCCTTCGCCATCTGCCCCGGCTTCACCATGACCGGCATGGCGGAGGATTATCTGGCAAGCCGCGGCGGCGACAAATTGCTCGCCGACATTCCGCTCGGTCGCGTCGCCGACCCCGCCGAAGTCGCCACCGCCGCGCGCTTCCTCGCGCTCGAAGCGCCGCCATCGATGACCGGCGCCGTGATCGACATCAACGGGGCAAGCTATGTCCGCTAGCACTGTCGAACCGCGCACCGTCTCCCCCAATGCCGTCATTCCCGCGAACGCGGGAATCCAGCTTTTCTGATGCCCGGCGGGTGGGTCTATCTCCTCGCCAACCGCTATCGCGGCACGATCTACACCGGCGTAACGGCAAACATCGCCGCGAGAAGCTGGCAACATCATGACGGCACCGGCAACGGCTTTGTGGCAGAATACGCGGTCCAGAAACTCGTCTATGTCGAACGACATGACCTGATTATCGATGCTATCGCACGCGAGAAGGCCATCAAAAAATGGCGGCGTGACTGGAAAATCAACCTGATCGAGCAGGCCAATCCGGACTGGCTCGACCTATTTGAAGTGATCAATGCATGACGGGCGTGGACAAGGAAAAGCTGGATTCCCGCCTTCGCGGGAATGACGGGAAAAAGGTAAGTTCTTCGTGGAAGCTCACCCTGCCCTGCACGCGCGCGGAGGCGGAAGCGATCGATGCGGCGGATGATCTGGGCATCGTGCCCGCGCCGGTATTGATGACGTGCGAAATGACGCCGGACGATCCCGAGGACTGGCAGCTCGAGGCGTTTTTCGAGGGCAAGCCGAATGCGGCCGCGCTGAACACCGTCCGTGCGCTGGTGCCGAGCGCGCGGCGCGTACAGGCCAAACCCGAACGCGTGCCCGATCAGGATTGGGTAACGCTGAGCCAGGCGGGACTCGAGCCAGTGCAGGCCGGACGGTTCTTCGTCCACACCGCCGCGCATTCGGGAGCAATTCCGCGGGGCACGCGCGCCTTCCAGATCGAGGCGAGCCGGGCGTTCGGCACCGGGCATCACCAGACAACCAGCGGCTGCCTGACCATGCTCGACCGGTTGAAGCGCCAGGGCGTGCCCGTGCGCAACCTGATCGACATCGGCACCGGCACCGGGTTGCTGGCGTTCGCGGCGCTGCACCTGTGGCCAAGCGCCTATGCCACCGCGTCGGACATCGACCCGGCATCAATCGATGTGACGCAGGAGAATGCCGCGATCAATGGCGTCACGACGGGCGTCCACCGCGGCCAGATCGCGCTTGCCGCCGCACCGGGCCTGCAGCACCCGCTGCTGATCGGTCGCGCACCCTATGATCTGGTGATCGCCAACATCCTTGCCGGGCCATTGATTTCGCTGGCACCGCAGATCGCGATGGCGCTGGCGCCCGGGGGCACGTTGGTGCTGGCCGGGCTGCTCAGCGATCAGGCCCCGGCGGTAATCGCCGCGTACCGGCGGCAAGGCTTGATGCCGATGGGGCGGATAACGATGGGCGACTGGCCGACGCTGAGGCTGCGCAAGCGCGCGCGCTATGGGCAGGATCGTGCAACCCGGCTCGCGCCGCCGATGCCCGACGCCCCTAATTTCGGGAGCTGGTGAGCGGGGCTGCGCGCAGCCGCGCCAAATCCTCGGGCGTATCGATGTCGATCAGTTCTTCGGGGCTGGTGATGATGTGGATGCCCGCACGGATCATCGCCCGCCCGCCTTCGTCGCCCGTCGCCTCGGTCAACGCATCGAAGCGACCGGCCGCGAACACCGCCGGGGGGCAAGCGCGAACACCATCGCTGCTGGCGACGACAGCATCGTCGCCGTGACACGCATCCAGCAGCCGCAACACCTGCGCCAGCGTGACGCGCGGCATATCGGCCAGCACCACCAGCAGCGCCTCCGCTCCCGCCGCCTGCGCCGCGGCCACGCCCAGCCGAACTGAACTCGATAGCCCCGTTTCCGGCGCAGGATTGGCAATGACCCGGTAGCCACGCGCCGCAAAATCGAGCGACGTGCCCGACGTGATCGCCACCCGATCCAGAAAAGCCGCATCCTCCAGCGCGGTCACGACATGCATCGCCAGCGGCTGACCGAGGAAATCCGCCGCCAGCTTATCCTGTTCCCCGAACCGCAGCGATCGCCCGGCCGCAAGCAGCACCAGCATTGTGCGGTCAGGCGCGATCACGGCACTTTCGCGTGGAACGCCGCGACCATCGCGGCAGCGATCGACAAGGCGATTTCCGACGGGCCGACTGCGCCGATATCGAGCCCAACCGGCGCATCGATTCGGTCAAGATCAGCGTCGCTGACCCCCGCCAGCGCCAGCCGTTCGCGCCGCGTGGCGTGGCTACGTCGCGATCCAAGCGCGCCGACATAACCCGTGGACGCGGCCAATGCGGCGATCAGAGCGGGATCGTCGATCTTGGTATCGTGGCTGAGCGTCACCACCGCGGTCGATGTGCCGGGCGCATAGGCCGCCACCGCCTCGTCCGGCCAGCGATCGTCGAGCGTCACGCCGGGAAACCGCTCCTCGGTCAGGAAGCGCGCGCGTGGATCGATCACCACCGTGGCAATCCCCAGTTCGCGCGCCATCCCGGCGAGCGCCTGCGCGATCTGCACCGCGCCGATAATCAGCAAGCGGCGCGGCGGATCGTAGCGGTTCACAAACACCGCGCCTTCGGCCGGCCGCAAATTGCTCTGGCCGGTCGATAGATCGGTGTTGACCGACAGCGCCTGCCCGGCGTCCCGCGCGTCGGCGATGCGATCAAAAAGCTCCGGATCGAACCCCTCGGCGGAAACGGGCTGCACCAGCACCTCGATCTCGCCACCACAGGGCAGGCCGACTTCCCATGCGGCGGCATCGGCAACGCCGTAGCGCTTCAGCTGGAATGGCGCGCCGGCGATCACTTCCGCAGCTGTCGCCATAATATCACTTTCGACGCACCCGCCCGACACCGATCCCTCGAACCGACCATCGGCATGGACAAGCATATGGCTGCCACGCGGGCGCGGTGCCGACCCCCAGGTCGACACCACCGTAGCAAGCGCCATCGGCGCGCCCCTCCAGGCAGCAGCGGCGGTGAGGACGGAATCATTATCGGCCATTGTTGGTTCGACCTTGTTTGCCGCAGTTCAACAAAAACCGTTCGTTTCGAGCGCAGTCGAGAAACAGGCCACGGGCGCTGCGCGGGGTGTCTCGACTGCGCTCGACACGAACGGGGAGGTTGTGCCGGTTCACGAAATCACACCGGCGGCAAGCTCGGCAAAATCTGATCGAGCGTCATCGGCCAGTCGCGCACGCGCACGCCGCACGCGTTATAGATCGCGTTGGTGATCGCCGCGCCCGCCCCCGAAATCCCGAGCTCGCCAATCCCCTTTGCCCCCACCGGGCTTGCATGATTGTCGATCTCTTCGATAAAATAAGCCTCGATCTGCGGCACATCGGCATTTACTGGGATGTGATATTCGCCCAGATCGCGGTTCACGTAACTGCCGCTGCGCTGATCGAGCACCGCCGCTTCATGCAGCGCATAGCCCAGCCCCCAGATCATCCCGCCAATCGCCTGGCTGCGCGCCGTTTTGGCGTTCAGGATGCGCCCGCAATCGAACACGCCGAGCATCCGTCGAACGCGGACTTCGCCCGTCACCGCGTTCACCGCCACCTCGGCAAATTGCGCGCCGTGCGTCGCCTGCGCATAGGTGCGGCTGTTCCTGCCAGGGCGGAGCACGCCCATCGCCTCGATCGGCTTGCCGCCCACCAGCTCGGCAAGCGGGACGCGCTTGTTGCCCGCAATCGCATGGCCGTCCTTGAGCGTCATATCCTCGGGCTTGGCCTCCATCCGGCGCGCAAGTTCTGCCACCAGATCATCGCAGGCCAGCTGCACCGCGGACCCGCTCGAAGCCGCACCAAATGAGCCGCCCGAGCCAGCGCCATCGGGATGGTTCGAATCGCCCAGAAACACCGTCACCCGATCGATCGGCAGCCCGAGCATCTCGCCCGCAATCTGCGCCAGGATCGTATAGGTGCCGGTGCCGATATCGGTCATGTCGGTTTCAACCTCGGCATTGCCCTCCGCTGTCAGCCGCACCCGCGCATCGCTGTTGGCGAGGAAGTTGACGCGCGCAGCGGTCGCCATCCCCATCCCGATCAGCCAGTCGCCCTCGCGCACCGATCCCGGCGTCGCGACCCGCGCGTCCCAGCCGAACCGTGCCGCACCGTCATCAAGGCAATCGACCAGCCGCCGCGTCGAAAAGGGCACCCCACGCATCGGATCGACATCGGGCTCGTTCCGCTTCCGGAAGTCGATCGGATCGAGCCTCAGCTTTTCCGCCATTTCATCCATCGCGGTTTCGAGCGCCATCATGCCCACCGCTTCGCCCGGCGCGCGCACGGCGCCCGCACGCGTCACGTTCAGCTTCACGATCCGTGTGGTGAAGCTGCGCGCCGCGCCTGCGTAAAGCGACAATGCCCCCAGCGCGACAGGTTCGAAAAACGCCAGCCCGACTTTCTGGCTGACGATGCTGTCCTGCGCGATTGCCGTCAGCTTGCCATCGGCATTGGCCGCAAGCCGGATGCGCTGATGCGTATCAGACCGGCCGAAGATCGAGTGGAACAGCTGCTGCCGGGTCAGCGCGACCCGCACCGGACGGCCGATCGCCTGCGCGCCGATTGCCGCAAGCACGATTTCCGGCCCGCCAATCTTCCCGCCGAACCCACCACCGATATAGGGCGACAGCATCCGCACCCGGTCAATCTCGATCCCCAACGACTTGGCGAGCAACGGCCGCGCCGCGCGCATGATCTGTATGGAGCCATAAAGCGTCAGGTCATCGCCATCCCATTCCGCCACCGCGGCGTGCGGCTCCATCGCGGCATGGACCTGATAAGGCGTGGTGTAGGTCGCATCATGGCTAAACTCGGCTGCCGCCATCGCCGCGTCGACATCGCCCGCAACCACGTCGGGCAGCATCGCGCCTTCATGCGGTGGCTTGGCGGTGGCTACACCCGCCATCGTGTCGAACGCGCCCTTTTGTGGGGCGTAATCGATCGCAACCGCCATCGCGGCGGCGCGCGCCTGTTCAAAGCTTTCGGCGATCACGAGCGCGACGATCTGGCCATAGCTTTCGACGACACCGTCGAACCGCGGGGCCATGTCAGCGCCGATATTGGGCGATTCGCTGGGCAGGCGGGGATCATCGGTGATGATCTGGATGACGCCGGGCATCGAGATCGCCGCTGTGGTGTCGACCGCCTTGACGGTGCCGACCGCGATCGTGGCGGTGACGGCATAACCATAGGCAAGCTTGCCCTTCGGCTTCTGCTCGGCAGCATAGATCGCCGCGCCCGTTACCTTGGCGACGCCGTCAGTCCGGTCGATGCCTTTGCCAAGAAGACCCTGCACACCGCGATCGAGTGCTGACGGGCCGTAATCGGCGTCCATCTTGTGTTCGCTCATGCTGCGTCCTCCACCAGATCGGATGTCGTCAGGTCACGCAGGGCGGCCACCAGCGTGCGCCGCGCGAGCGGTATCTTGAAATCATTACTGCCATAGCCGCGCGCGTCCGCCAGCAGCGCGTCGGCTGCCTTCTCAAACAGGCTGAGCGACGGCGCCTGCCCGATCAGCACCGCCTCCACCGCCAGGTCGCGCCACGGCATCGGCCCCAGCCCGCCAAAGGCAAGCGCGGCGCTGGTGATCACCCGAGCCTCCACCGCGACGATGCCCGCCACCGAAACAAGCGCAAACGCATAGGACGCGCGGTCACGCACCTTGCGATAGAGTTGCTCACCGGCAGGCGCTGGCGGCAGTTCGATATGGGTGATCAGTTCGCCGGGCTGCAGGCTGTTCTCGATCTCCGGCGTGGTGCCGGGCAAGCGGTAAAGATCACCAATCGCGATGCGGCGCCGATCCCCACCGGGCAGCAGGGTGATGATGGTCGCGCCCAATGCGCGCATCGCCACCGCCATGTCGCTCGGGTGGGTCGCGATGCACTCCTCGCTGGTGCCGAGCACCGCCATGATCCGGTTATACCCGCCCTGCGCCGCGCAACCGCTGCCCGGATCGCGCTTGTTGCAGGCGCGTGCGGTGTCGTAAAAATAATAGCAGCGCGTCCGCTGAAGCAGATTGCCCCCGGTTGTCGCCTTGTTGCGCAATTGCGGCGATGCGCCCGACAGCAGCGCGCGCGCCAGCACCGGATAGCGGCCGCGCACCCGTGCATCCTGCGCCAGATCGCTGTTCGTGACGAGCGCACCGATGAGCAAGCCGCCCGCCGCGGTATCCGTGATCGTTGCCAGATCCAGGCGGCTGATATCGACCAGCGTATCGGGCATTTCGATCTGCAGCTTCATCAGATCGAGCAGATTGGTGCCGCCCGCGATAAAGTGCACCCCCTCGCCGCTCGCGTCGACAGCGGCTTCGGCGGTGTCGGCCTTGATGTAATCGAACTGTTTCATGCGCCCGCCACCTCTGCACCAGCGGGCGCAAGCCCGGAGACTTCGCTGATCGCATCGACGATGTTGGGATAAGCCGAACAGCGGCACAGATTGCCGCTCATCCGCTCCGATATCTCCGCCTCGTCGAGCGTCACCGAATCGAGCGAGGTGCTGACATGGCTTGCCCAGCCGGCCTTCACTTCATCGAGCATCGCGACGGCGGAGCAGATCTGCCCCGGCGTGCAATAGCCGCATTGGAAGCCGTCATGCTTGATAAAGGCCGCCTGCATCGGGTGGAGCGCTTCCGCTGTACCGAGCCCCTCGATCGTCACGATCTCGTCATCCTGGTGCATCACCGCCAGCGTCAGGCAGCTGTTGATCCGCCGTCCGTTGACGAGCACCGTGCACGCCCCGCACTGGCCGTGATCGCAACCCTTTTTGGTGCCCGTCAGCCCGGCATGATCGCGCAGCAGATCGAGCAGCGAGGTGCGAATATCGGGCTCCGCCTCGACAGCGGCACCGTTGATAGAAAAATGCATGGGAATCGCCCCTCCTGAAGAGATGCTGTAACGCGCAGCGGGTACATGGGGTTCGTGAAAAAGGATTGCCACATGAAACTGGACCAGGCGCGATTAGGCAAGGAGATTTCGATGCTGCGATTATTGCCGGTGTTCATGCTGGCCGTGCTGGCGCCGATGCCCGCATCCGGGCAGACTGGCATGATGACGCCGCCCGCCTCTGCCGAGAAGCCGCTCTCACCGCCGATCGTGATCGCGCATCGCGGCGCGAGCGGACTGCGCCCGGAACACACAATTGCCGCCTATCGGCTGGCGATCGAACAGGGGGCCGATTTCATCGAGCCCGATCTGGTGCTGACGCTGGATAATGTGTTCATCGCCCGCCACGAAAACGACATCACCGGCACGACAGACGTCAGCACCCGCGCCGAATTTGCCGCCCGCAAAACGACCAAGGTGATCGACGGCGCATCGCACACCGGCTGGTTCGCCGAGGACTTCACGCTGCGCGAGATCAAGACACTGCGCGCCAAGGAACGCCTGCCGCAATTCCGCCCGGCAAGCGCGAAATATGATGGCGCTTTCGAAATCCCGACGCTCGCCGAAGTGATTGCGCTCGCCAAGGAACAATCGCGCCTTACCGGGCGAACGATCGGCATTTACCCCGAAACCAAGCACCCCAGCTATTTCCAGTCGATCGGCAAGCCGATGGAGGCCAAGCTGGTCGCCGCATTGACAAAGGCGGGGTGGGACAGCGCCGACGCGCCGGTGTTCATTCAGTCGTTCGAGGTCAATAATCTGAAAGCGCTGAAGGGGATGACCAAGGTGCGGCTGATCCAGTTGATGGACGCCGCCGGTGGCCCCGCCGATGCGGGCAAAAGCGGCGTGGCGGCGAGCTATGCCGCGATGGCAACACCCGAGGGGCTTCGCGCGATTGCCAGCTATGCCTACGGTATCGGCCCGAACAAGAATCTGATTTGGGACGGCAAGGCCGCGCCGACGACCTTGGTCGCCGATGCCCATGCCGCCGGGCTGCGGCTTCACCCCTGGACGTTCCGCGCGGAGAATGCCTTCTTGCCACCCGTTCATCGCACCGGCACTGATCCGGCAACCCACGGAGACATGGCGGCGGAAATCCAGACCTATCTCAACCTAGGCATTGACGGCTTTTTTACTGACTTTCCGCTAAACGGGGTTAATGCCCTGAAGGCGGCAAAGTAGCCGCAAGGAGTTGACTGCTATGCGCAAGATCGTCCTGTGTGCTGCCCTGATGCTACCAATCGCGACCGGCGGATGCCTTGCGAAAACCGCCGTCGGCGTCGTCAGCGCACCTTTCAAAGTAGCGGGGCAGGCCGCTGATTGGGCGACGACCAGCCAGGATGAGGCCGACCGCAACTATGGTCGCAAAGCCCGCAAGCAGGAAGCGCGCGAAGGCCGGGAACGCAAAAAAGCTGCCGAAGCCTGTCGCCGCGACCGCGAAAACTGCCGCGACTATGACGGATACCGCGCCGGCGACGACTAAGCGCGCAAGCCCCTAAAGTTCACCTTTCAATGTTGGAAACGGTATGAGATCGTCTGGTCTTATCCGCTCTTTGACAATTGAATTCGATGCGATCCTCGCGCCGTTATAGTCGCCCGGTGGCGCTCAACGGTCCGCGCTGTTTTTTTCAAACAGGTCATCACTTTTATCACTTTCCGTTGCGCGATCCGCTTGTGATGGCTTTGCGATCACCCGACCGGCGCGTCTTCGCTCCACACCGTGGTCGGCATCATCCCGTCCCCCAGGCCGGTAATCAACCGCGCGCCGCGATCGAAGGTGATGTAACTCCACAGCCACTGCGTGCCGACGATGATCCGGCTGCGAAAATCGCTGAGGTAAAACAAATGCGCGGTCGACCAGACGAGCCATGCGCTGAAGCCGCTCAGCTGAGTCCGCCCGAAATCGGCAACCGCGCGTTTGCGGCCGATCGTCGCGAGATTGCCGTAATCCTTGTAGCGGAACGCCCCCGGCGGCTTGCGCCTGCGCACGGTGGCGGCGATGATTTTGGCGACATGCTGCCCCTGTTGTTTGGCAGCGGGGGCGACACCCGGCACGGGGCGATCATCCTTCCCCGTCACAGCAGCCGTGTCGCCGATCACGAAGATGTCGGGATGGCCCGGCACGCTGAGGTTGGGCCGCACCATGACCCGCCCTGCCGCATCCGCCGTCGCGCCGAGCCACTGTGCGGCGGGTGACGCCTTCACCCCGGCTGCCCAGACGATGACCGCCGCCGGTATCCGTCTGTCGCCAATCATCACCATGTTACTGCCGATGTCGGTAACGCGTTCGCCCAACCGCACCTCCACGCCCAGCGCCTCGAGCGATTGTTTCGCTTTTTCGGAAAGCGCCGGCGGGAAGGCGGGTAACAACCGGTCGGCAGATTGAACGAGCATCACATGAATGCAGCTTGGCGATAAATGCCGGAAATCAAGATCGGCGGCATGGCGCGTCAGCTCGGCAATCGCGCCCGCCATTTCGACCCCGGTCGGCCCGCCGCCAATCACGACAAAGCTGAGATGCTGGGCCCGCGTGGCGGGGTTTTCCTGCCGGTCGGTTTCGGCGCGCTCCATCGCGACCAATATCCTGGATCGCACGCGGATGGCGTCATCGATTGTTTTGATCCCCGGTGCATCGGCCGCCCAATGATCGCGCCCGAAATAGCTGTGGCGCGCGCCCGTTGCGATGACGAGTGCGTCATACGGCATCGCCACCCCGCTCTCCAGCAGCACCCGGTGCCCGGCCGTATCAACCGAGGCGACGCTGTCGAGCAACACCCGCGTGTTGCGATAGTTGCGCACGATCGCCCTAATCGGGGCGGCGATATCGGCGGGTGACAGCGCCGCCGTCGCCACCTGATAGAGCAAGGGCTGGAACAGGTGATGATTTTGCCGATCGATGAGCGTGACATTGGCGCGGGCGCGACGCAGCCCGCGCGCTGCCGCGAGCCCGCCAAAACCGGCCCCGATGATGATGATTTCCGGCTTGCGCCGCCCCCGCTTCCCCATGGGGCCAGCATACACCCGAATGGGGTATCAATATCGGTGCTTTCTGGTGCCCTGAACGATCAGAACCAGCCCATCACTGACCCCGAACCGAGTCCAGCGCCGGATCATCCAACCGGTACCCCCGCCAGAATATCGACAATCGCGAGCAACACGGCGGGGCGCAGTTGCACGCCGACATGATTGCTCCGTATCTCAATATCACGCGCGAGTGGTTGGCCCGGTGCCCGGCAGGCGAGTCCGTTCACGAAGCCATCGCTTCGGCTCCAGATCGCGGTGGAGGGCACGGCAAGCGGCGCGGCGCAGGCGCGGCCCCAATCGCGTGCGACATCGCTGTCGATGCTGTCCCCCGTCAGCCATTCGAACGCACGCCACACATTGGTGTCACGCGGATCGCCAGCAAAAGGCGAACTGACGGTAATCACTTCGCGGATCAGATCGGGGCGCTGATTGGCGGCAAACCGCGCTATCATGCCCCCCAGGCTGACCCCGATCAGGGTCACTTTCTCGCCCGTTTCGGCATGGATCTGTTCGATCCGGGCGATCAGCCGGGCGCCGTCCTCCCCGATCGCGCGGCGACCCAGATTGCGCCCAAGCCCCCAGGGATAAGCGCGGTAGCCCAGCCGCGTCAGAAATCGGCGCAGCACGATGTTCGATCGATCGCTGTTCACCAGCCCCGGCAGGACGAGCACCGGTCGCCCATCGCCACGCGGGGCGGCGCGCAATTTCTGGCGCGCCAGTACCAGCGATCCGACCGCCCATGCCGCGCGCGGCCATTCGGCGGCAAACACCAGCGGCGAGGGTGGCCCATAGGTCATTGCCTTCAGGCCTTCTATTTCTTGTCTCAGACTGCCTGTGATATGGGGGGTGAATGGCAAATGACACCCATGTCCTTGACAGGCCACCCGAAGGGGCAGCCGCCGACTGGACGATCCCGCAAAATTGGGAGCGATTTACCCCCGAAGAACATGCCGTTTGGGATACGCTTTACGCCCGTCAGGCAAAGCTTTTGCCCGGGCGGGCATCGAAGGCCTTCCTGCGCGGGCTCGATGCGTTGCAGCTATCGACATCGGGCATCCCCAATTTCGAGGAACTTTCCGAACGGCTGATGAAGCTGACCGGGTGGCAGGTGGTGGCGGTGCACGGACTGGTGCCCGATGACGTGTTCTTCGATCACATGGCCAATCGGCGGTTCGTGGCGGGCAATTTCATCCGCCGCGCCGATCAGCTCGATTATCTGCAGGAACCCGATGTATTCCACGACGTGTTCGGCCATGTGCCGATGCTCGCTGATCCGGTGTTCGCCGATTATTGTGTAGCGTATGGCGAAGGCGGCAAGCGCGCACTCGAGCTCGGCGGGCTGAATTATCTCAGCCGGTTATACTGGTACACGGTCGAATTCGGGCTGATCCGCGAAGATGGCGATTTGCGGATCTATGGCTCAGGCATCGTCTCCAGCGCCGCCGAAAGCCGCTTTGCGCTTGAGGACCCGAGCCCCAACCGACTCGGCTTTGACCTGAAGCGCGTGATGCGGACCGAATACCGGATCGACGATTTCCAGCAGAATTATTTCGTCATCCCCAGCTTCGACGAATTGCTGCGGGTGACCGTGGAAACCGATTTCGCGCCGCTCTACGAAGCGATCAAGCCGCTGCCCGATATCAGCATCGCCGATATCCTGCCCGAAGATGTGGTGATCACGCGGGGCACACAGGCCTATGCGCGAGCACGGGATGGGGTGCGGGCATAGGCCGAACCCCAATCAATTTACGTAACAGCCAAACTCCGTTGGTGTCGAGCGAAGTCGAGACACCCTGCGCAGCGCCGATGGCCTGTTTCTCGACTTCGCTCGAAACGAACGGGTTCATGTAAAACTGACAAACTCAAACACCTCCGCTACTCGTGCCGCAGCGCGTCGATCGGGTTGAGAGAGGCGGCACGGCGCGCGGGGAAGAAGCCGAACACTACGCCGATCAGCGCCGAGATGGCGAAGGCGATGATATTGATCTGGAGATCGAACAGCCACGCGACCTTGAGCACCGGCACCAGCAGCGCGATCACCGCTTGCGCGACCACGAGCCCGATCAGCCCGCCCAGGCACGATAACGCAATCGCCTCGATCAAAAACTGCATCAGCACTTCACGCGCCACCGCGCCGATCGCAAGGCGGATGCCGATTTCGCGGGTTCGCTCGGTCACTGACACAAGCATGATGTTCATGATCCCAATCCCGCCGACGATCAGGCTGATCGATGCGACCGCGGTAACGATCCCCGTCAGTAGCCCGGTCGTCGTCGCCACGGTATCGTTGATCTGCTTGGTATCGAAGACGAAGAAGTCGTCGTCCTTGCCCGGCGCGATGCCGCGGCGCTCCTTCAGCAAATCGGTGAGCGACGCCTGCACCTGCGTCGTCGAATAGGCCTGATCGACGCCGACCAGCATCAGTCGCACGTCCCGATTGCCGCTTAACCGACGCTGCACCGTTTTGAGCGGCATCAGCACCACATCATCCTGATCACCGCCGAACCCCGCCTGCCCGCGCGTCGACAGCACGCCGATCACGTCACAGCTGATCCCTGCAATCCGCATCCGCGTGCCGATCGGGTCGGCTTCCCGGTACAGGTTCGTCTTCACGGTATTGCCCAGGATACAGACGGATTTGCCAGCCTGCTCCTCCTGCAGAGTAAAGGTGCGTCCCGACACCAGCGGCCAGGGCTGGACGCGGAAATAATCATTGCCGGTGCCGTTGATCGTCGTCGACCAGTTCGCGCCTTCATAGATCGCCGTACCCGCCGACTGGGCCTGCGCGGCAACCGCGGTGACGCCGGCCACCTGCTGACGGATCGCGATGACGTCCCCGGGCTTGAAATCGGGCGGGCGCGGGCCGCCGCCGCCGCGCCCGAAACCCTGACCGGGGCGGACTTGAAGGATGTTGGTGCCGAGCGACGCGATCGATGCCTGGACCGCCGCTGTCGTCGCCTTACCGAGCGTGACCATCGTTACCACCGCTGCGACACCGATAATGATGCCGAGCGTCGTCAGGAATGACCGCAGCTTATGCCGCGCGATCGACCGGAGGGCGAGCTGGATTGTCGTGAAAAACATCAGGCGCGCACTGCCGCGGTCCGCTGGCCGGTTTCGATCCGCTCGACCAGCCCATCCTTGAAATGGATGATCGTGTTGGCATAGGCGGCCATCTCGCCCTCATGCGTTACCATCAGCACGGTGATCCCGGTCTTGCGGTTGAGATCGGTGAGCAAGTCCATAATCTCGAGCGAGCGTTCGGAATCGAGGTTGCCGGTCGGCTCATCGGCGAGCAGCACATCGGGATTGGTGACGAGCGCGCGTGCAATCGCCACGCGCTGCTGTTGCCCGCCCGAAAGCTCCGCCGGTGTATGATCCCACCACGGCGCCAACCCGACCTTGTCGAGCGCCGCCATCGCGGCCTCATGCCGTTCCTTGCGGGCATCGCCGCGGTAGAGCAGCGGCAGTTCGACATTTTCGAGCGCGGTGGTGCGGGCGAGCAGGTTGAAGCCCTGAAACACGAAACCCAGATATTTGCGGCGCAGCAGCGCGCGTTCGTCCCGGTCGAGGCTCTCAACCGAGTGGCCCTTGAACAGGAAAGTCCCTGCACTCGGTACGTCGAGGCAACCCAGGATATTCATGGTGGTCGACTTGCCCGACCCCGATGGCCCCATCACCGCGACGAAATCACCCGCCACGATATCCAGATCGACGCCCTTCAGCGCCTGAAACGCGGTGGGGCCGGTGCCGTACACCTTGGTGACGCCGCGCAACGAAATCAGCACACGCTGATCGGGTGCCGACGACATCGGCGCGGCAGCGTTACTGGCCACCACCACCCCCGCTACGCTGACGACCACCACCACCGCTGCGCGCCTGGCCGGATGTGGCGGCTGCGCCTGTCGCAAGTTGCCCGGTGACAACCTTCATGCCGGGCTTCAATTCGCCGCCGGTAATTTCGGTCATCGATCCGTTGGTATCGCCGGTGATGACCGACACCGTTTTCAGCGAACCATCGGCCTGCAACACCGACACATTCTGCTTCGACCCCTTGCCAATCGTCGCTGTCCGCGCTGCCCCGCCACGGCGGATGCGGGGCGGCCCGAAGGCGCCGGCAATACCGCCGCCCTGTGCCGCTGCGGCGTCAGTCGGCTTGAACCGAAGCGCAGCATTGGGGATCAGCAGCACGCCATTCTTCTCGGTGGTGATGATATCAGCGGTTGCCGTCATCCCCGGCCGCAGCCGGATTTGCGGGTTCGATACGGCAAGGGTGGCGCTGTAACTGACGACCTGATTGGTCGTCGTCGTGGTTGTCGTTGCCGATTGAGCCGAAAGGTTGGAACCGAGATCGACCCGCGTAATCGTGGCCGGGAAGGATTCGCCCGGAAACGCATCGACCGTAAACGCCGCCTTCTGCCCCGCCTGCACTTCGCCGACATCGGCTTCGTCGATCGCGACTTCGAGCTTCATCTGGGTCAGATCCTCGGCGATCACGAACAACGTCGGCGTGTTGAACGATGCCGCCACGGTCTGCCCCGGCTCGACCTGCCGCGCGAGGATGACGCCGTTGACCGGCGAGCGAATAACCGCGCGGACAAGGTTATACTGGTTCGACGACAGCGTCGCGCGCGCCGCGCCGACATTGGCCTGCGCCACCCGCAGGCTAGCAACCGCGCGCGCACGATCGGCAACGGCCTGATCCATTTCCGTCTTCGATGGCACGCGCCCGTTCGACAAGCGGCTTACTTCCTGTAGCCGCGCCAGCTGCGCACTGGATTGCGCGAGCGTCGCCTGCGCCTGTGAAACCGAGGCAATGCTGGAACTCAGCTGCGCACTGCTTTGATTCACCGAATCCTGAAAACGCTGCGGGTCGATAATCGCAATCGGCTGGCCCTTGCTGACCCGATCATTCACATCGACCAGCACGCGTGACACGAGCCCCGATACTTCAGAACCGACATCGACCTGATTGGTCGGCGCAAGCTTGCCCGTGGCCGATACCGATACGACCAGCGCACCCTTTTCTGCGAATTCAGTCGCATAGTTTGGCTTTGCCGCCGGCGCGAAGAAGCGCATCGCGAGCAGAATCAGCAGCACGACGCCAATGCCGATCAGCACCCATTTGGCCATGCGTCGCCAGGCCGGGACCTCGCGCTTGCCCAGAAACTCATTCAGATCGGTGGTGCTTGCGTCGGCCATATGGGGTCCTGCTGGGTCGGTTCCTGCGGCTATTTTGCGGGCGCGGAAAAAGGGGGGATGGTGGGCGGTGTGGCACTATCCCACCCGCCGCCGAGCGCGAGGTAAAGCTGCACCAACGCCTGCGCCTGGTCGGCGCGCGCAGTGTTCAGCCCGCTCTGCGCCGACAGCAGCGCGCTTTCGGTGTTGTTGAGCGTGGTGATGTCGGTCAGCCCCGATCGGTACTGGCTGCGGGCGAGGATCGCGGCATTGTTCGACGCATCAAGCGCCACCGCAAATTCCCGCTGACGCGCCTCAGCGGTCGCAAGTGCCGTGAGCGCATTTTCGACATCCTCCAGCGCAGTCAGCACGGTGCTTTTATACGCTGCGAACGACTCCTCGGCAGCGGCGCGGCGGCTGCGGACGATCGAACGGTTGCGCCCGGCATCGAAAATCGTCTGCGCGAGGCTCGCGAACACACGCCCGGTGATGATATCCGTCAACGCGTTGATCGAGCCGGCATTGGTGCTGATGCTGGTCGACAGGCTGAGCCCCGGCAGCAACGCAGCCTTGGCAACACCGATCTGCGCGGTGGCCGCGGCGAGATTGCGTTCGGCGGCGCGCACGTCAGGGCGCAGGCGAATGATATCGGCGGGCACGCCTACCGGCACCGCCGTTGGCCCGCTGGGGATTGGCTTGGTGGCGGCAAGATCAGCCTTCAGCGCGCCGGGCGCCTGCCCCGTCAGCACCCCGAGGCGATTGGCGGCCTGCTGAAAATTCTGCTCGAACGACGGGACCTGTGCCGCCGTCTGCGCGCGCTGCGAGCGCGATTGTTCGGCATCGAGCGACGAAACAAGCCCGGCCTGTACGCGGAAACCGGCAATTTCGAGATTATCGTCCTGGATCGTCAGGCTGCCACGCGCAATCTCCAGGCTGGTCTGTGCCGACCGGGCGATGATGTAATTGCGCGCGACCTCGGCCGCGATCGCGCTTTGCACATTGGCCAGCGTGAACGCGCTGGCGGCAAGCGTTCCCCGCGATGCCTCCACCCCGCGCCGCACGCCGCCGAACAGATCGACCTGATAGGAGGCATCGGCGCTGATCGCGTAATTCTCATTGACGATGCCGGCATTGGTGATGTTGCCGAAGCTCTGCCCGCGCACATTGATGTTGCGCGAATAGCCCGTCGATGCGCTCACTGACGGGAACAGACTCGATCGCGACTGGACGAGCGCCTCGCGCGCCTGCCGCAACCGCGCAACCGCCTGTTCGATGTCCAGATTCTGCTTCAGCGCAAGCTCGATGATCGCGGTCAGCTGGGGATCGTTGAAACTCGTCCACCACTGCGTGCCATCGGCGACCCGGCCGGGTGCCGCCGCGGTCGAATAGCTCTCGGGCACCGCCAATTTGGCCGGGCTGGGCGGCGCATAGTCAGGCCCAACCGTGCATGCGCTGAGCGAGACGGCGAGCAGGGCTGTGGGGATTACGTGCGAGCGGACCATGACGATGGCGTATCGACGCCGCCGATACCCGTCCAACGGAAATTTGTCGCAACTTGTCTCAAAGAACCGCATCCGTTCGAGCTGAGTCCTTCGACTTGGCTCGGGGCGAACGGAAGGGAGCAAAGACCCCCCTAGTCGATTTCGAGAATCACGGCGTCCACCGCCAAACTGTCCCCCGGCGCTGCACTCACCGATTTGACGACGCCCGATTTCTCGGCGCGCAAGATATTCTCCATCTTCATCGCCTCGACCACCGCCAGCGGCTGGCCGAGTTCGACCTTGTCGCCGGCCGCGACATCGAGCCGCATCAGCAGCCCGGGCATCGGGCAGAGCAGGAAGCGCGACAGATCGGGCGGCACCTTTTCGATCAGGTGGCGCGCATAGGGCGCGATATGCGCGGGCAGCACGCGCGCGACATGGCTCGCGCCGCGGGTTGTGAGTTTGAAGCCGGTGCGCGTCCGGGCGATGCGGACGATCAATGGCTCGCCGTCAATCTCCGCCTCCACCACCCGGTCGCCGGGCGTATACTCCATCGCCAGATCGAGCGGGGTGCCGTCGACCGTGATCTCGTCTTCATCGAGTTCGATATTGTGGTCGACCCCACCGATCCGCACCGTCCAGTCGGCGGGCGGTTGCAACCGATCGCCGAGCTGGCCATCGGCCCGGCGCGCGCGATCCGCTTCCGCCGTCGCGGCGAACGCGGCGATGGCGGACAGCGCCCGCAGCAGATCGGGGGTGGCGGGCGCGCCGTGGAAGCCTTGCGGATATTCCTCGGCAATGAAGCCCGTCGTGATGTTGCCCGATCGGAAGCGCGGGTGCTGCATCAGTGCGGATAGGAAATCGAGGTTGTTGCCCGGCCCCTCGATCTCGAACGCATCAAGGGCCGCGATCTGCGTGTCGATCGCTTCCTCGCGCGTGGGTGCCCAGGTGATCAGCTTGGCGATCATCGGATCGTAGAAAATGCTGACTTCGCCGCCTTCGCGCACGCCGTCATCGACGCGGGTATAGGGCTGTCCCACACCTGCCTCCTCTTCACCCCCGCGAAGGACGGAGTTGTAGGGGGTATCGCCAGCCTCAGGCGGATTATACCGCACCAGCCGACCGGTGCTGGGCAGGAACCCGCGATAAGGATCCTCGGCATAGACGCGGTTCTCGATCGACCAGCCGTTGATGCCGATATCGGCCTGCGTGATGGGCAGCTTCTCCCCCGCCGCGACGCGGATCATCTGTTCGACCAGATCGATACCCGTAATCGCCTCGGTCACCGGATGCTCGACCTGCAGCCGGGTGTTCATTTCGAGGAAGTAGAAGCCCTCGCCCGTCGTATCCGCGCCTGACACGATCAGCTCGACGGTGCCCGCGCTGTAGTAACCGACTGCGCGCGCCAGTGCGACCGCCTGTTCCCCCATTGCCTTGCGCATCTTGGGCGTCACGAAGGGCGACGGGGCTTCCTCGACCA
>CAZYOU010000045.1:0-20191 GCA_964649315.1 uncultured Stakelama sp. | reverse complement strand
ACCGCAGCTTCGTGACGGGGATGCTGGCCGACCGCGACAAGATATCGATCGTTCGGGCAATCCTCTCGCTGGCCCAAGCACTGGGCATGAAGACGACCGCGGAGGGGATCGAATCGCACGAACTGGCCCAAACGCTGGCGGCGCTCGGTTGCACCTTTGGCCAGGGATTCCATTATGCCCGACCGCTGGAAACCGAAGCAGCGTATCAGTTCCTGATGGAACGCAACGCCTGATCTACGGCGCTATCGACAATTTCCGCCAGACGGTCGTTGCCGGGAAAGTCTTCGGCGACCCATTGGTCTTCGATCGCTCGAAGCGTGCGGGCAACATCCGGCCCACGTCCGATTCCGCGTTCGACCAGCGCGCCGCCCGATAGCGGGAGACGGGGCACGTCCCAGTCGGCAATCGATCGAAATGCCGAAAGCGCGGTTTCGGTACTCCCATGCAGGAAAAGCCGATCGGTCGCGCCATCGATGCCAAGTCGGTACACCAGCGCCCGGGGCGGCGGCAGCGCCTCTGCATCAAGCGCGGTGGAGAGTCGGCGTCGGTGTGCGGTGGACATTTTCAATCGCGCACCAATGGCCTCGCCCATTTCCGGATCATCGGGCAACAAAGCGGCAAGTCGCCGCAGCGGATCCGGGGCAATGCCCGCGTCATCTTCCAGCGCGGCCACTTTCGCGAGGCGATCGGTGTTCCGTAGCTCCGGCAACACCGGGCGAAATATGCCGTTCGTCAGCATGACCGGCACTATCGCGGGCGCTCGTTTGGCGACCAGCAGCTTCAGCAGTTCATCGGCGATCCGCTCGCGCGAAAGGGCCATCAGATCGTTCGCGCGGGCGGTGCAGGCTGCAAGTCCCGCCGCGTCGGGTTCATCGCCGAACCGGGTTAGAAAACGGAAGAAGCGGAGGATTCGCAAATGATCCTCAGCGATCCGCTGCAACGGATCACCGATGAAGCGGACGACATGTCGGTCAAGATCGTCAAGACCGCCGAAGTAATCATAAACAGTGCCCGTCAGTGGATCGGCATAGAGCGCGTTGATCGTAAAATCGCGCCGCGCGGCATCCTCCCGCCAGTCATCGGTATAAGCGATCGTCGCATGGCGACCGTCGGTCGCCACATCACGCCGGAGGGTGGTGACCTCGACCGGTCCGTCCGACAGCACTGCCGTAATGGTGCCGTGCGCGATGCCGGTGGGCACCGCCTTGATCTGGGCAGCGCGCAAGCGATCGACCACATCGTCGGGCGCGAGCCGGGTCGCGATGTCGACATCGTTTACTGACAGGCCGAGAAGCGTATCGCGCACCGCGCCACCCACGAAACGCGATTCGCCCGTTTCTGCGCCAAGGACGGTGCACAAACGGTCAAGTCCCGCACGGTGCCGCCAGGGCGCATCGGGCAGGATCAGCGCTGCCATTGCAACCGGCGCGAGAGGTTGACGATCATCGCGGCGGTTGCCCCCCAGATGCGGTGGCCCTCCCAGTTGATTTCGTAATAACGGCGCTGCTGGCCCTGCCATTCGGCACTGGCCCTGATGTGATTTGCAGGATCGAGAATGAAGGCAAGCGGCACTTCGAACACATGGGCAACCTCTGCTTCGCTTGGCACCAGCACCAGATCAGGCGGAACGACACCAAGGATCGGCGTCACTTCATACCCCGTCACCGTGCGATAGCGGTCAGCAGCGCCGATGATCGTGACATGGCGGCGCGCTAGCGCAATTTCCTCCTCCGCTTCCCGCAGGGCGGCATCGACAGGGCCATCATCTTCCGGATCGATCCGCCCGCCCGGGAAAGCGACCTGGCCGGGGTGGCGGCGCATGGTGGTGGTCCGCTGGGTCAGGATGACGCCCGGATCGGCGCGATCGGTGATCGGCACCAGCACCGCAGCAGCCGTCAGCGTGTCGATATCGGCGCGCGCGAGATCCGCATGATCCCCGGTCAGCAACGATTGGTTCGCCGGCAGTCCGGCATCGAGCGCAAAGCGCAAGCGATCCGCCAGCATCATGAGGCGGGCTCGATCGGGAAAAAGGCACCGTTGCTCCACACACCCGGTCGGTCTGCATCCGCTTCGAGCGCCAGGGTGACGAGATCATAATATAGCGGCCGTGTGACGAGTGCTTCGAGGCCGCCGCGCACATGCAGATAGGGGTGGGGCCCGTTGGCGGTTTCGGCGAAGCGCAACGGGTGATCGGCATCCGCTGGCACAAGATCGCCCGTATTCAGCCGGAACGCGAGCTTTGTGGCGCTGCCTGATCCTTCGGTCTTCATCTCCACCGCCACGAACGGCGCGTCCTCGACCTCGATATCAAGCTTCTCGCCCGGGGTGACGAGCACATAGCCGCCATCGGGCTCGCGCCGCAGGATGGTGGAAAACAGCCGCACCATCGCCGGTCGACCGATGGGCGATCCCTGGTGAAACCAGGTGCCATCGCGGGCAATGCGCATATCGCTGTTGCCGCAATGGGTGGGGTGCCATTGGTCGACAGGCGGCAGCTTTTTTTCCTGCGCAAGCCGAGCGATATCGGCCAGCGACAGCGTGGTGAGATCGGGTAGCGCGTCCATGGGCATCATGGTTCGGTACGGCAGCCCGCCGTCCTCGTAAAGCGATGCCGTCAGGCAAGCGCAGCGATGCGTGGGCCGAGCATACCGGCGACGGCAGGCACATCCGGACCGCGCGCGAGCAGGCGGTGCTGTTCCACGGGGCCCGCTGCCCGCCATTGGCTGGTGGCGTCCGATGAAAAGCCGAAGAACCGGCCATAATATTCGGGGTCGCCGATCAGCATCAGTGCGCGATCCTGCCCCGTGCGCTCTGCTTCGGCGAGCATGTGGTTCATCAGCATGCGGCCAATGCCGTCGCGCTGCCGTTCTGGCAGCACTGCGACCGGCCCGATCATCACCAGCGGTGCGGCGCCGCCCGTGTCGATGGCCAGCGCAATCGGCCAGCATTGGATAACGCCGACCAGCGTGTCGCCATCGACTGCTGCAAAGCTCAACGATGCCTCGAAATGCATGTCGCTCCGGATTTTGTACGCCGTTCGGCCGCGCCGATCGGTGCCGAATGCCGAATCGAGCAGGGCATCGGTGCTATCGGGTGCGATCGCTGCCAGGGGCATCACTGTTATCACTGCGCGTCAGCCCTATGATTATTCGCTGCCATTGCCGCCCCACAATGGACGCCGTGGGCAGCGCGCATTAGCCTTGATCGGGCTGAACACAAGCCGAATGGATGCGTTCCATGATCCTTTATGATTCTGCCTGGGCGCCCAGTCCGCGCCGCGTGCGTATTTTTCTCGCTGAAAAGCAAATCACCGTCGAACGGGTGATGATTGATTTGCGCCGTGACGAGCAGCTCGATCCGGCTTTTCTGGCGATTAATCCCCGTGGTGTGGTGCCCGCCCTGCTCCTCGATGACGGAGCAGTGATTACCGAGTCGGCCGCAATCTGCCGTTTTTTTGAGGCTATGCAGCCCGACCCGCCCCTTTTTGGGACAGAGCCGCGCAGCATCGCCCAGATTGATTCGTGGTCGCGCCGGATTGAATCTGACGGCTATGCGGCCGCCGTTTATGCGTTTCGCAATTCCAAGCCGCAAATGCAGGGGCGGGGCCAGCCGGGCAACTGGCCGCCCATACCCATCATTCCCGAACTCGTCGACCGCGCTCAGGTAATGTGGGGCTGCTTCATCGAAGCGCTCGACCAGCGACTTGCCGATTCGACCTGGATCGCAGGCGATGCGATCAGCTTTGCCGACATTACCGGGTTGATCACGATCGACTTTGCTGCGCGCGCGGGTTTGGCCGTGCCCGAGCAGCTCGTTCATGTCGTGCGGTGGCACGCGACGATGACGGCGCGGCCGAGCGCATCAACCTGACGCAAAGCGCGCAAGACCGGGTGGGCGCGCCGGTTTTCCCCGTCCGATCCTGCACGCCGCTTCCCCCCGCCGCGCAACCTGCTATGGCGCGCGGCGGATGGCGCAAGGGACGACAGGTTGACCGACCGACTACAATTGGAAGTGCATGATTTCGAAGTATCCGTGCTGACGGGGATTTATTCGGAGGAAACGCACCTGCCGCAGCCGCTGCTGATATCGATGACGGTCGACCTCGATTGCCCTGCGCATTTCGCGCCGGATACGCCGCTATCGGCGTCGAAAAATTACCTCGACTTGAAACGCGCGGCGACATCCGCTTTGCCTGAAGGGGTGCACTTCACCCTGATCGAAGGTGTTGCCGATCATATCGCCCAGACCCTGCTGCGCGAGGATGCGCGCGTGCAGCGCGTGCAGGTCAAGATCGTGAAGCTGGCGATATCCGAGGCGGGTGAAGCAATCGGCATGACGTTGGTGCGCCACCGGCGATGATTCCCTTGGTGATCGACGGCGATGGCAGCTTTTCAGCGGCATTGGCGGCCGATCTGGGCCAGCTGGGGTGGTGTGTTGAAGGTGCTGGCGCGGCGAACGCAAACAATGTGGTGCCAGATCATCTCGTGATCGTCGCATCAGCGGATTTGACGGCGGTGGTTCAGCGCGTGCGTGCATCGTCGGCACCTGCAACGGTGATTATCGTTGATGGCAGTGCGGGCCCGGCGTTGGATTCGCACGTGCTGGTGGCTGCAATTGAACCGTTAGCGATTGAAGCTGCGCCGCACCGGCGGATTTGCGCGGTCGACATGCGGCCCGTGGCTAATCCCGCTGATCTCGCCGCGGCAGTCGATTTTCTGCTGCGGGCCTACTCCGTTACCGGGCAAATCCTGCGAATCGATCCACGCGGGGCGATTGATTAGCCTCGGTCGCAGGCACCGAGCGAAAGCAGGACATAACGATAGTCCTGAGATGCAATTTCCGCATCGGACGCGGCCATTTTTTCGGTGGCCGGTGCGGGCAACTGTGCCGGAAGGGCACAGGCGAGCCGATACCAGAGCAGCGTATCGGGTCGCGGCGGCGCTGCAGCTTCATCGACGATTTCGGTTAGTGACACCGCCCAGCGGGGCTGTTCGCCGGGGCGGCGCAGGATAGTCAGCGACACCGGCCGATTGTCGCGCGTTGTGAGAAAAATCTGGGTTTCGCCCTCGCCCGGCAATGATCCGGGAACATGAAATGCACTGCCCACACCCGTCACGATCGGGGGCGCATCGGCAGCAATCGCTTCAGTGGCGATCCGTCGGCTCAGCGCATCGAGCGCGGGCGACCAGGGGCGCTGTGAGTCAGGCCCGGTGAGCTGAATTTGCCCGGCAAGGCGCGGCACCGGGCGCGCGTAAAGCAGCACCCGCAGCTTCTGCAATTTCGGTATTTTGCCGCGCGAATCTGGCAGCACGTCAAGAATATAACCGATCCGAGCAGGCACGGAATCAGTGCCGCGCACCAGCGCCAACACATCGGCCTGGACGTAAAGCCGGGCATATCCCGGGGGCGCCCCAATGGCTTCGGGCCCCTTCAATCGTTCCGCCTTCCGAATGACCGAATCAATGATGATCGGCGATCGCAGCACCAGATCGGCCACGACGGCATAGGGCGGGGCAGGCGCGGTCGTGATCGGCATTGACGGCCTTGGGCGCCGCTGGGCAAAAGTTGCTTCGGGGGCCATCAGACTGGCCGCAGCGACGCTCGTCAAAGCCGCGCTAAGGGCCAGCTTTGGGATGATTCTGATGATCATTTTGGGCACGGCCTTTGGAACGTACAACATAGCGATTGCGTTAGAGGATAGAGGTGGTTTTATACAGAAATAATTCTGCCACGCTGCGATTGTACGTTTGTTGCGTCCGACAAAGCGTTTGCGTCGGTGTGGCGGTGGCGATAGAGATATCGCCTCGGTGAAGGATAAATTGGCTCACGGCAGCCTTACGGCAATCCGAAGTACGGATGGCGGGAAGGAAGCTACTGTCGGTGCAATGGGAGTTTCGTACCTGAATGGCCTATGCAGATCGGAATGATGGCGGAAGCAGGATCGTGGCGATTGTTATCGTCGCGCTCATTCACGCTGTCATCGGCTACGCGTTCGTGACCGGCCTTGCGTATAAATACGTGAAGCAGGCGACGGAAAAGCTTAACACTTTTGACGTGGCGCCACCGCCACCGCCACCGCCGCCAGACGAGCCACCCCCGCCGCCGCCGCCAGACACGCCGATGACGCCGCCGCCCGTGGTTTCGCCACCGCCGATCGTGCAGAATCCTAACCCGCCGCAGGTGACGGTGCAGTCCGTGGCAACGCCGCCGCCGACCTATAACCCGACACCGATTGCAGCCCCGCCCGCACCACCGGCACCGCCCGCTCCGCGGGTGAGCCAGGCGGCCGGTGCGCGTGGCGATGAATCGAGCTGGATCACGCAGGATGACTATCCGCCTGCCGCGCTCCGCGAGGAAAAAGAGGGCACGTCCGTCATTGCGTGGACAATCAATACGCAGGGTCGTGTCGAGGGATGTCGGACCGTCCAGTCCAGTGGATCGTCAGACCTTGACGATGCAGCTTGTCGTGCTCTGACGCGGCGTGCTCGCTACACGCCAGCCAAAGACCAGAATGGCAATCCCATCGCTACGACCAAACAGCGCCGCGTGCGCTGGGTCATCCCGCAATAATGATCCGTCAATGATCCGTCCGGCGGAGGTCATGGGGCCTCCGCCGACTTATTTTAGAGGAAGATAACTTTATGCTCACCATGATCTTGGCTGCCGCGCCCGCCGCAGCGAACGACAATCCCTACGGCCTGCAGGCAGCCCTTCAGGAGGGCGGTGTGATCGCACAGTCGACCTTCGGCATTCTCGTGCTGATGTCGGTTGTTTCGTTCTACATCCTGTTCACCAAGCTGCTTGAGCAGCAGAAGATCATGGGTCAGGCCAAGCGCGTTCGTTCGGGCTTCTGGACCAGCAACTCGCTGAAGGAAGCATCGGCTAAGCTCGAGAAGAACTCGGCATATAAGCAGATCGTCGACGACGGTCTCGCCGCGCAGGAACAGCACACCAAGCTGACCGATCCGGTTGAAGCGCATGACTGGTTGCACGGCTCGCTCGCGCGCTCGGAAGCCGCGATCAATTCGAAGCTCGGCGGCGGTCTTGCCTTCCTTGCCACCGTGGGCTCGGTCGCACCGTTTATCGGCCTGTTCGGCACCGTTATCGGTATTTACCGCGCACTCATCAAGATCGGCGCATCGGGCCAGGCATCGATCGATGCCGTCGCTGGTCCGGTCGGTGAAGCACTGATCATGACCGCCCTCGGCCTCGCGGTCGCCGTTCCGGCCGTGCTGGCGTACAACTGGCTGCAGCGCCGCAACAAGTCGATCGCCGAAGACCTGTCGGCCTTCTCGAACGACGTGCTGGGCTATCTGGCTTCGAACGGCGCCGTGCGTCCCGTAAGCCGTGGTACCGCGCCGAAGGCTGCGCCTGCCAAGGCCGCCTGATCTGCATTGACGAAACGGGGCAGCGCCATGGCGCGCGGCCCCGCTTCGACGCCGCCGACCATTTTGGCGGCAGTACGATTAAAGATAGGATAGTTCACAATGGCGATTAGCGCTGGCGGTGACAACGATAAGCCGATGTCAGAGATCAACACGACGCCCCTCGTGGACGTTATGCTGGTGCTCCTGATCATCTTTCTGATCGCGGTTCCTGTCGTGATCCAGAACGTGAAACTCAAACTGCCCGACGTGAAGTTCGATCCGACGACCACGAAGCCCGAGAATGTCTCGCTCTCAATCAAGGGTGATGGCGCTGGTGGCTGCGAGATTTTCTGGAACATCACCAAGGTGACGAGCCAGGAATTGCTTGACCGGGCGGTGGCCAAGCTGAAGCTCGAAATCGAGCGTCAGGGCGGGGCGAATGCGCCGGGCGTGGAACTTCCGGAAGCGCATATCCGTGGTGACGTGGATACGCCCTATCGGTGCATTGGCGGGGCGATCTTCCAGATGCAGCAGGCCGGCTTTGCGAAGGTAGGCTTTATTTCCGAACCACCAGCCGGCAGCGGCGTGGTCCGCCAGTGATCCCTAAGGATCTGGGCGCAATTTTCAGGAGTTTGTTACAATGGCTATGAGCGGCGGCAACGACGACGGCGAGCCGATGATGGAAATGAACATGACGCCGTTGATCGACGTCTTGCTCGTGCTTCTCATCATGTTCATCATTACCATCCCGATCCAGACCCATGCGGTGAAGGTCGATCTGCCACAGAACGATCCGAATGCCGTTCAACAGCCGGTCGAGCCTGACAAGAACAAGATCTCGATCGATCCGGCAGGCGTCGTTTCGTGGAATGGTGCGCCGGTCGATGACATTACGCTTCGCCAGTATCTCGATCAGACGACCCAGCTGTCGCCAGAGCCGGAATTGCATTTCCAGCCCGATGCGGCAGCGCGGTATGAGACGGTTGATCGCGTCCTAGCGGTGATCAAGCGTTCGGGCGTAACCAAGCTCGGCTTCATCGGGAACGAGCAATATCGCAACGATTTTTGATCCATTCGCGGATGGATACGGAAGAAAGAGGCGGTCCTTCGGGGCCGCCTTTTTTCTTGGGCATCGTCCGTCGATCTTCTGCAATAAATTGATGTTTAGGTGGCCGTTGGCCGCCCCTCAATCACCGGATTGAATCGACAAGAGACTGATAAAAATAGGAAAATAAGGTCGCACATTTCCTTCTTGCCATTGTTTCACTAAAATGACACGTTATTGTCACAAAAGTGAAACCTCCCATGGTGGGTGGTGATTGAAGGAGAAGGAATATGCGCATTTTCATTCGCGCGCTGATTGTCACAGGCTTGCTGGCTGCCCCTGCGCTCGCGCATGCGGCTGGCGACGACAATAATGGCTATACGCAGATCATGCAGGGCAACCTTGCCGCTGCCGAAGCGCAGCTTATCGAGGAGCGGCGCATGTTTCCCAGCCATGCCGACCTGACGCTGAACCTAGCCGCAATTTATGCGCGGACCGGACGCATCCAGCAGGCGCGTGCGCTTTATGCCGATGTGCTCAGCCAGCCCGATCAAAGCATGATGCTATCGGGCCAGCGCACGGCTTCGTCACACGCGATCGCCACATTGGGCCTGAAGCGCCTTGCGGTAACCACGCTCAGCGCACGCTGAACTTTGCCCTTCGCTCTCCAGTGTGAGCGCGGACCAACGGATCGGGCGGGACGCCGCCCGAACCAGGCTCCCAAGCGGAGGCCCATTTAAAGCTTCGGCAACGTCACCCCGCGCTGCCCCATATATTTGCCGGATCGGTCGGCATAGCTGACCTCGCACGGCTCATTCCCCTGCAAGAACAGAAACTGGCACGCGCCTTCATTGGCATAGATGCGTGCGGGCAGGGGGGTCGTGTTGGAAAACTCCAGCGTCACATGCCCCTCCCAGCCGGGTTCGAGCGGTGTCACATTCACGATAATCCCGCACCGCGCATAGGTCGATTTGCCGAGGCAGATGACGAGGATGTCGCGGGGTACGCGGAAATATTCCACCGTCCGGGCCAGCGCGAAACTGTTCGGCGGGATCACGCAGACATCGGTCTTGCGGTCGACAAAACTGTCCTGATCGAAATTCTTGGGATCGACCACGGCTGAATTGACGTTGGTGAAGATCTTGAACTCATCCGCCACCCGCGCGTCATAGCCATAGGATGACAGGCCATAGGAAATGCAGCCGTCGCGGCGCTGATTTTCGACGAACGGCTCGATCATGCCGGTCGACAGCGCCTGGTCGCGAATCCAGCGATCGGACATGACGGACATTCGGGCGTTCTCCTGCGCGATGGGGTGCACACAAGCTTTCGCGGCTAAGCGCCGTTGGGGCAAGGGGGCGTTGCTGCATCACAGGCAGCTGGCCATGCCGCCCTAGGTCTCCGCCGGCCGCCCGCTAATTGAAAAAACGATAGAGCTCTGCCCCAAAGCCGCGCAGTTCATCCCACAGCAGCAGGGTCAGGCCAATGATAACGGCCAATATCAGAATGGGGCGGATCTTATGCCACGTCATCGTCATTCTCCGCAGTTGAAGGCGCGGGCTGACGCAAGATGCTTATCGCACGCAACGACGCTGCGCCGGCCACCAATAGCGCAACGATGGCCAATCCAACGCCGGCCAGACCGATAAACACCTGAACACCCTCAGGTGGTGATGCGGCACCTGGACTCGCCAGATCGAGTGCCTGGCTGAGCAGACTGCCCACCACGAATGTTCCACCTAGAAAGGTTCCGGCACCATAGAGGTTGAGGCAGACTGTCGTCACTGGCCCCGCGATTCGCACGGCCAAATAGGCGGCGAGCAGTGCGACAGTATTCATCACAAACATTAAAAAGGCTGATCGTGCCGCAACGGCGATTAACACGCGTGCCTGTTCGGGAAATTCCTCCCATCCATTCGCCGTGAAATCGAGCAGCGCTATGGCGACCAGTCCGGAACCAATAGTCGCGCTCAATAGCGGGCGAAATCGCGAATCGAACACTTGCTCTGCCTGCATATCACCCCCCGCAACTCGACGAGATCATGCCCAACGGTGTCGAAGCTGGCAAGGCAACGGTCGCGCAAAGCGGAAACTCAGCCTATCCCCAGATCGGCGGGTCCGAAGGCATCGGGTAGCAAGTCGGATAGCAGGTAGCGCGTGATCGCATCGCCCTCCGCTGCGCCGCACCAGACGGGGATGTCGCGCTTGCTCATCTGGGCGGCCTCGTTGATCACCTGGCGGCACCGACCGCAGGGGCTGACCGGCGCTGTGCCGTGCGGGACCCCGGTGTTGTCCATCGCACCACCGATCACGCCGATCGCGACCACATCCCGCAGCCTGCCTGTTGCACTCGTGGTCGCCAATGCGACCGTTTCGGCGCACAGTGACAGGCCGTAGCTGGCGTTCTCGAAGTTGGCGCCGGTTACGATCGTGCCGTCGGTCAGCAACACCGCTGCCCCCACACCGAAGCGCGAATAGGGCGCATGGGCATTCAGCGCGGCAATTCGTGCAGCAGCAATCAGGCGAAGGCCGGTTTCGGTGTCGGTCAGGTCATGCGTCATTACGGGGTCACCACATTCCATTGCAGCTGTGTTGGCGCGCCATCGATGCGGCGCATGTCGCTGGCTTGCCACATCCGCCACGGCCTTGCGGCATAAACGGGCGGAAAGAAATTCTGGATGCTCCAGATCGGGCGGTCGATCGCCTCGGTCACGCGGTAGGCCGCATCGAACCGGCGTGAGACCTTCAGCAGCACGGGCTTGCGCATATGGGTTTCGATCGTGGTGATCAGGCGCTCGATCTCTCCAATCACCACGTCGCGCTCGGGCCGGGCGGCGCAACCGGGTTCGAAATCGATGCTGACCGCGGGGGGCAGCGAATCGTCCGTGTAGGGCACGGTGGTATTGAAGTTGTTCGCCTGATCGGCCGCCAACCGACACAGCGAATAGACATGCACCGCGCCGCGCCGCAGCCCGGCGGCATAGACGTCGCTCCAATTCGCAGCGAACATCGGGTCGCGTGTGTCTGCGCCGATCGTCGCTGTCAGGTAAGCGAAGCTGGCCCCGCCACCACGGATCACGGGCCATTCGATGACGCCGTTCGCGGCGCTCACGCTCGGCCCCTGGAAGCGATAGGATTTGGGCGATGGGTACCAGCTGATCGCAAATGACCAGGCGATGAGAACCGCCAGCGCGACCACGATGATGACCGCGCCAATTTGCCGCGCGCGCCGCTGGTAGAGCCGCATGGCCGCCCTCAGCCCTTGATGTGCAGAACGCAGATCAGCGTGAACAGCCGCCGGGCGGTATCGAAATCGATGTCGATCTTGCCCACCAGCCGCTCCTTCAGTAGCTCAGCGGCTTCGTTGTGGATACCACGCCGCGCCATATCGATTGTTTCGATCTGCTGCGGGGTCGCCGCGCGGATCGCCTGATAGTAACTGTCGCAGATCGCGAAATAATCCTTGATCGGCCGCCGGAACCGCCCGAGCCCGAGCACATAGGTTTCGAGCAGCAAATCATCCTCGCGGGAGATCGAGATGGCCAGCCGCCCTTCCTCCACGCTCAGCTCGATCTTGAATGGCCCGGCATAGCCATCGGGATATTCCCGCACCGGCGCGAAGTAATTGCCCTCGATCAGATCGAAGATCGCGATTCGGCGTTCCTGCTCGATATCGGCGCTGCGCCACAATATCGTGCGTTCATCCAGTTTGACGTCAATGATCCGTGGGTCGGCCATAGTGCTGCTATCGGGGTTGGACCGCCGGGAATCAACGGGGAAGCGTTGATCGGGCACCACGGCACACCGCTTATCCACAGCTTCACCGATTCCGGTGCTTGAGCCGGGTGGCCCGGTCTGGGAAGAGGGGGGATGGCCTCCGCATTCATTCCCAACCCGCCAAGCGCAACTTCTGCCGCTGCGCAACTGTCTCTGCCGCAGAATGTCGAGGCCGAAGCGGCGATGCTGGGCGCGATGATGATCGACAACCGGCTGGCCGACGACGTCATCGACCTGCTCGAGCCCGAGCATTTCTACGAGCCCGTCCACGGCCGGGTGTTCGCCGCGATCAAATCGCTCCGCAAGACCGATATGCTCGCCACCCCCGTCACGCTGCGCCCGATGTTCGACGCGGATGAGGGGATGCGCGCGCTTGGCGGGCCGAGCTATATGGCGCAGCTCACCGGCAGCGGCGCGGGGCTGATCGGCGCGCGGCAGTTCGCCAAGCAGATTTACGATCTGGCGATGCTCCGCACGCTCGTCTCGGTGGGGCGGACGCTGGTCGACCGGGCACTCGACACCTCGGAAGAGGTGAACCCGCGCAAGCAGATCGAGGAGGCCGAGGAAGAGCTGTTCAAGGTCGCCGCGGATGGCGGGGCGGAAAACACCGTGAAAAGCTTTGGCGATGCGGCCAAGCTCGCCGTGAAGATGGCCGAACGCGCGCTGAACGCGGGCGGGAACCTGTCGGGCATCACCACCGGCCTCGATTCGGTGAACGCCAAGATGGGCGGGATGCACCATAGCGACTTAATGATCCTCGCCGGCCGCCCCGGCATGGGCAAGACCGCGCTTGCGACCAATATCGCCTTCAACGCGGCCCAGCGCTGGATGCGTGACATGGCCGACGGCATTCCGCCCGATCGTTCGGTCGGCACCAAGGTGGCGTTTTTCAGTCTCGAAATGTCCGCCGATCAGCTTGCCACGCGTATCCTGTCCGAACAGTCGCGGATCAGTTCAGAGCGGCTCCGCATGGGCAAGATCAACAATGCAGAGATGAGCCGACTGGTGCAGGCATCGATGGAGCTGCAGCATCTGCCGCTGTTCATTGACGATACCGCCGGGCTGACGATCGGCGCGCTCCACACCCGGATGCGGCGGCTGCAGCGCCGGCACAATAATGAGATCGGGCTGGTGGTGGTCGATTACCTCCAGCTGCTGCAGGGCAGCGGGCGGAGTTCGAACGACAACCGCGTGCAGGAAATTTCCGAGATCAGCCGCGGGCTCAAGACGATGGCGAAGGACCTGAACGTCTCCGTCATGGCGCTATCCCAGCTCAGCCGCGCGGTCGAGCAGCGCGAGGATAAGCGGCCCCAGCTTTCCGATCTTCGCGAGTCGGGATCGATTGAGCAGGACGCCGATATCGTGATGTTCGTGTACCGCGAGGATTATTACATCGCGATGCACGAGCCCGAACGCCCGGTGGCCAACAGCACCGCGGATGTGCAGGACAAGCACGCCAAATGGTCGCAAACTTATCAGGAAAAGGCCGGGCTATCCGAACTGATCATCGCCAAACAGCGCCACGGTGCGACGGGCAAGGTGACGCTGGCGTTCGAGGCGGAATTCACCCGGTTCAGCGATGCGGCACTGCAGGGGTTCAATCCCTAGTCGTCGGAAACTGAAGTTTGTTTCAAGACAGTGCCGTCACCCTGAACTTGTTTCAGAGCCTGCCCCGGACCTGATTCGGGGGTCCACTGCGCATCACGAGTTATCGGTAGTGGGGTAAGCTGGATGCTGAAACAAGTTCAGCATGACGGGTAGTTTTGAAACGGAAAGTGATAGAAGTGACGACCTGTTTGAAAAAACGGGGCGGCGGATGGCGCGCGTGCGGGCCATTTTCGTGGCGTATGGGCAGCGCTTCATTCAGTTGTCAAAGAGCGGGCTCAAGTCGACATTCTCACAGCAATTCCAACATTGAAAGATGTGGGTTGGTGCAAATCTGAACCGTTCGTCCCGAGCATCGTCGGGGGAAATGCCATTCGTGCCGCGCAGGGTGTCCCAACTTCGATCGATACGATCGGTGTTTGTGAGGGCGCTACGCCGTGAACTCAAAACCGACCGCTTTCGGTGCCAGGGCTAGGCGACTGAAAGTGGGTGGTTTGCGGAATGTCAGCTACTGAAGGAAGCGTCGGGCCGGATTAGCGTTTCGAGCTTGCCCGATCATAGAGCGCAATATGATATAAGACCGGTCAGCCCCCGGAGTCCCGAGCGCTATGGTTCAACACCGCGAGATACCTAAGCAACCTCATTGTCCTGCCTTAGATGCAGCCGATGAGGAAACGCTCACTCGCTTATGTTTCGGCCAGACGGCGGTCGACGCCGCCGATCTAATCTTCGTTTTCGGAAACAACGTTCAGCACGATGAGCAAGCGAAGCTGACCGCAGTTCTTTGCCAACAGCATCCTCAGGCACCGCTTGTGTTGACAGGCGGGGTCCCGAACTACTCGGATAGCTTGGGTGAAAACAACATGGCGGTGTCCGAGAGCGATGCGCTCCACCAGTCACTCGTGCAACTAGCTGAGTTGGGCAACCGCCAAATTTTCATCGAGCGAGAATCGCGCAACTCGCTCGAGAACGTGGCCTTCGCCGCGAACTACATCCGATCAATAGGCCCTAGTAAGATGGTCTACCTGAGTCAGTCATTCGCTTTGGGGCGATCGGCGATGACGATCCGGGCTGTGCTGTCAGAGATAACCGTTCTCGGGTCGATGGGTATGGATCGATATGTCGAAGGCGAGCTGCTCACGAGCGCCACCTGGACCGAAAGCTCTAAGCTGCGGGAGATTGTATGGGGCGAGTTTCTCCGTATCGTCGCATATTCGGCTCGCGGCGACATCGACGCTGGGCCGCATACCCCAATCATCGCAAGTCTTGCCGCGAAATACCTTCACTAACGACTTTCAACGCCGACCACTCAGGAAGGCGAATTCGCAGCCAGGAGTATTTCGATCTGCCTTGCATTCTTCCGGGCGTGCTTTCACAAAGTCAACGATGTGTTCTGATGCCGATCCTTATCCGCGATGCATTTTGCTAAACGGCACGAGCAGTTCAGGCAAAACATCGCTGGCAAAGGCATTGCAAGAGCTTCTCCCCGTGGTTTTTCTGAACTTCAGCATCGACAGCGTTCTTTATGCGCTGCCGCAGTCTGACCTTGCAGCCATGATCAAGGGTACCCCTATTAGGCGCGTTGAATACCGGTATGACCGGTTGGTCGATGGCTTCAACGCCGCGGTAGCTGGGCTTCTGGCATCCGGTAATCGCCTGATCGTCGATAATGCCCTTACCCGCCCAGAGTGGAAGGCCGCGTTTGACGTAGCTGTGGCAGGGCATAGGACCTTCAGGATTGGCGTGACGTGCGACCCAGAGGAAGCAAGGCAACGAGAATGGAAGAGGGGAGACCGTGCGATCGGTACCGTTGACCGTGAATTGCCGCTGGTTCATGAGGGAATGGCTTACGATCTTGTTGTGGACACAACTCGAACGCCCGCCTCTGCCATCGCTGATTCGATCATCAGGAAAATCGGCGTGATTCCGATGTGACCGCACTAACCCAATGATTTTGCAAAGCGGAAGTTGCAGCGGTCATTGACGGACATTACGCTCTTCTAGTGACGCTCCCTTTCCCAAGCGATATTGATAATGCGCTTCCCTGCCTCGCGGGTCTTCCTCCTCCAGACTGGGACCGCATAAGCAAAATTCCCGCGCTCTAAGTCTAAGCCTAGATGTCAGATTCGGAGTCGAAACCCGACAGGCCGCTTGTCATCAGCCTCCGCTCCAACGAACACCCCCGCACCCTAAACGCTAGACTGCTCCCCCGACGCCTCCGGCACATGAATGCCGCATTCGACCTTGTCGAAACCCCGCCAGCGGCCGGCGCGGGGGTCTTCGCCGGGGGCGACTTTGCTGGTGCAGGGGGCACAGCCGATTGAGGGGTAGCCTGCCGCGACCAGCGGGTGCGGGGGCAGATCATGCGCTGCGAGATAGGCGTCGAGATCGGCCTTTGACCAGGTGGCGAGGGGGTTCACCTTGAGCCGACCCGCCGCATCGATCGTGTCGATTTCAAAGCTGTGGAGGTTGGCGCGGGTGGCGGACTGGAAGCCCTTTCGCCCGGTGAGCGTCGCGTCGAACCCGGTCATCGCTGCTGCCAGCGGGGCGACCTTGCGGATGTCGCAGCAGCCATCGGGATCATAGGACCAGCGCTCACCGCTCGCATCGCGCGCGGCCAATGTTTCGGGGTTGGGCGTCAGGTTCCGCAGATCAGTCAGGCCGAGCCGATCGGCCAGAAGGTCGCAGTAGACGAGCGTTTCGGGGAAATGCTTGCCGGTATCGAGGAACAGGACGGGCAGCGACGGATCGATGCTCGCGACGAGATGCAGCAGCACGGCTGATTCCGCGCCGAAGGACGAGACGACCGCCGCGCGGCCGATCAACCCCTCGGCCAATACCGCCGCCAGCATCGTCTGCGCATCGACCCCGTCGAACCGCGCGTTGAGGGCCGCGACATCGGCTGCGGTGAAGCGTGGGGCGGTGTCGATCAGGTCGATGTGGCGGACGGGGGCGGGGGCGGGGGCGTTACCCATGGCGGAGCTTCCACACCGGCACGACGCTGTCAGCCGCACCCTGATAGGCGTGATCATAGCGTTCGAGCGATGCCTTCAGCACGGCCTGGTCGATCGGCGCGTGGGGCGCGAAACTGTCAAAACCGCAGCGGCGCATCAGCGGCACCTGATCGACCAGCACATCGCCCGCCGCGCGGAGCTCACCGATATAGCCCGCCTCACGGAGCACCCGCGCCGCCGAATAACCGCGCCCGTCGCGAAACGCGGGGAAGCTGACCTCGATCAGCGCGAGCTGGCCGAGATGCGGGATGAGCGCGCGGGCATCGTCGCCCGCCTCGATCCGCACGGCGGTGGCGTTCGATTGCCCGGCGAGGAAGCTGTCGAGCGTGATGGCGGGTTCGTCATGCGCTTCATCGGCGCGGAAGCGGAGGAGCGTATCACCCATAAATCGCCTCCTTGAACGGTTCCATGCCGACGCGGCGATAGGTGTCGAGGAAGCGTTCGCCTTCGGTGCGCAGGCCGAGATAGACGTCGGTGACTTTCTCGACCGCGTCGACAATGCCGTCCTCGTCGAAACCGGGGCCGGTGATCTTGCCGATCGAGACATCGTCCGCGCCCGATCCGCCGAGCGAGAGCTGGTAGTTTTCGGTGCCTTTCTTGTCGACGCCCAGGATGCCGATATGCCCGGCATGGTGATGCCCGCAGGCGTTGATGCAGCCGGAAATCTTCACCTTTAGTTCGCCGAGATCGCGCTGACGGCCAAGATCGGCGAAGCGCGCGTGGATTTTCTGCGCGACCGGGATCGAGCGGGCATTGGCGAGGCTGCAATAATCAAGGCCGGGGCAGGCGATGATATCGCTGATCAGATCGAGATTGGCCTCGGCCAGCCCGGCGTCGTTCAGCGCCTGCCAGACGGCGTGGAGATCGCCCTGGCGGACATGCGGCAGGACGATGTTCTGCGCATGGGTGACGCGCAGTTCATCGAACGCGTATCGCTCGGCGAGGTCGGCCATCAGGTCGATCTGGTCGGCACTGGCATCGCCGGGGATGCCGCCGCGCGGCTTCAGGCTGATGTTGACGATCGCGTAACCGGGGGCCTTGTGGGGCTTGACGTTCTGATCGAGCCAGACCTGAAACGCACCTTCACCGTTCGTGTCGAGCGAAGTCGAGACACGTGAGCCGGGCGCAGCGCTTGGGGCACGTCCCTCGACTTCGCTCGGGACGAACGGATCAGAAGATTCGAACGGTGGCGGCGCGAACATCGCGATGATCCGCTCGAGCTCGGCGGCGGGGGGATCGATGCCCAGCGCTTTGACGTGCGCAAACTCTTCCTCGACCTGCGCGCGATAAGCGTCCGCGCCGATCTCATGAATCAGGATCTTGATCCGCGCTTTGTACATATTGTCGCGGCGGCCATAGCGGTTGTAGACGCGCAGGCAGGCCTCCAAATAGCTCAGCAGATCGGCTGCGGTCACGAAATCATTGATTTCAGGCGCAATCATCGGCGTGCGGCCCATCCCGCCACCGACGAAAATCTTCGCACCAAGGACGCCGTCGCGCTCGAGCAGCTGAATGCCGATATCGTGGAGCCGCATCGCCGCGCGATCCTCGTCCGCGGCGATCACCGCGATCTTGAACTTGCGCGGCAGATAGCTGAATTCGGGGTGGAAGGTGCTCCACTGGCGCAGCAATTCGGCCCAGGGGCGCGGATCGGTCACTTCATCCGCGGCGGCACCGGCGTACTGATCCGAACTGATGTTGCGGATGCAATTGCCGCTGGTCTGGATCGCGTGCATTTCCACCGTCGCCAGCTCGGCGAGAATATCGGGCGCATCGGCCAGCTTGATCCAGTTGAACTGCAGGTTCTGCCGCGTGGTGAAATGGCCATAACCGCGATCATATTTCCGGGCGATATGGCCCAGCATCCGCATCTGGCGGCAGTCGAGCGTGCCGTAAGGGATCGCGACGCGCAGCATATAGGCTTGGAGCTGGAGATAGAGGCCGTTCATCAGCCGCAGCGGCTTGAACTGATCCTCGCTCATCGCGCCCGACAGGCGACGGTTCACCTGATCGCGGAACTCCTCGACCCGGGCATCGACGATCGCCTGGTCGTAATGATCATATTTATACATGTCAGATTACCCATTCGCCGGCAGCAGGGTCGGCGGGTTTCAGTGTGAGGTCAGGGCGGATCGTTGGGCCAAGCGCGCGGACACGGTCCTTGATGTGCGCGGGGCGGGGGCCTTCGGGGGTCGGCTCGGCGTCGATCACATAGGGCACATTGACGCGGCGCGCGCCTTCCTCAGCGCGGGCGATGCTCTCGCCGGATTCGCCGACATCGGCCGCATCCTCGACATGGCGCGACCAGCCGCTGCCCGTCCACCACACGACATCGCCCGAGGGCAGATCATTGCCGGTCAGTAGTTTCACGCGTCAGCCTCCGCCACTTTGGCCAATGAAATCAGCGCGTCGCTGGCCGATCCGCGCGCCGCGACCAGGCCGACGATGATGACCGCCGGGCTCTTGACCCGCTCACGCCCAATCATCGCGCCCAGATCGGTGAGCAATGTCCGCAGCGCCCGCGCTTCAGGCCTCGTGCCGTTCTCGATCACGGCGACGGGCATATCGGGCGAGACGCCGTCGGCGATCAGCTTTTCGGCGATCAGATCGGCGGTCGCGACGCCCATATAGATCACGAGCGTGCGGCCCGGACCGGCGAGGCCTGCCCAATTCTGCTCGGCAAGGCCCTGGCACTGCCCGGCGACAAACGTCACCGCGCTCGACACTGCACGGTGGGTGAGCGGGATCATCGCCCCCGCCGCCGATCCCATGGCCGCCGAAATGCCGGGGATGATGCTGACCGGGATGCCAGCGGCGATGCACGCCTCGGCCTCCTCACCACCACGCCCGAAAATGAACGGATCGCCGCCCTTCAGCCGAACGACGCGCTTGCCGCGCCGCGCCTCGGCGATCAGCAGGTCGTTGATCGCTTCCTGCCGCATCGTGTGGCGGCTGCGGCTCTTCGCGACCGAGATGCGCGACGTATCGGGCGCCAGTGCCAATATGCGTGGATCGACCAGCCCGTCATGGACGATCAGATCGGCGGCAAGGATCGCCTTGTGCGCCTTGATCGTCAGCAGATCGGGATCGCCCGGGCCTGCACCGACGAGAATCACCTCGCCCGGCAGGGTATTGGATATCGTTGTCATGCCGCCCAAATGGCCGCGCGATGATGGTCTGGCAAACGAGCGCTGCTTGGGGGCGCGCAAGGCAAGCTACTCAACCGTCGCGCAGGCCGATGTTGATCAGCGCGCGGGCCTGATCGGCCTCGGATGATACGACCGGGTAGGCGCAGTAATCGGCGGCGTAATAGGCACTAGGCCGATGATTGCCCGACCAGCCGATACCGCCGAACGGCGCGGACGACGACGCCCCGTTGGTCG
>CAZYOU010000044.1:0-20538 GCA_964649315.1 uncultured Stakelama sp. | reverse complement strand
CATCCGGCATCACAAGCCGACGCTCTAACCAATTGAACTACGATCGCCACGAAGATGGCGGCACTAGCGGGCCGGGACGGCCATCGTCAAGCGGTGTCGGGACCGGTGTTACCGCGTTCGATCAAAACTGGCCTTCTGTGGACAGGCGATAACCGGCACCGTTCTGCTGAAATCCAACCAGCGACAGTTTCTGCCCCGTCACCGGGTCGCTCGACTGGATGTCCAGCGTGGCGCGGTAGCGGCCATTCCCCTGGACATAGAGGGTAACACTCTCGGTGCCTGCTTGGCTGACCAGTGGCACAACCAGCGCGCCGCCTTCGCATTTCAACGTGCCGCTCATCGCCTGGGGCAGCGCAATAGCGGCGATCGAGCCACTAAGCTGTGCCTTGACCCGGCCCTGCGCAGCGGCACAGGCGCCACTGTCGAACCGCGCGCTGACGCCTTCCAGTTCGATCCGGTTGACGGGCAACGGCGCAAACACGCGACCCGTGGGGATTGATCCGGTCATGTCATCAATACCGCGGCTGTATCTGCTGGTCGTGATCGCCCCGCTCAGCCCGGGGCGGTCGCCCTGTGCAGGACCGCTGAGCCCAAGCCGTGCGCGGCCGATAAGCAACTGAAACGGCGACAGGCTCGCGTTGATATCACCCAGCGCGAGATCACCGATCCGTGCCTCGATCAGCTTGCCATACCAGACAGGCCCGGTCACCGCGCGCGCGGACAGACCATACTCGCCAAGCCCGACCAGCCCGAGCACCAACCGCATCGGCAGAAACACCAGCAGCGCCAGCACGGCAAAGCCGCCAAACAGCGCCACCGGACGCGTGTTGAGACGTATCTTCATCAAATGCCCTGTATTTTCAGCACGAGCGTGGCCGATATGGTTTGATCAGCATTGTCGCTGGTCGACAGGGTCTCGACCAGGATGCCGCTGGCTTCCAGATCGGCAACCCAGGCGAAGAAGGCCGCAGGGCGCGCCGCGGCAATAGCGATCTGCAAGCCATTATTGGGCTGGGGCGATACATTGGCGAGTGCAAAACCGGCTTCTGCCGCGCGTTCGCGCACCACGGTTTCCAGCGGCGCGCTGATCGGTGCCGGGCGGGTGCGCTGCATGATCTTCACGCTTTCGATCTGCGATTCGATCTCGGCGAGCCGCTGCACCGCAGTGTTGTGGCGAAGGCGGGCATCGGCCAGCCCGTCGCTCACCGGGCGCACCAGGCCGAACCAGAACAAGGTGACGATCGCCAGCGCAACGGCAACGAGCACCAGCCGCTTCTCCCGGAGCGACAGGGCGGCGAACCATGCTTTCACCGCGGGGGTCATTTCGGCGCCACCGTGATCCGTCCGGAAAGGCGATTATTGCTCTGTTCGAACGTGCTCGTGGTCGCGCTAAACCCTTGCGCGTCGATTTCCCGGATCACGTCGTACACTTGGCCCTCCGTCTGGGTGGCAATCGTCACTTGCGCCTGCCCCTTGGCATCAAAGCTTAGCGCGCGCACTTCGGTGCCGGGCACATTGCGGATCGCTCCATAGATAACCGCTGCCGTCGTGCTGAAGCCCCTGCCCGGCCCGCGCAGCCGCACCAATCGCGCATCGAGCTGCCGCGTGGCGTCGTTCACGGTCTCGCCGCGCGCGAGTCCCTGCCGCGCCAGCAGATCGGCCCGGCGCTCGATCGCATCGGCCGCAAACCCATAGTGCATGATCTGCACGAGGCTGATGAGCAACGTCACGGTGAGGATCGCGATCAGCAGCCACCCCATCCGGCGGATCAGCGCCCAGTCGATCGTTGCCCGGCGACGTTTGGCGAATATCCCCTGCCGGAGATCAAGCGCCGGTGCGCCTGTTGCCGCAACGATCGCCGCTTCGATCGCGTCGCGCGTCATCGGTTCGGGCGCGACACCGCCCGTCACCAGCGGTGTCAGCTGTGGATCATGCGCAAAGCCGGTCGTTAAACCGCGAACGACAGCATCCCCGCCCAGATCAGCCTGCACAAAGCCTTCTTCAGGTCGCGGCAGCAGCATCGGTGCGGGGATCATCACATCGGGGTCGACGCCAGCCCGCGCCAGTTCCGTGAGCCAATGGCGCATCCGTGCGCTGGCAACCACCCCTATCGGGCGATCTTCGCCAACCGCCTCCCGCCCGACGGCCACGTGCAGGTCAGCCGCAAGGGTAGCACTGGCCTCAGCCACCAATACGCGGGCAGCCGCGACCGACTGCGCCGGCGATCGATCGGGCAGATTTGCCCAGTGCAACGTAACATCTTCGGCAGGCACCACGACGACCGATGCCGCCAGATCACCCTCCGGAATTCCCTCCCCGCGGGCAATGACAGCATTCCCGTTGATCCGAAGCCAGCGATGCGACTCCACCGTACTGCTCGGCAGGAACAGCACATGCGTTTCGACTGCGTCGCTCATGCCGGATCGCCCCATGCGCGCGATACAAGCCGCGCTGGCTGCACGGTCGCGTCGATCAAGGCGCTTTCGGTCAATTCGCTTCCCCCCAGTTCAACCTCGATCCGCAGTGCGAACCATTTGGTGGTTACCGCCGTTTGCGCCTGGGCATCGGGGAACACGATCACCCCGCGCAGCGCCGGCAGCTTCCAGAACTCTTCGGTGTTCGTATAGCCTTGCGGCGGTCGCGCAAGCAGCAGTGTGCGGGCCTGGTCGACCGTCAGCGTATCGGGTAGCAACATCGCGAACAGCGGTGCCTGTTCGGGTAGCAGCGTATTGACATTGATCCGCGACGGTTCGGCGCGGGGCTGCGCGCACAGCCAGGGACGAATCCTCGCGTAAATCTGCGGTGTTACCTCCGCAATCGCACGCAACTCGCTGATATCGCTGATCAAGCTGTTGGCCGTCCGATATCCGGTCTGGCGGTTGCCATAGCTTTCATCCTCGGCGCCGTTGGGAAGCGTCGTGCTGTCGCTGTCGATCCAGTCTGCGGTCGCCGCCGCGATCGTCGCGCTCGACTGGCGCGGGACGCCCACCAACGTCATCAACCGGGCAAATTGCGTAATCGCTGCCGGACGCGCGACATACACCCCGGGTCCGCCACTCACCACCAGCCCGTTCAGGTTGAAGCAATTGCCCCCGTCGACAACGGTCGCGCTCGCCAGCCCACCGGGGACGGGCAACTGGAAGGGTCGCCCGCTCCACCCCCCGGCCAGCGTCACCCGCGACGGGTTGCCCGCCAGCAGCGAATCGATCCGCGTCGTGGCCAGTGTCTCCGCTGCCATGGCATAACCGCGTGCCTGCTCGATCGCGATCATGTTGGAGGCAAGTCGGGTCGACAGGCGGAGTTTTTCCAGCGCTGTCGCCGCCAGCACGGCAATCACCGCCACGAGCAACAGCACCGTCAGTAGCGCTGCGCCACGTTCGTGCGACGAAGGTGTCAGGCGACTACCCGGCATTGATCGGCGTTCCATCGGTGGGCGGCAGCACATAGCCCGTGCCAACTACATAGACGCTGCGGAACCGCTTTCCGTCGGCGCGGGTGACGACCATCTCGAGGGCATCGGGCAGCGCAATACCGGGCCTCGGTTCCCAACGGTCGCCCCAGGCCCCGGCAATTCGGTATCGTAGGTCGACGGACCGCACCGACCGTAACAGCGCCGCAGGTGCGAGCGGGGTGGCACCATCGAGCATCGGATAGGCAACGCGCTCCAGTACCTCCCCATTCAGGCGATATTCGACCTTTTGCTGCCCTGATCGCGGCGCATCGTCGAGGTTGGTCCAACCACTGCGAACCAGGTGCAACATCGGCGTGCCGACCGACCCACTCGCCCCGATAAAAGCGGGCATCGGGGTACCATCTTCATCACGGACGGGCCGATCGGATGCCTGGGCCAGATCCGCGGAAAGGGCGGAGGATAACCGACCGAACGCCGCAATATCGTCAAGCCGCGCCGCCGTCGCCGATTGCGCACGCACGCTGAACGTCAGCAGCGCGACGCCTGCCGAAGCAAGCAACCCGAAGATCAACAACGCGATCATCATTTCGATGAGCGTGAAGCCGCGTTCGTTGGTATGCCCCGTCATGGCTGCTGCCCGCCGGGCAAAGGCGCGGTGCGGATAGTCACCGGCCGGGTCGGCGGGCGGACCACCGTCAACCTGCCCAGCGTCGTTCCCGCCGTGTCGCTGACGGAGACATCAACACGCACGGCACCCTGATCGCCAAGTGGTGTCGCCACCCTTCGCCAAGCCCAGGATTGGCCGCCATTTTCCTCGATCCCGCTAGATGCGCCTGTCACCGGCGGCCGGGCATCGGTAAGCGTTTCGACCGCGACATTGCGCGCGACGATCTGCGCCATCATCGTCCGGTCCAGGCTCGATGCGCTGCGAATGATCGCCCCTTCCAGCCTGATCAGCGCCATCGCCGCCAGGCTGAACACCGCCAGTGCGACCATCATCTCGATCAGCGAGAAACCGGAATCGCCCTGAGAAAGCCGACGTCTAGCCATCGATCGTCACCGCACCATCAGCACTGATCCGCACGGTCGCGCTCGCCTCACCACCGCGTCGCAATTGGACGTCGAACGGCGCGTTGGCGAGGCCTGTCGAATCGAAGATCACCCGGTCGCGGCCCTCGGTGCTGACGATCACGGGGCGGATATCATCCGCCCAACGCGACACGCGCAGCGGCTTTTCGCTGATCGGCTGCCACGCACCGGCTGATCGGCGATCGAAGCCATAGCCTTCGCGCGATATCCAGATGCTCACTGACCGCCCCTCTATAATCGCACTGTCATGCGCAACCCGCGCCCGCGCTGCAAAGCGCTCTGCATCGTCGATTAAGCGACCACGTGGATCGGGCATCACCAGCACCACCGCCGCCGATGCGAGCCCGATAATCGTCACGACAATCATCAGCTCAATCAGCGTGAAGCCGCGCTCACGCCGATGTGACCGCGGCCCCAACCTGAAAAAGGCGCGTGCGCGGGCGATCACATCACTGCCAGTTGCCGATATCGGCGTCGATGCCCTCGCCGCCTTCCTTGCCGTCAGCGCCGAGCGTCCAGATGTCGATCGCACCGTGCGTGCCGGGCGAGGCATAGACATAATCGCGACCCCAAGGGTCCTTGGGTAGCTTCTTGATGTACCCGCCCGCCTGATAGCGCGACGGATCGGTAAGCGACGCCGGGGCGCTAACTAACGCGTTCAGGCCATCGGCCGTGCTCGGGTAGCTGATGTTCTGCAGTTTGTAGAGTTCGAGCCCGTCCTCGATAATCGCGATATCGGCCTTCGCCTTTTCAATGCGCGCGCGATCTCCGCTCGGCAGCACATTGAGCGCCACGATCGTGGCGAGCAGCCCGAGAATGACGATCACGACCATCAGCTCAACCAGCGTGAACCCGTTTTCAGACCGCCGGTTCTTCCGAATATTCTTGCGCATCATGTCCCTCATTGTCCGGCAAGCGTGTTGAGCTGCAGGATCGGTAGCAGAATCGACAGCACGATCGTGGCAACGATACCGCCCATCACCACGATGATCAGCGGTTCCATCAACGACAGCGCCGTCGCGGTAAATCGGTCGAACTCGCGCTCGAGATAATCGGCCGCGCGCTCAAGCATTTCGTCGAGCCGCCCCGCCGCCTCTCCGGATGCCGCGAGATAGGTCAGCAACGGCGGAAATACCCCTGCCCTTCGCATCGCGGCAGACAGGCTGCCGCCGCTGCGGATCGATTCGACGATCTCGTCCGATGCTTGGCGTAGGCGGCGATTGTGGATCGTCCCCGCGGTCAGCGCTAATCCATCAAGCAGCGGCAATCGGCTCGCGATCATGGTCGACAGCGTGCGCGCCATCCGCGCGGCATGTAGATCCCGCAACAGCCGCCCGATCAGTGGCAGTCGAAGCAGCCAGCCATCGAATGCCAGCCGGATCGGCGGTTCACGCAGCGCCTGTATGAACCCGCCGGTCAGGAGCACCGCGCCCAGAATGATCGCCCACCACCAGTTGACCAGAAAGGCCGAAATCCAGATCACGATGCGGGTCAGCAGCGGCAGTTGCTGACCGACCGTATCGAACTGCTCGACCACCTGCGGCACCACGAACACCATCAGCGCCGTCACCACCGCCATGGCCACCACCGCCAGCACGGCGGGATAAGCCATCGTCGTGATCATTTTGCCGCGAATTTCGGCCTGGCGTTCAAGCAGCACCGCCAACCGGTCGAGGATCGTCGGCAGCGATCCCGAATTTTCGCCCGCAGAGACCATTGCGCAGTAGAGCGCCGGGAAGCTTTTCGGCTCGCGCGCCATCGATTCCGCCAGCCGTCGCCCTTCGACCACGCCCATATGCACCGAACTGACGATGTCGCGGACTTGCTGCTGCTCGGTTTGTCGAACGATCGTGCGGAGTGATTCCTCAAGCGGGCTGACCCGGTTGAGCGTGGCGAGCTGCCGCGTGAATAACGTCAGATGCTTGCCGGACATCCGCCGCCCGCGTAGCTGCTCAAGCAGTGGTTTGGCCTTGGGCGGCTTGGTCGCTGCCGACCCCGGGCCGATCCGGACTACATATAGCTTGCGCGCGTCGAGCGCCTCGCGGGCATGATCAATCGATTCAGCGACGATCGCCCCGTGTTTCTCACGGCCCGCCGTATCGATGACGAGATAGTCGAAATCAGGCATCGGCCATTTCGCTGCGCGAAACGCGAACCGCCTCTTCCGGCGTGGTCAAGCCGTCACGGACCAGCTGGCGCGCCGCCGCGCCGAGATTTTGGGCATGGAGAAACGCATGGCGCGCGATAATCGATTCGTCACCGCCGTCATTGATCAGGCGGCGGATCGTATCGTCGATGCGGATCGCCTCGAACACGCCGATCCGGCCCTTGAATCCGCTGCTAGAGCATTCGTCACAGCCCACCGGCTCATACACGATCGCCCCCGGATCGAACCCGAGCAGCGACGATACCGACCCCTGTGCCTGCACCGGCTTGCGACAGCTGGGGCACAGCCGCCGCACGAGACGCTGCGCAATCACCGCGCGCAACGTGGAGGCGAGCAGGAACGGCTCAATCTTCATGTCGCGCATCCGCGTGATCGCGCCGACGGCATCGTTCGTATGAACGGTCGACAGCACCAGATGCCCGGTAAGCGAGGCCTGCACGGCAATCTCTGCCGTCTCACGGTCACGAATTTCCCCGACCATCACGACGTCGGGGTCCTGACGCAGAATGGCACGAAGGCCGGCGGCAAAGGTAAGCCCGACCTTCGGGTTGACCTGCGTCTGCCCCACCCCGTCCATCGCATACTCGATCGGGTCCTCGACGGTCAGAATGTTGCTGCTGCCGTCATTGAGCAGGCGCAGCGCGGCATAAAGCGTCGTCGTCTTGCCCGACCCGGTCGGCCCGGTGACCAGGACGATGCCGTTCGGCTCACTGATCGCGCTGCGCAACAAGGTGTTGATCGCCGGCGCCATGCCGAGCACGTCGAGATCGATCCCCGCATTGTCCTTGTCGAGGATACGCAGCACCACGCGCTCGCCCGCCCGGCTCGGCAGTGTCGACACGCGAACATCAAGGAGCTTGCCGCCAAGCGACAGGCCCATCCGGCCATCCTGCGGCACCCGGCGTTCTGCGATATCGAGCCGCGCCATCACCTTCACACGGCTGACCACGACGGGCGCGACATGGGGCGGCATCCGCAGTGTTTCGCGCAGCACGCCGTCTATGCGCATCCGCACGACAAGGCCGGTTTCATAGGGTTCGATATGGATATCCGACACGCCGTTGCGCGCGGCATCGGCGATGATGCCGTTGATCAGCCGGATCGCCGGCGCATCGTCCGCGGTGTCAAGCAAATCCTCCGCTGTCGGCAGGTTGCCTGCCAGCATGTCGAGTTCATCACCGAGCCCGAGCGACCCTGCCGCAGCCGCCGCCGCCTGTCCGTCCATCGCGTATCGATCCGACAGCAGCCGATCAAAATCCTCTGGGCTGGTAAAACTGATGTCGAACGGACGGGCAAGATGCCGGCGGAGCTCAAGCAACACCTTGGGATCGCTTCCCTCGCGCATTGCCACAGTGAAATGCCCGGGCTCGACCGAATCGAGCACAACACCGAATTTGCGGGCAAAGGCATAGGGAATGCCGACGATCGCATCCGGCAGGGTTGCGGCTTCCGGCAGTGCAATGATTGGTTCACCCACCATGTCGCCGAAATCGGGGGGTTGCGCGGTCATTTCTTGGGCTCTCCATTCAAGCGAACCGATGTGCTTGATTGGCGCATCACCGGCACGCCGATGCGGGGATCCTCGATACTGCCTGCGCCTGGGGCCGGTGGCAGTGGTGGCTCCGCGCCGAGGTAATCGCGCACGAGCTGATCGATCGTCGGTTCACGGCTGGGATCCTGCAGCCCCTGCTGAACCCGCAGATAGCCATAACGCTGTTCGGCGACCTTGCGGCTGTCCTCCGGTGTACGCAGGATCGTTGGGCGAATGAAGACGATTAGGTTCGTCTTGGTGCGGCTTTTCGCCTTTGATCGAAAAAGAGCGCCAAGGCCCGGAATATCGCCCAGCAACGGCACCTTCTCGATCGTCCGCCGCTCATTATCGTCGAGCAAGCCGCCGATTACAGCAATCTGCCCGTCATCGACAGTCAGCGTCGTTTCGATCTCGCGCTTGTTCAGAATCAGATCGCTATTGTCCTGCGACACCGGCCCGGCGATCGAGCTGACCTGCTGGCGCAAGAACAATTTGATTGCGCCGCTGGTGTTCACCTGTGGGCGGACCTCAAGCTCGATGCCGACATTTTCGCGCTGCACCGTGCGAAACGCGTTGTCGAAATTCTGACTCAGCGCCTGGCCCGTCGTGATCGGGATTTCCTGGCCCACCAGAATGCGCGCCGGGGTGTTATCCAGCACCACGACATGCGGCGATTGCAGCAGGTTCGACGTCGTGTCCGATTTCACGGCGTTGATGATCGCCCCGAAAATGCCGTCACGGCCTAGATTAGCGGCAAACCCGCCGAAACCACCCGATGCACCGAGGATCGATCCGATCGCTGACTGTGCGAGCGAATCGCTGATGCCGCTGTTTGTGCTCGTCACCGTGGTGGTGCCGTTGACAGTCGTGGTTGTCGTGTTGAGCTCGCGCGCACCGATGGCACCCGCCACGGTGAGCAGATTGGGCGCCGTGTTCGAAAACGTCGTTGTACCGAACGGGATGTTGCTGCCGCCCAAGCTGCCAAGCAAAAGCTGCACGCCAAGCCGGTTTGCGGTGGCATCCGACACTTCGGCGACGATCGCCTCGACCAGTACCTGTTCGCGTCGCGTATCAAGTTGGCGGACAACCTCGGCAAGCTGACGCTGCACCTCCGCTGGTGCCGCAATCACGATGGCGTTCGCGCCGGCATAGCGGGTGACGACGGCGGCGGTGCGCCCGCCATCGGCAACGACAGCGGCTTGCTGCGGCGCGCCGCCGCCCTGTGGTGCCTGTTGCTGCTGCTGTTGCGGCTGGAAATTACGCTGGTTGCCGTTGCTGTTACCGCCGGTGTTCAGGCTCGACGGCGTCAACTGGGTTTGTTGCGGTAATTCGGTCGGTTGTTGGCCAACGAGCTGCTGGAGCACAGGCAACAGCTGTGCGGCATCGGCATTCTGCAGGAACAGCACTTTGATTTCGGTGCCGAGCGAGGCCCGCTTATCGAGATCAGCTGCGACTGAAGCAAGGCGCGCAACACTGGCGCCGTCACCGCGAATCGCGACCGCATTCGCGCTTGCCACCGGCACCACCGATACCGTCGGGCCGCCCTGCGCACCGGCCGGGACAAGCGCCTGCAGCGCGGTCGCAATCTCGCGTGCGCTGGCATTTTTCAGCGCGACGACGCGGGTCGATGATCCGTCGGCATCGATCCGGCGGATAATCTCGCGGATACGACGGACATTGTCGCCGAAATCAACCACGACGAGCGAATTGCCCGATCGATTGGCGGTAACGGAGCCTTGTGCGCTCACCAGCGGGCGTACGGTTTCGACCGCCGACTGCGCATCGATCGCGCGCAACCGGATAATCTCTGTGACAAAACTGTTCCGCGACGACGTTGCCGATCCCCCAACCCGGCTAGGCTGCGCCGACGCATTGTCGACCGGCTGCACCCGGAACGCGCCGCCCGATGTCGGCACCGCGACCAGGCCATTGGCACGCAGCGTCGACAGGAACACCTCGAAATATTCCGATCGGCTGAGCGCGCGGTCAGTAACTACAGTCACTTTGCCTTGCACCCGGCTGTCGATGATGAAGGTGCGACCGGTGACCTTCGCGGCATCCGCGATGAACGCCCGGATATCGGCATCGCGCACGTTCAGCGTGGTTTGGGCGGCAAGCGGCGCAGCGATCGTCAGCGCGATCGCCGCCGAGAGCGACAGACGTTTCATTGGCCTGCCAGCATGATCGTCAGCGGCAGCACTTCGGTGCCGCGCTCCACCGTGACAGACATCGCGCCGCCTTTGGCAAATTGCCCCGCAAGGACGTCGACATCACCCGCGCTCGTTATCGAACGGCCACCTAATTGAGTCACGACATCCCCCTCTTTAAGCCCAACTTGCCGGAACAGATTGCCCGATCCCTGCGGCCTGACCGTCAGCCCGGTCACTTTTCCATCATCGACCCTAGGGATGAAGCCGATTTCCGCTCGCATCCGTGCCAGTGTTACGGGTGCTGTACCAGCGTTCACCGGCGGCGGACCGCTCAGGACGGCGCTCGAATCCCCCGATACGGCCGGTGGCGGCGGGGTGCCCCCCGATTGATCGATGAACAGATCCTCATCGACGCCACCACGTGTGAGCGTGATGTGATCGAACGCCACTGATTTCAGGGTCACGCCCGGCATGATTTCCGCACCCACAGAAAAGCTGCCCTGCACGCCGTCGGGAGTCGCAATAATCGCTGATCCCCGTCCCGTCGCTGAGTCGAGTCGCGTGCCGAACAGCGTCAGTGCGAGCGGCGTGACGGTCGCCGTCGCCGCCGAGCCCGGGGCTGGCGCATCCAGCCGGAAAAACGGATCGAACCCACGGAGCATCTCGACCGCTGAACCGACCGGGGTCGGCGCACTGGTGCGCCAGTTGCCAAGTGGGCTCACCGGCGTCACCACCGTCCACACGAGCCGCGCGCCCTGCACCGCCAGCAACGCCAGCAACGCGAGCTCAGCAACCCCGTAAATCGTCTTGTGCGGGAGCCGCGCAATCAGCCTGCGCGCTCGAGCATCAATTTCCAGCCGCATCTGCAAGTTTCTCCCGCGGCCCCCTGCTAGGCGGGGTATGTTACAGTTCAACGTCGTATTGATGTACAAAAATGGACAGTTGATTGTAATCGATTGTCATTCGCGCCCGCTGCCGGGCCATAATCGTGCGCTCCGCCACAGCGCGGCGCTGGAAACAATGGCCGAATTTTGGCACGGTTGGTCCATGTCAGTTTCCCCATCTCCCGCCGTTGCAGATCAGGGCATGTCACATGGATCGGGATTTCCGGCAGGCCCGGTTCTCGCCAGCCTTGCCCGCCAACCCGGCGTGCAAAAATTCCCCAGTCCCAAGCTCGACCTATTTGTGAAGCGCGGTTTTCTCTCCGTCGATCTATGTGACCAACTGATGGCCCAGATCGATCGGCAACGCCGCCCCTCCACCGTTTCCGACCCAAACGGCGATGCGAGCTTTCGTACCAGCGAAACCTGCGATTTTCTGCCGGGCAATCCCCTTGGTGCGGTTGTCGATGCAGCGTTGTGCGATCTAATGGCGATCGACCCGATTTATGGCGAACCGCTGCAGGGGCAGCGTTATGCGGTCGGCCAGCAGTTCAAGCTCCATACCGACTATTTCGAACCGCTCGGGCTCGACTATGACAAGTTCTGCAGCGTGGCCGGACAGCGCACCTGGACCGCGATGATTTATCTCAACGAGCCCATTGCGGGCGGTGCGACGCGGTTCAAGGCGATCGACAAAATTATTCAGCCCGAAACGGGCAAGCTGCTGATGTGGAACAACAGGCAGGATGACGGCCAACCCAACCCCCAGACCATTCACCAGGGCATAAAGGTGCGCGCCGGGACGAAATATGTCCTAACCAAGTGGTTCCGCGAACGCCCCTGGGGTTAGCCAATGGTGCGGCGCCGGGCGGACAAGAAAAAGCCCCGGCAGCGCATGCTACCGGGGCTTTTTCTTGCTGCTGTACCGATGATCAGAGTTTGGCGCTGACGCTCAGCTGGACGATGCGACCAAGCCGATACCGGTTGATGAATACCTCCGTACCGTTCGCAAAGCTCTGGAACTCCCGATAACCCGTACCGGTCAGATTCCGCCCTTCCAGCTTAACCTCGAACTCCGCACCACCGAAGTTCACGCCTTGACGGGCCACGACATCAAAACGGAAGCCGGGGCGCTCAAAAATGTCAGGCAGGAAACCATTACCACCCTGCAGACCAGGACCGCGGTTCGTGATCCGCTGGCTGGCATAGTTCGCAAGGAAAGTAAGCTGCGAGAGTGAAGATTTGTCCTCGATCCCGATCTGTCCATTGACGATATGGTCAGATTGCCCCGTGAGCGGAGCGCCGTCACGGAACAGCAACGATGCGGCCCGCATCGCCGTGCTACCGATCCCGCCGCCGATATCCGGCACAAGCTCGTTGCTCGCGTTGATCGACGACTGCGAATAGGTGTAGTTCGCACTGAGGATCAGGCGCCGGGTCGAAAAGAACGGCGAGTTGATGAAATCAAGGTTGAAGAACTTGATGGCTTCAGCCTCGACCCCGTAAAGCCGTGCACTCGGGACATAAGTAAAGCTGGTCTGCAGACGCGAGTCCGATGTTGGGCGGAAACCCACCTGCTCGATCGGACGAAGAATGTCCTTGTAGAACCCGGAAATCGTGATGCGCTGATCGCGCGCATAGAACCATTCATACCGCAGTTCATAGTTCGTGAGTTCCGAGTCCCGCAGGTTCGGGTTACCGAAATACAGGCGATCGCTTTCGAAATCCTGGAACTGCTGGGCGGCAAGTTCGCGGAACTGCGGACGAGCAATCGTCTTGGAGAAGTTGCCGCGCAGCTGCATGTCACGCGCGAAATTCCATGTCAGCGTAACCGCCGGCAGGAAGTAATCATTGTTCAGACGCGTCGGAACAACGCCGTCGCTCGGCGACACGCTTTGTTCAGCCGTTTCGTAACGCACACCGGCAATGGCCCGAACCCCGTCAAAGAATTCGGCTTCACCCTGCACATAGCCGGCATGAATCCGCAGCTGCGCGTCATAGGATGACGACCCGGCTGCACCACCGGTGAAGCGCAACCGAACGCAACCCGGCCCAACGCCGTCAGCGATCGAGGGGCAGGCATTGAACAACACATCCGTCGCAAGCAGCAGATCGGGACGGAAGAAGCTGAACGGCGATGGGATCGAACTTCCGCTGCCGCGGTTGGTTTCGTACACAAACGGCAGACGCGACGAAGTACGCTGCGCGTCGCTGAAATAGTAGCCTGCCGAAATCGTCGCAGGGCGAGCGAACGGCAACTTATAAGCCGCATCAGCCTGGCCGCTGTAAAGATTTTCATTCAGGTCACTGAACGTGATCGTCGCAAAGGGACCAAAAGCGTTGGTTGCCTGGAATGCACCAATCGGGTTACCCGCCAAATCGGTTCCCGCATTAGGGGTAAACAGATAATCGAATTGGCGCTCATAAGGTGAGGACCGCTTCGAATTGGCATAGGCACCGCGCACATCGAGCGAGAAATCGCCAAACTTGAACTCGCCGACAGCCTGTGTTTCGAACAACTGGCGTTCGAACCAGCTCGTGTTCTGGCTGAAGCGCGGATTGCCCTGGCTGTTGTTGAAGATTGTGGCAGTCGAGCCACGCGCCTGCTTGTTGGTGTCGTGAATGTAGACATTGGTAAAGCGAAGCTTGTGGTCCCCAAACTCGGCACCAAACCCTAGCAGCGCGTTCACAACGATACGGTTATCAGTGATAACCGTGTTGAAATCCTGGCGCAGAACACCCGACAAATCGAGCGTATCCTGCTGCGTGGTTTGGCGCGTCTTGAAGCTGTTGGCGATGCTTGCCGACCCGACAATGCCCAACCGGGTCGAGCCGACATCCTTTGCGTGGCCGAAACTCAATTCACCCGACCAGTTGGCCGGAATATTGGTGTTCGACTGCAGCAGCGACGTTTCCGCACCCGAAAGCTGAGCAACCTGCGCCGTTGGAATCAAACCACCCGACTGCGCGATGTTGGTAATGAAATCAGGAACGCGCCGCGTGCCGTCATCATATCCAAACACGTCGGTACGACCGCCATCATATACAAAGCCAAATTGACCAGTCGACGCCGAATCATATGCAACCGAGCTGGCGGCAGTGACAAAGCTCTCTTTCGGCACGGCCTTGGTCGTCAGGTTGATCGAACCACCGCCGAATTCGCCGGGATAGTTGGCCGAATAGCTCTTCTGAATAAGCGCGGAACCGACAATCGACGTCGGGAAGATGTCGAGCGGCACCGAACGGCGCAGCGGTTCTGGCGATGGCAGCGGCGAACCGTTGAGCAATGCCGAAGAATAGCGATCACCCAGACCGCGAACATAAACCTGACCGTTGCCGACGACCGACAGACCGGCAACGCGCGACAGGGCGCCGGCGATGTCACCTTCACCCGTGCGAGCAATATCGGCTTCAGACAGCACCGACAGAACCTGTGGAGTCGCGCGGACAGTGTTGGGGATATTGCGGCCGACAACGACGATGTCCTGCGCATTATCTTCGTTGAAACCGGGCGATGACACCTCGATTTCTTCGACAGGCGCTTCTGCATCAGCCGGATCAACGGGCGTTTGCGTTGGCGGCACGGTTGCAGGCGGTGTCTGCGGCGGCGCAGACTGCGCAAGCGCTGCTGGCGACACAAGCTGTGTGGTTAACAGAAGAAGCGTACCAAGGGCAAAGCGCTCTTTCATGGCCGAATATCCCAATCAAGTTTCGGTAACAAAAAGCCGGGGTGGGCGATCACGACCACCCCGGCATCTCAAAAGGCGAACCAAGTCGCCAGCAAAGGCCTCAGCGGCCCTGGCAGCCGAAATAGACCGAGTTGAACACCGGAGGACCCTGATCCTGCAGTGCCGGGTTGGCGGCGCGAACCGTCGACCGGTCGGTTGCAGACACCTGCGTCGCAGTGATGTTCACGCAGGCGACACCTGCTGGCGTCTGCACGATACCGTTAACGAAGGTGCCATCGGCACCACCGCGCAAGCGGATCGAGGCAGGCGGGTTCTGGCTGGTCGCACGCGTGATGAACGTGAAGTTCGCATACCGCGCCCAGGTGCGTGGCAGCAGATCTTCTGCTCCGTTCGAGTCGATTTCGGTGGCGAACGAGTCAGCCGTTGCGCCGCTGCTCTTCTGTGCGGCGATCAGGAACTGCGCCAGACCGCGATAGCCGTTGTCGATGTCGAAGCCGTCATCGTCTGCGCCGGTGATGGCGAGGAAGCGCAGGTTGGTGGTGCCACCGAAGATTTCGATGCCGTCATCCGCCGAGTTGTGGCTCTGCACATTGCTGATTACGGTGCCGGTACCGGTGCCGCCCAGCGTCAGACCCTGCAACTCGTTACCTTCGCTGATGGCGATACCGCTATAGTTGATCTGGACGAACTGGAAGGTCCCGCTGTTGTCGTTCTGCACAGTGCCGCCATAGTTACGGCCCGTGATGCCTTCGACCGGGTTTTCGCACGTCGTGCTCGTGCCGCCTGCATCGTTAGGACCCGTGCCGGTGCGGCATACGCCGGTTGGTGCACGGCCAAGGATCACAACACCGCCCCACAGGCCCTGCGACACGTCCGACACGCCGTTGTTAGACAGGTTCTGCTGTGCAGTGAAGATGATCGGCGCAGAAGCAGTACCGACCGCGTTGATCCGCGAACCACGGTTGATGACCAGGAAGTCATTCGAGGGCTCGCTCGAGTCAGCCGCGATCACGACGCCAGCGGCAATCGTCAGCGTGGCCGACACACCACCGGTTGCCGTGCCCGATGTACCAAGATCAACACCGACTTCGGTCTGGCCGCGCAAACGATAGACCACACCCTGCACACGCGGCAGCGTCAGGTCGGCAGTGATGAGCGCCGGAATGCGGCAAACGCGGAAGGTGGCGACGATGCCATCATCGGTGGTGCCGGTCGGGCAAACCGCGGTCGCGCCACCGGTGCCGACTGGGGGCGGTGCAACGCAAAGGCGTTGTGCCGTGCCACCGAAGTTCGCAGCCGTCGAGTCGCAGGTCCAGCCCTGGAATGACGTGTCACCCGAGCCGTTGACTGCGCCCAGATAGTTGGCGGTCACGAAGAACGACGTGCCCGTTGGGTTCAGCGTCGTTGGGTTGAAGCCGGCCGAAGCGGCAGCAGGACCCTGCGGCAGGATGCCGTTCAGCGGCGCGAAACCACCGGGGGTGTTGTTCGTGCCAGCATTGACGAGCGCGAGCTGTTCGTCGGCCGTAATCGGCGTCGCAGCGCCACCGCCAGCGGTCGACGCAAACTGTGCAGCTGTAATCGGCGCGAGCGTCGCGGTTGGCGTTGGGGTCGGCGCAGCAGGCGCTGGCGTGCTGATGACAAGGCTGCCCGGGCCGGGCGAGGCAACGCTGGTGGCGCCGTCGCAGCCAGCGAGGGCCGCGCTTGCGCAGCTGGTCAAAAGGATGAGGCTAACGCGTTTGAAGCTGGCCATAAAATCTCCGATCCGGTTTATTCCGGGTTGCTAGAATGGGCTGGCGCCCCGATCGACTCGGCTGTTCCCCCTGCCGATCTCGAGCCTGGCGGTAAGCGGAGCGCATGACGGGACCATGCCGCTTCAGCGACATTCGCAAGACGTTTAAATGACAGAAATATATCGTGGCATTTTAGCCAACGTTTAAAATCAATGGCTTAGTGGCTTTTTTACGACAGTACCGTCCTTCATGACCATCACCATGTCCCGAATTACGTCAATCTTCTGTTCAGGATTTCCCGCAACCGCCACCAGATCGGCCAACATCCCCGGCGCGATCGTGCCGATCCGATCGTTCATCCCCAGAATGGCGGCATTGCCCGATGTTGCTGCCATCAACACTGCGGCCGGACTCACTCCGCCAGCCACCATCAGCTCCATTTCCCGGCCATTGTCGCCGTGCGTAAAAACGCCGGTGTCACCGCCTACGCACATCCGCACGCCTGCTTTCAGCGCAAGCGCAAAGCTGCGCCGTTTGGCGATGATCGCTTCGGGCTCTGGTCTGCTGCCATTCCAGCCGCGATAGCGTTCGATGGCATCGGTGGCCGCCAGCGTGGGACAAAAGGCGACACCCCGCGCTTTCATTAAGGCGAAGACCTCAGCCGTCCCGTCATTCCCGTGTTCGATCGAATCGACACCAGCCAATGTCGCCCGGCGCATCCCTTCCGGCGTGCTCGCATGCGCCACCACCGTTCGGCCCGCATCATGCGCCGCCTCCACCACCGTTCGCATCTCGGCGATCGAGTAGGTCGGGCGGCTGGGCTCGCCCGCGCCCCAGCGGTAATCGGCATAGAGTTTGATGACGTCGGCACCGCGGCCGATCTGGCGACGCGCGGCGAGCACCAGCCCCTCCCCATCCGCTTCTTCCGCTCCCTGCGGCACGTCGACGCTCGCGTCGAACCCTTTCGGCCCATAACTGCCCGTCGCAACCAGCGCGCGCGTCGCGACCAGCATCCGGGGACCAGCGATGATGCCCTGCGCAATTGCCGCTTTCAGCCCGACATCGGCATAGTCTGCGCCCTCAGTGCCAAGATCGCGAACGGTGGTGAATCCGGCCATCAGCGTCGCCCGTGCATTTACCCCGGCGCGCAGCGTCCGCAGCGCCAATGGCTCTTTCAGCACCTGATCGTTCCACGACGTCTCGTTATACGGGTGGAGAAAAAGATGGACATGCGCGTCGATCAGTCCGGGTAACAAGGTGGTGCCCGGCAGCGTCATTGTATCGGCATCAGCCGGGGCGACAATGTCGGGGCCGACGCTGATGATGCGATTGCCGCGCACCAGCACCCGCCAGCCATTGTGGACCACCCCATCGCGGCCATCGAACACCGCATCGGGAACGATCAGTGTGGCGCGCCCCTCGGTTGGCCGACGTTCGGGCACTGACTGTGCCGTTGCACCCAGCGGGATCAACAGCATGGAGAGAAATGCTGCGACGGCGATTGCCCCGGTATTCATTATCGCTCGCCCCGCCTGCTCTTATCCATCCAGCGATGATGAACGATTTTCCGCGCACGACAAGCAAAAGGCCGACCAGGATGACTACCCCGGCAGGCCTTTGAAGATGGTGGGCGCGGCAAGGATTGAACTTGCGACCCCACCCGTGTGAAGGGTGTGCTCTACCACTGAGCTACGCGCCCGATCCGAATGCGCCCAGTTTGGGGCTGGAACAGGAAGGGCGGCAGTTGCCCGCCGCCCGTAAGCCGTGCCTTTAGCATGCGACCGGTGCTTGTCCAGCCCCGGCCGATATTCATACCCCAGCGATATTCAGTTCACCGCGTCCTTCAGGCCCTTCCCGGCCTTGAACTTCGGCTGCGACGATGCCTTGATCGTCATTGGCTCGCCCGTGCGCGGGTTGCGGCCGGTCGATGCCTTGCGCTTGCTGACGGAGAACGTACCAAATCCGACCAAGCGGACTTCATCACCCTTGGTCAGCGCGCCGGAAATAGCGTCGAAGACCGCCTCAACGGCTTTGCTTGCATCACCTTTGCTCAGGCCCGACGCATCGGCGACCGAACCAATCAGTTCTTGCTTGTTCATTCCTGGGAACCCCCGTTTCTACGATTGCGATCTTTGGCATTTCAAATCAATCACGGCGTAGCCGAACCCTCTTTTAAGGCGTTTCAGCCATCGGCTGTCAAAACAAATCCGTCACAATTTCGCCAAATATGCTGAAACGGGAACGAATTGGCTGTTCCCGTTCGCAGATGCGTTCGATCGCCTCCGTCCGTCGTATCAATGGTGCACTTCACCGCCCACTGGAGGCACGCCAACCGGCGGTAAAGCCGCAAGTTCGTCGGCGTCGCTCCAATCAATCGCGGTCAGCGGCTCGGTCAGCGCGAGTCGCAAGGCTTCATCGACATGACGGATCGGGATGATTTTCAGCCCTTCGCGGATGTTTGCCGGGATTTCCGCTAGGTCCTTCTCGTTTTCCTCGGGGATCAACACCGTGGTTATCCCGCCGCGCAACGCCGCGAGCAGCTTTTCCTTCAAGCCGCCGATCGGCAGCACGCGGCCCCGCAAGGTGACTTCGCCGGTCATCGCCACATCGCGCCGCACGGGAACGCCCGTAAGCGTCGATACAATCGATGTCACAAGGCCGATGCCAGCGGATGGGCCGTCCTTCGGTACCGCCCCTTCGGGCAGATGGACGTGAATGTCCTTGCGCGCAAAAATGCTTGGCTTGATGCCATAGCTCGGGGCACGCGCCTTCACGAAGCTCATCGCGGCTTCGACCGATTCCTTCATCACATCGCCAAGCTTGCCGGTAGTGCGCACCAGCCCCTTGCCCTGCACCGTGACGCTCTCGATCGTCAGCAACTCGCCACCAACCTCGGTCCAGGCCAGTCCCGTTACTGCACCAATCTGATGCTCCTCTTCGCCCATGCCGAACCGGTACTTCTGCACCCCGGCATATTCGTGGAGGTTCTCGGCCGTGATGATCACGCTCTCCATCTTGCCTTCAAGGATGCGCCGCAGCGCCTTGCGAGCCAGACGCGCGATCTCCCGCTCCAGAGTCCGCACACCCGCCTCGCGGGTGTAATAGCGGATCAGCGCGCGCAGGCCTTCGTTCGTCAGTTCGAACTCGCCAGGCTTCAAGCCATGCGCCTCGATCTGCTTTTCGATCAGATGCCGCTCCGCGATCTCGACCTTTTCGTCCTCGGTATAGCCTTCGAGCCGAATGATCTCCATCCGGTCGAGCAGAGGCTGCGGCAGGTTAAGCGTGTTCGCGGTCGTCACGAACATCACGTCCGACAGATCGATATCGATTTCCAGATAATGGTCCTGGAACTTCGAATTCTGTTCCGGGTCGAGCACTTCAAGCAGGGCAGACGCCGGATCACCGCGGAAATCCTGGCCCAGCTTGTCGATCTCATCGAGCAGGAACAGCGGATTGCTCGTGCCTGCCTTGCGCAGATTGGTGACGATCTTGCCGGGCAAAGAGCCAATATAGGTACGGCGATGACCGCGGATTTCGGCTTCGTCACGCACGCCGCCCAATGACTGGCGCACGAATTCACGCCCGCACGCCTTGGCAATCGACTTGCCAAGCGAGGTCTTGCCGACGCCGGGCGGGCCGACGAGGCACAGGATCGGCCCCTTCAGCTTGTTGGTGCGCGCCTGAACGGCCAGATATTCGACAATCCGGTCCTTCACCTTCTCCAGCGCATAATGATCCTCATCAAGGATCGCCTGCGCCGCCGCGATGTCCTTTTTCAGCTTTGATTTCTTGCCCCAGGGCAGGCCCAGCAGCACGTCGAGATAATTGCGCACCACCGTCGCCTCGGCCGACATCGGCGCCATCGTCTTCAGCTTCTTCAGCTCGGTGG
>CAZYOU010000043.1:0-20620 GCA_964649315.1 uncultured Stakelama sp. | reverse complement strand
ACTTCGCTCAGCCGATACTCAGGGCAAACGGAAGGTGTCGGTGAGCCAAAGCAAAACAGGACTTCGCCCACTATTTCATCAGTTTGCGGATGAACCCGATCAGCCCGGTCTGGCGCGATCGCTTGAGCCGTTCGGCCGCCAGAATCGTCTTCACGTCGCGGAAGCATTGCTCGACATTGTCGTTGACGAGCACATAGTCATAGCCGTCCCAGTGGCTGACTTCAGCGGTGGCGCGCTGCATCCGTGCCTCGATCACTTCGGCACTGTCGGTCGCGCGCCGAACGAGTCGTTCGTTTAGTTCTTCCATCGACGGCGGCAGGATGAAAACGCGGACAACATCACCCCCGGCGATCTGGAACAGCTGCTGCGCGCCCTGCCAGTCGATATCGAACAGCACATCCTTGCCCGCCGCCAGCATCGCATCGACCTGCGCGCGGGGCGTGCCGTAACGCTGGCCGAAGACATGCGCCCATTCGAGGAATTCGTGGTTCGCCACCATGTCGCGAAACGTGTCGAGACTGACGAAGTGATAATCCTTGCCGTCTTCTTCGCCGGGCCGAATCGGCCGCGTGGTTGCCGACACCGACATGCCCAGATCAGGCTCATCGGCGAGCAATTTGCGCGCGATGGTCGATTTCCCCGCACCTGACGGCGAAGATAGAACGAACAACACTCCGCGGCGTTTGAACTCGTGGAGGTTGTGATCGGCTGCTTCCATGCCCGCTAGTGGCGCGGCGAGCCGGGTTTCGTCAAGCCATCAGGACGGACTCATTGCGCGACGGGCTTTTCGCCGCGCACACTCTCCACCAGCTGCGTCGTCAATTGGCCAACGCCCCACAGCACAGCCCAGCCGACCGCATAGGTGACGGCGATCGGCAACACGACCTTGACGACATTGGCGGTGATTGCGCCATAGATCGCGCCATCGACGGCGCTGTCATCGCCGCTCATCGAATCGACCGCTCCACCCAGCAGCGCACCAATCGTCGTTGCACCCATGTCTTGATCCTCATGTTCGTTGCGCAGGCAGAGCGATCGAGACGCGAAGTTGTTCCCACCAGTCATACGAAGACTTGATCCTCGCGGTGGAGAATCAGACCATCTCCTCTGGGCGCACCAGACGATCGAACGTCGCTTCATCGACAAGGCCAAGCGCCAGTCCGGCCTCTTTCAACGTTAGCCCCTCCGCATGGGCGTGCTTGGCGATCTTGGCTGCATTGTCATAACCGATCTCCGGCGCGAGTGCGGTGACGAGCATCAGCGAGCGATCGACCAATTCGGCGATGCGCGGCAGGTTCGGCTCAATCCCCTCGACACAGCGCTCGGCAAAACTCGCCATCCCGACGCTCAGCAAATCGATCGACCGCAGCACATTCGCGGCGATCATCGGCTTGAAGACGTTAAGTTCGAGATGCCCCTGCATCCCGCCGACGGTGATGGCCATGTGATTGCCGATCACTTGCGCCGCGACCATCGTCAGCATCTCGCACTGGGTGGGGTTCACCTTGCCGGGCATGATCGAACTGCCGGGCTCGTTTTCGGGTAAGTTGAGCTCGCCAAGCCCCGAGCGCGGGCCCGAGCCGAGCAGGCGGATGTCGTTGGCGATCTTGGTGAGGGCGACGGCGAGCGTGTTGAGCGTGCCGGAGAGGTGGAGAAGCGGGTCGTTGCTCGCGAGCGCTTCGAAGGCATTTTCCGCCGGGTGAAACGGGTGCCCCGTAATCTCTGCAATCGCCGCGCACACATGGCCAGCAAACCCAGCCGGAGCATTCAGCCCGGTGCCCACAGCAGTACCGCCCTGCGCAAGCCGGTCGGTACCCGCTATCAGCGCCGGTTCGATCCGTCGCCCGCAGCGATAGACCTGATTGGCGTAGCCCGAAAACTCCTGTCCCAGCGTTATCGGCGTTGCGTCCTGCAAATGAGTGCGACCGATCTTTACGATGTCGCGCCAGCCTTGCGCTTTGGCATCCAGCGCCGAATGCAACCGGTGGAGCGCGGGCAATAGATCGCGCCTCACGGCAATCGACGCCGCAATGTGCATCGCCGTCGGGAAGCTGTCGTTCGACGACTGGCTCATATTGACGTGATCGTTGGGATGCACCGGCGTTTTGCCACCGCGCGTGCCGGTCAACATTTCGTTGGCGCGGCCCGCGATCACCTCGTTGACGTTCATGTTGGTCTGGGTGCCGGAGCCAGTCTGCCAGATGACGAGCGGAAACTGGTCGTCGTGCTTACCGCTTGCGACCTCCGCCGCCGCTGCTTCGATTGTATCGGCAATCTCGCCGGGCAAACCATGCGCCCGGTTCACCCGCGCCGCTGCCTGCTTCACGATTGCCAGCGCATGGATGATGCCGATCGGCATCTGCTCGCGCGCACCGAACGGGAAGTTGTCGATGCTGCGCTGCGTTTGCGCGCCCCAATAGGCGCTGGCGGGGACGTCGATGGGGCCGAACGAATCGGTTTCGGTGCGGGTGTCGGTCATGCAACAGGGCCTTCCCAAATGACCGTTTGCCCTGAGCTTGTCGAAGGGCTGTCCTTCTTTACAGCGGCGAAGAGAAAGGCAGGGCTTCGACAGGCTCAGCCCGAACGGAAGCGATTTCGCGTGACCTTAGCCGTCACTTCTTGCGCCTAAAATCCACCGAGACGACGTTCGATCCGTCCTCGACCGGCGTCACGACCGGGTCGTTTTCCGCTTCCTCGTGCGGTTCAGGGCCTTCGGGGCCTTCCGCTGCTTGAAAGCGCAGTTCGAAATTGACGGCCGGATCGTGAAACCCGGTAATCGCCGAATACGGGATCACCAACTTCGACGGGACCTGATTGAAGCTCAACCCCACTGAAAACCGCTCGTCATCGACCAGCAGGTCCCAATAGCGGTTCTGCATCACAATCGTCATCTCATCGGGAAAACGCTCGATCAGGCGCTGGGGTATGTCCACGCCGGGCGCCTGCGTTTTGAAGGTGATGTAAAAATGATGCTCGCCCGGCAGCCCGCCATTGGCCGCCACCGAGCCGAGGACGCGCCCGACCACGGCGCGCAGCGCCTCTTGGACGATTTCGTCATAGGGAATCAGGCTATCGGGGAGGCCATCAGTCATGTGCCTTGGACTAGCGGTCTTTGAGGCTCGGTCAAGATTTGGCCGTAAAGTTTTGAACCGCCAAGATTGCGCCCGCCAATCCACGCGCTATGGGAACGCCATGCGTATCGCCACCATCTCTCGCGCCACCAAGGAGACGTCGATCGACGTCACCGTCAACCTCGACGGCACCGGCCAATATAATGTCAGCACCGGGATCGGCTTTCTCGATCACATGCTGGAGCAACTTTCGCGCCATTCGTTGATCGATATGGACGTGAAGGCGGTCGGCGATTTGCACATCGACCAGCATCACACGACCGAAGATACCGGCATCGCGATTGGCGAGGCAATTGCCAAGGCACTTGGGGACAAGGCCGGCATCCGCCGCTACGGCGACGCGCTGAGCCCGATGGACGAAACGCTGACGCGGGTTGCGCTCGATATTTCAGGGCGGCCTTATCTGGTGTGGAACAGCAGTTTCACCCAAACGCGGCTGGGTGAAATGGACACTGAATTGTTCAGCCACTGGTTCCACAGTTTTGCGGGTTCCGCGGGCATTACCCTGCATGTCGAGACCCTGTACGGCCACAACAACCACCACATCATCGAAAGCGCGTTCAAGGGCGTTGCCCGCGCCCTGCGCACCGCTGTCGAGATCGATCCCCGCAAGGCCGGGAGCATCCCGAGCACCAAGGGCATGCTGTAAAGTGACACGCAGTGAGTAACCGGATCGCGCTGATCGATTACGGCGCGGGCAATCTCCATTCGGTCGCCAATGCCCTGAAGGCGGCAGGCGCGACGTCGATCGATATCACCGCCAACCCTGCCGTGGTTGCCTGTGCGGACCGGATCGTGCTGCCCGGTGTCGGTGCTTTCGGCGCGTGCGCCAGCGCGCTGCGGGGGGTGCCGGGCATGACCGAGGCGCTCAACGTCCGCGTGATCGGCGGCGGGGTGCCGTTCCTCGGCATTTGTGTGGGCATGCAGTTGATGGCGGAGGCGGGCGAGGAATTCGGCACGCATCCCGGGCTCGGCTGGCTGCGCGGGACGGTGCGTCCACTTGCGCCAATCGATCCGGCGGCCAAGGTGCCGCATATGGGCTGGAACGATGTTGTCCCGGTCACGCAGCACCCGCTGATCGAACCGGGCGAGGCTTACTTTCTGCACAGCTTCGGCTTCGAGGGAGACGGCGTGGTTGCCACCACCGAACATGGCGGTGCGGTGACCGCCGCGATCGGCCGCGACAATATGCTGGGGGTGCAATTCCATCCGGAAAAGAGCCAGCGCTACGGGCTGGCATTGCTCGAACGATTTCTGGAGTGGAGGCCATGACCCTCATCGTTTTCCCTGCCATCGACCTGAAGGCCGGTCAGGTTGTTCGCCTTGCCGAGGGCGATATGGCGCGCGCCACCGTTTATGGCGACGATCCAGCCGCGCAGGCGATGCTCTTTGCCGAACAGGGCGCCGAGTATCTCCATGTCGTCGATCTCGACGGCGCGTTTGCAGGCGCATCGGTGAATGGCGAGGCGGTGAAGGCGATCGTCGAGCGTTTTCCCGGGCATGTCCAACTGGGCGGCGGCATCCGTGACCGCGCCGGCATCGAGCGCTGGTTCGATCTGGGCGTGTCACGCGTCGTGATCGGCACCGCCGCACTCGAGAACCCCGAACTGGTGCGCGAGGCGGCGCGCGACTTCCCCGGCGGCATCGTCGTCGCGGTCGATGCCAAGGACGGCATGGTCGCAACAAAGGGCTGGGCCGATGTGTCTACGGTCGAGGTCGTCGACATGGCCCGCCGCTTTGAGGATGCAGGCGTCGCGGCATTGCTGTTCACCGATGTCGGCCGCGACGGTATGCTGAAAGGCGCGAATATCGAGGCGACGGTCGATCTCGCCCGCGCGGTGCGCATTCCGGTCATCGCCAGCGGCGGGGTGAAGGGCATTGCCGACATCCACATCCTTGCGCTGCACGCGAAGGACGGGATCGAGGGCGTGATCACCGGCCGCGCGCTGTATGACGGGCGGCTCGATCTCGCGACCGCACTGCAAGTGGCGGCGGCAGCGTGAGATGACCGTCCGTGCCCGCGTCATCCCCTGTCTAGACGTTGCCAACGGTCGCGTCGTCAAGGGCGTGAACTTCGTCGACTTGCGCGATGCGGGCGATCCGGTTGAGCAGGCCCGTGCTTATGATGCGGCGGGGGCGGACGAGCTTTGCTTCCTCGATATCACCGCCAGCCATGAGGATCGCGGGACCATCCTCGATGTCGTGCGCCGTACCGCCGAGGTATGCTTCATGCCGCTGACCGTCGGCGGCGGGGTACGCACAGCCGAGGATGCCCGCGCGCTGCTGCTGGCGGGGGCAGACAAGGTCGCGGTCAATTCGGCCGCAGTGACGCGCCCAGAAGTCGTAGCCGATATTGCCGACAAATTCGGGAGCCAATGCTGTGTCGCTTCGGTCGATGCGCGGCAGGTCGAACCCGGGCGGTGGGAAGTGTTCACGCATGGCGGCAGGCGCGCGACGGGCATCGATGCGGTGGCGCACGCGTTGCGGCTGGCCGAGCTGGGTGCGGGCGAGTTGCTCGTCACGTCGATGGACCGTGACGGCACCAAATCGGGCTATGATCTCGCGCTGATCCGCACGATCGCCGATCAGGTGCGTGTGCCCGTGGTGGCATCGGGTGGCGTCGGCGGGCTGGCCGATCTCGTCGCGGGGATCATCGACGGCCATGCCAGCGCGGTGCTCGCCGCCTCGATCTTCCATTTCGGCGAGGCAAGCATTGCCGATGCGCATGCGGCATTGGCAGCAGTGGGCGTACCGGTGCGCACGCCCATCGCCCATTAAAGCCCGTTTGTCCCGAGCAACGTCGAGGGACCTGCCACAGGCGGTGCGCTTGCGGCACGTGTCTCGACTTCGGCCCCATGGGCCGAAGCCTGTCCCGAGCGGCTGGCTTGCCAGCCAGCCGAAGGGCTCGACACGAACGGACGGGGTTTTGATTCAACCAAATGTCATCCCGCTCTAAATCGTCACCCTGAACTTGTTTCAGGGTCCACCGCGCCAAAATCGCGCCGCGCATGAGGCGCTTTGGATGCTGAAACAAGTTCAGCATGACGGAGAGTTTTAACGTACCGATGATATTGAGCATCTATGCGCTTATTTCTCCTGCTAGCCACCGCCCCCGCGCTCGCCGCGCATTCGGGCTTCGCGAACCCCCGCACCGCGCCGGAGCCGTCCGATATCGCGCTGTTCGTGCTGGCGGCGGCTGGGGTGTGGTTTGTGCGCCGCGCCATGCGCACACGCTTTGCGAAAAAGCGGGCACAGCCGCCGAAGGATTGACGCACGCGCGAAGCTGCGCCAGCCAAGCTTTATGGCCGAAGATTTCATCACCACGCTCGAGTCCGTGATCCGCAGCCGTCAGGGCGCAGACCCGACAACGAGCTATACAGCCAAACTGTTCGCCGCCGGTCGTGCGAAAATCGCACAAAAGGTCGGCGAGGAAGCGGTCGAAACCGTCATCGCCGCGCTTGGCGACCACAAGGCTGAGCTGGTAAGTGAAGCAACTGATCTCATGTTTCACCTGCTTGTCCTGCTCGCCGATGCGGGACTGAGCCTGGACGATATCCGCGCCGAAATGCGCCGCCGAGAGGGTGTTTCGGGGATTGATGAAAAAGCGGCGCGCTTGCCAACACCCGTTCGTCCTGAGTAGCCATTGAGCGAAGTCGAAATGGCGTATCGAAGGACAGCGTTTGGGGCAGGTCCTTCGATATGCGTCTTCGACAAGCTCAGCCGCTACTCAGGACCAACGGCAAAGGGGACCTGACCAATGCCCATCGACGCTACCCAACCCTATGACGACCAGAACATCTTCGCGAAAATCCTGCGCGGCGAAATTCCGTCGAAGCGCGTCCATGAAGATGAGTTCGCGATCGCGTTTCACGACATCAATCCACAGGCGCCAACGCACATCCTGGTGATCCCGCGCGGGGCCTATGTCTCTTGGGATGATTTCAGCGCGCGCGCCAGCGATGCCGAGATTGCCGGGTTCGTCCGCGCGGTCGGCATCGTCGCGCGCGGCGCGGGGCTGGTCGAGCCAGGATACCGGCTGCTCGCCAATACCGGGCTGGATGCGCATCAGGAAGTGCCGCACCTGCACGTCCATATCCTTGCCGGACGGCCGCTGGGGCTGATGCTGGCGTCCCGCCCCTGAAACACATGTGACAGTTTAGGGGATTGCAAGGGTGGATTTACGCTCTAGGTTCGCTGCGATAACCAGCAGGGCCAATCATGGCCCGCCATCCCCCGGGGGGTTTCGACACACATGAAATTCGCAAGAACGAAATCGATCGACGCCATTCTCGCCACGGCCGAGAAAAAGGCGCTGCATCGCACGCTCGGCGCGTTCCAGCTGACCCTGTTCGGCATTGGTTGCGTCATCGGCACGGGCATTTTCGTGCTGACCGCCGCGGGCGCGCAAAAGGCCGGCCCCGGCCTGATGCTCGCCTTCGCGATTGCAGGGGCGATCTGCATCGTTGCCGCACTTTGTTACGCCGAAATCGCATCGATGCTGCCCGTCGCTGGGTCTGCCTACACCTATACCTACACCGTCATGGGCGAATTGCTGGCCTGGACGGTCGGCTGGGCGCTGATCCTCGAATATGCCGTTGCGGCAAGCGCGGTTTCGGTCGGCTGGTCGGGCTATTTCACCGGCACGATATTGAACCAGTTTTTCGGGATAGAATTGCCCGCCTATCTCGCGTCGGCGCCGCTCGCGCTGGGTGGTGCTCCCGGCGGGCTGATCAACCTGCCCGCGGTGGTGATCGCCCTGCTCGTCACTTGGCTGCTGATGATCGGGACGACCGAATCCGCCCGCGTCAACGCGGTGCTGGTGATGATCAAGGTAACGGCGCTGACCGCGTTCATCATCCTGACGCTGCCGAGCGACAAGTTTACAGTCGCAAACTTCAACCCGTTCCTGCCCGCCGGTATCTTTGGCGGCTTCGGCAGCGGCGTCGGCGCGGTTGGCGCGGCGGCGACGATCTTCTTTGCCTATGTCGGCTTCGATGCGGTGTCGACCGCGGCTGAGGAAACCAAGAACCCGCAGCGCAACGTACCGATCGGGCTGATCGGATCGCTGCTATTCTGCACCGTCTTCTACATTCTGGTCGCCGCAGGCGCGGTCGGCACGATTGGCGGACAGCCGATCATGGGGCCGAACGGCATTCCTTTCCCGGCGGGTTCGGAAGAACTCGCTCGCCAATGCGCGCTGCCGCAATATGGCGAGATGCTGGTCTGCTCGAACGAGGCGCTGGCGCATGTGCTGCGCCAGATCGGTTTCGGCACGATCGGCAACCTGCTCGGCATCGCCGCGTTCGTCGCGCTGCCATCGGTGATCCTGATCCTGCTGTTCGGTCAGACGCGCATCTTCTTCGTGATGTCGCGCGACGGGCTGCTGCCGGAGGGGTTGTCGAAAATCCACCCGAAGTGGAAGACGCCGTACGTCGTGACGGCGCTCACGGGGGGCGCGGTGGCGTTTGCGGCGGCTTTCCTGCCGGTCGGCAAGCTAGCCGATATCGCCAATGCGGGCACGCTCTATGCCTTCATGATGGTCGCGATTGCGGTGATGATGCTGCGCAAGACCGAACCCAATCGCCCGCGCAGCTTCAAAACGCCGGCATTGTGGCTGGTCGGCCCGCTAACGATCGCAGGCTGTTTGTTCCTGTTCTTCAACCTGCCGTACGAGGCCATGCTCGTGCTGCCAGCCTGGGGCGCGATCGGCCTAGTGATCTATTACGCCTATAGCTACCGCGCGAGCCATGTCGGCAAGGGGATCGTGGAAGCGCCGGTCGATCTGCCTCTCGCCTGATCGGATACTTCACGCAAACAACAAGGGCCGGGGATCGCTCCCCGGCCTTTTTCGTTAGTGAAATCTTTGGTCCTTGGACTCATTCCCTCGATCCGTTCGCCCTGAGCGAAGTCGAAGGGCAAGCGTAGCGCATAGGCTTCGACTTCGCTCAGCCCGAACGGCTGGGGGTTAAGAATTACCCGATACCCTTCAGCCCAGCTTTTCGGCCATCAGCGCCTTCAGATCGACCATCGGCCGCGCGCCGACATGGCTGATGATTTCGGCGGCGCAGATCGCCCCCATCCGCAACGACGCCTCTAGCCCCAGCCCCTGCGCCTGCCCGTGAAGGAACCCGGCGGCAAACAAATCACCCGCGCCGGTCGTGTCGACCACCGCGTCGATCGGCTCGGCCGGCACTTCGGCGCGGTCGCCCCCGGCCATTGCCAGCGCGCCCTTTTCGCTGCGCGTCACGACGAGCACTGGCACCTGCGGTGCGATGAGCGCGAGGGCCGCTTCGAAATCGTCCTTTTCGGCGAGTGCAATCAGCTCATTCTCATTGGCGAACAGGATGTCCACCAGCCCGTCCGCAAGCAGCTGACGGAAATCAGCACCATGGCGCGAAATGCAGAACACGTCTGACAGGGTGAACGCCACCCGCCGACCCGCGGTGCGCGCGGTATCGATCGCGGAGCGCATGGCGGCACGCGGCTCTTCCGGATCCCACAGATAGCCTTCGAGATACAGGATCGCGCTGTCGGCAATCATCTCGTGATCGAGTGCTGCGGCGGGCAGGAACTGCGACGCCCCCAGAAACGTGTTCATTGTCCGCTGGCCGTCGGGCGTCACGAAGATCAGGCAGCGCGCCGTGCTCGGCTCGCCGCTGCGCATCGGCGTGTTGAAGGCAACGCCCATCGCGCGAATGTCATGCGCGAACACCTGGCCAAGCTGATCATCGGCCAACTGGCCAATGAAACCGCACTTGCCGCCCAGCGCTGAAATACCAGCCACGGTGTTCGCGGCCGAACCGCCGCTCGCCTCAATCCCTGATGCCATCTTGGCATAGAGCGCATCGGCCTCGGCGGGCGAGAACATCAGCTGCATCGATCCCTTGACCATCCCCTCGGTTGCGATGAACGCATCATCGGTTGGGGCAAGCACATCGACGATCGCGTTGCCGATGGCGACGACATCATAACGGGGGTTGGTCACGCAGCTCTCCAAATGGTGGAATATTGGCGCTCGGTAGAAGCCAGCGCGGCGATGCGCAACCGTCGCGCGCCGGGTGGAGGCAGGCAGGGCTTGCCGCGACGGCGCGATCATGGTTCGGCTGACGGCAACAGACGATAGGGGGGGGCGCGATGATGATGAGCAGCAAGCAGCGGAAACTGGCGGTAATGGTCGCCGCGATGTCGACAGTGCTGGCGGGCTGCACCACCAGCGGCGGCGCCGTTTCCGCGCGGCCAGACACGACGCCGGTCCCCTTTGCAGGTCGCGGCGGGGCCGGACTCGACCGCGTGCTGGGGCGCGACGCCAACGCGCTCGTCGCGCTGTTCGGCCAGCCTGACGCCGATGTTCGCGAAGGCAATGCGCGCAAGCTGCAATTCGCCAGCGCTGCCTGTGTGCTCGACGCCTATCTTTATCCGCGCGGCAACGCAGCGCCGGTCGTGACGCACCTCGATTCGCGCCAGCCCGACGGCAGCCCGATCGATCGGGCGTCATGCATCGCCGCACTCACCCGGCGCGACAGCGGGAAATAGCCATTCGGCAATTACGGTCGGGTCCCGTTCGTCGGCAAGTCTTGTTGAACGCTCGCTCTCCCATAATGCCCGATTGAGCCGCCCCAGCGCCCAGATCGCCGCGCCGCGCACCACCGGTGCCACGTCATCGAGCAAGCGGATGACGACCGGCACCAGCGCTGCCGAACCGCTATTGCCCGCCGCGATCAGGCAGTTGCGCACCATCCGGTCCCGACCGATCCGCTTGATCGGCGATCCGGCGAACACCTGACGAAATGCGGCATCATCAAGTGCGAGCAGATCGGCAAGCGCGGGTGCGGCAAGCTCTGCCCGGGGGGCAAAGGCCAGATTGGCGCGCGCGGCATCGGCGAACTTGTTCCAGGGGCAAACCGCGAGGCAATCATCACACCCATAGATCCGGTTGCCGATCCCGCTGCGGAATTCATGCGCGATCGGCCCGGCATGTTCGATCGTCAGATACGAAATGCAACGCCGCGCATCGAGCTTGTACGGTGCGGGGAATGCGTCAGTCGGGCACGCACGCTGACAGGCATCGCAGCTGCCGCACCGGTCCCGGCCCGGCGCATCGGGCGTCAGATCGAGCGTCGTGTAGATCGCGCCCAGGAACAACCAACTGCCATCGCTGCGGCTGACCAGGTTTGTGTGCTTGCCTTGCCAGCCCAGCCCCGCCGCCTCGGCCAGCGGCTTTTCCATGACAGGCGCGGTATCGACAAACACCTTCAGATCGCCGCCTGCCGTCTCGACCATCCAGCGGGCGAGCGCTTTCAGCGCGCGCTTCACCACATCATGATAGTCACCGCCTTGCGCATAAACCGAGATGCGACCGCGCTCCCCCGCTGACGCCAGCGCGAGCGGATCGACAGCGGGCGCATAGCTCATCCCGAGTGCGATCACGCTGTTCACTTGCGACCACAGTGCGCGCGGGGATGCGCGCTGATCGGCACGCGCTTCCATCCAGATCATGTCGCCATGCGCGCCGTCCGCCAACCACGCGCGCAATCGCTCCCCCGCCGCCGGCGCGACAGCGGCAGAGGCAATGCCGCACGCTGCGAACCCCAATTCGGTCGCTTTCTCGCGCAGTCGTTCCGAGAATGGCTTGTTTTCGTTCATCCTTGCCCGCTAGGTCTGGCAACCATGGGGTGGCCATCACCGTCATCCTTACCCCGTGTGGACTGAGCTTGTCGAAGTCCTGCCTTTCTTCTCGGTCGTCGACAAGAAAAGCAGCCCTTCGACAAGCTCAGGGCGAACGGAATGTGGCAAGGGGATCTGCGTGAAGGACAATCTGGCGATCACCGCCACAGGCCTCGTCAAGCGATTTGGCGACAGACGCGTTGTCGACGGGGTCGATATCGCGGTGCCGATGGGCGCGATTTACGGCGTGCTCGGCCCCAATGGTGCGGGCAAGACGACGACGCTCCGGATGCTGCTGGGGATCATCGAACCCGATGAAGGGCAACGCAGTCTGCTCGGCCATGCCCGCCCGCGTGAGGCGAGCGATCAGATCGGCTATCTGCCCGAAGAGCGCGGGCTGTACCCGGCGATGAAGGCGCGCGACGCGATTGCCTTCATGGGGGCCTTGCGTGGGCTCGACTGGCGTGAGGGGCGAAAGCGTGCCGCGACGATGATGGAAGCGGCCGGGCTCGGCCACGCAGTCGACGACAAGATCCGCAAGCTATCCAAGGGCATGGCGCAGCTCGTCCAACTGCTTGGCTCGGTGGTGCACCAGCCCGATCTGCTCGTGCTCGACGAACCTTTTTCGGGCCTCGATCCGGTCAATCAGGAACGGCTCGAAGCGCTGATTATCGCCGAGCGTGATCGCGGTGCGACGATCCTGTTTTCCACGCATATCATGAGCCATGCCGAGCGGCTGTGCGACGGGCTGGCGATTATCGCCGGGGGTAAGCGCCGTTTCGAGGGCACCGTGGCGCAAGCGCGCGGGCTTTTGCCGCAGCAGGTCCATTACGTGCCGCACCACAACGCGCCGGGCATTCAAGCACTGCTCCCCGCCGATGCCACGCGCGACGGGGATGGCTGGAAGTTCATCATGCCGCCATCCGGAATCGAAACGCTGCTCAGCACGCTGATCGGCGCGGGGCACGGCATTTCGGGTCTGTCGATCGAGCGGCCCGGCCTGCACGACGCCTTCGTCAAGATCGTTGGACCCGCCGCGCTGGAGGCTGCACAATGACCAACCGGGGCCGGCTACTGCGCCAGACGCTGACGATCGCGCGTCGTGATTTCACCGCGACCGTCTTCACGCCCTTGTTCCTGCTGTTCCTGTTGTCGCCCCTTTTCATGATCGGCTTTGCGGCGGTCGGCGCGCTCGGCGGGTCGACGATCGCGCGTGGGCCATCCGAAAAAGTGCGGATGATTGCCTATGTGTCGGCGGACGACGGCAAGGCGCTGAGCGCTGCCGACGAGCGACTTCGGCGCGTGTTCCGCCCCGGCGACGCACCACCCGCGTTCGAGGCAATGCCCGCTGCCAGCGACCCCGCCAAGCAAGCGCGCGCGGCGTTCGAAGCAAAGGAAGTCGTAGCCACGGCCGTCATGTACGGGCCGCTCGACACGCCGCAGATCATATATGCCCCGCGCGGATCGCGCGCAGCGGATTATCTTGCGCAACTCGCCGAAACAGCGCTGCGTGACCGCGCTAATGGCGGCACAGCGGCGCTGAGCGAGGCGACCATTGTGCCGTCCAAGCCCACCAAGAACTCGCAGTCGAGCAACAGCGCCGCCGCGCTGGTGGGTGTGACAGGCATTTTCTTCCTCACGCTGTTCCTTTCCGGCCAGGCGGTCGGCACGATGGCGGAGGAGCGCAGCAACAAGGTGATCGAAATTCTGGCCGCCGCCGTGCCGCTCGAATCGGTGTTCCTCGGCAAGCTGATCGGCATGTTCGGGGTCGCGGTATTGTTCGTCACTTTCTGGGGCACGCTGATCAGCCAGATCGGCGTGCTGCTGCCCGACGGGGCGGCGAGCGCGATTACGGCTTTTTCGCCGGCGGTCGGCATGCCGGCCTTCATCCTGCTGTTCTGCGCCTATTTCACGATGGCCTATATGCTGCTGGGCGCGGTGTTCCTCGGGGTCGGCGCGCAGGCATCGACGATGCGCGAAATCCAGATGCTGTCGCTGCCGATCACGATTGTTCAGATGGTGATGTTCGGTCTTGCTTCCACCGCTGCCTCTCGACCCGGCACATCACTGGCATTGCTGGCGGAAGTGTTTCCGCTCAGCTCCCCCTATGCGATGGCCGCACGGGCTGGCAATTCGCCCGAGCTGTGGCCACACGCAGCAGCGCTGGCTTGGCAATTACTGTGGGTGTCGATCACGATTTGGGTTGGTGCGGGCGCTTTCCGTCGTGGGGTGCTCAAATCGGGCAGTGGTCGCAAACCCTTTGCCGGGCTGATGCGTCGCGGTGTTGTAGCGAGCGACCGAAACACTGTTGACACGAATGTAAGTTAGTAGTCTCCTCACGCCGACAGGAGAGCAATATGGCGACTTTGGCAGCAGACCCCGCACGCGCGTCAACCGTTGATCCGTTCGACGTCAGCCGGGCCGAATTGTACCGCGACGATGTGTGGCAGGCGCCGTTCCGTCAGCTTCGCGCAGAATCGCCAGTGCATTATGTACCGCACAGCGATTTCGGCCCTTACTGGTCGATTTCCACCTACAAGCCGATTGTCGAAGTCGAATCGCTGCCTGATCTCTATTCGTCGGAAACCGGCGGCATCACGCTGGCCGATTTCGACGAAAAAATGCCCGGCGCGGTCAAGATGCCGATGTTCATCGCAATGGACCGGCCGAAGCACACTGGCCAGCGCCGCACCGTCGCCCCTGCCTTCACGCCGAGCGAAATGGTGCGGATGACCGAGAATATCCGTACGCGCACCAGCGAAGTGCTGGATTCGCTGCCCTGGGGCGAGCAGTTCGACTGGGTCGATACCGTGTCGATCGAACTGACGACGCAAATGCTCGCCATCCTGTTCGATTTCCCATGGGAAGACCGCCGCAAGCTGACGCTCTGGTCCGATTGGGCGGGCGATATCGAGCTGTTCAAGAATGAAGAACAGCGGATGATCCGTCTCGGCCATCTCCATGATTGCGCGACCTATTTCACCAGCCTGTGGAACCAGAAGGTCGGCAAGGAAAAGACCCCCGACCTGATCTCCATGATGATCCATTCAGACGCGATGGCTGAAATGGACCAGATGGAATTCCTCGGGAATTTGATCCTGCTGATCGTCGGGGGCAACGACACGACCCGCAATTCGATGACCGCGGTCGCCTATGGCCTCGACCTGTTCCCCGACGAGCGGACAAAGCTGGAAAATGATCCTTCGCTGATCCCCAATGCAGTACAGGAATTCATCCGCTGGCAGACGCCACTTGCGCACATGCGCCGCACCGCGACGCAGGATACCGTGCTGGAAGGACAACAAATCAAGGCCGGCGACAAGCTCGCGCTCTGGTATCTTTCCGCCAATCGCGATGAGAGCGTTTTCGGGGCGGATGCCGACAAGATCGTCGTTGATCGCCCCAATGCGCGCCGCCATTTGGCATTCGGGCACGGCATCCACCGCTGCGTCGGTGCGCGGCTGGCAGAACTCCAGATCAGCGTGCTGCTCGAGGAAATGGCGAAACGCCGGATGCGCGTAAACGTGGTCGGCGCGCCGGAGCGAGTCGCGGCCTGTTTCGTCCATGGCTATCGCAAGCTGCCGGTGACGATCAGCAAATACTGAAAACCGCGATGGCTGCGTAACCTCGACGGGCTCAGATACGAATAGCGTGGTATCAAGGCCCCCAAGGGAGTTCGACCACCATGACTGATCGTCGCCAGTTCCTGTCTCTTGCCGCTGTCGGCTCCGCTGCCGCTGCACTGTTCGGCTGGCGCACCGCGCCTGCCGCTGCTTCCCCGGCTGCCGAAAAGTTCGAAGTCACGCTCAGCGATGCGCAGTGGAAGGCGAAGCTCTCGCCCGCCGCCTATCGCACGCTGCGGCACGAGGCGACCGAATATCCCGGCACCAGCCCGCTTAATCACGAAAAGCGCGCAGGGACTTTTTGGTGCGCCGGCTGCGCGTTGCCGCTGTTCTCGTCAGCGACGAAGTATGACAGTGGCACCGGCTGGCCCAGCTTCTGGAAGCCGCTGCCCAATGCCGTGCGCACACGCATCGACGGCAGCCTGATCTTCGCCCGCACCGAAGTCCATTGCCGTCGTTGCGGCGGGCATCTGGGGCATGTGTTCGATGACGGCCCGGCGCCGACGGGCAAGCGTTACTGCATGAATGGCGTCGCGATGACGTTCCATCCGGGCAAAGTCGGGTAAGATATTCTGCGTTGGAGCAGAAGGTGCTCGAGGATGCCGAAGGTCAGTATCATTTTCACCGTTCGGGCTGAGCTTGTCGAAGCCCTGCCTTTTACTTTGGGCCAGAGATCATGCGGCACAAAGAAAAAGCAGCCCTTCGACGAGCTCGGGGCAAACGGTTTAGATCAATGATGGTCTACTCTAGAAGCCCGCGTCGGTGACCAGCGTCAGAATGCCACGAGCGCCGCTGGCGTGCTGGGCGATGGTTGGCTGCGCATCCTGCGGCGAGCCATCGGCATAAATGAAGCCCTTGGTCGGGTAGGCGGTCAGCCCCAGCCCGCCCATTGGGCCGAACCACACGCGCACCGCGCTCCAGTCACCCGCTTCGGATACATCAATGGCGCGCACATCGCGCTCGATGCCGCCAGGGCGTGACCAATTGGCGTGGGTCAGCAACACTTCCCGGTCGCTGACGATCCGGCTGACCATCGCGACATGGCCATAACGCATCCGTGCGGTGGCCGAGAAAGCAAGGACAGCGCCGACTTGTGGCGTCTTGCCGCGGGTATAGCGACCTGCGGCCTGATCCCACCAGGTCAGCGCATTACCCTGAATGTGGATGCCCGATACCTGACGGGCAAAGGGCACGCATTGCAGCGTGCGGGCAAAGGCCGGGGTGCTTGCCATTAGGGCGCACGATACCACCAGCGCAAAACGCGCTGCCAAAGCCTTGAATGTCATGGACCCCCCAAAGGTGTCTGCTGGTCATTTGCGGTCGATTGCCGCACCTTGAGTCTTTCAAAGCAGACCGTGCCGCGCAGGGAAACCCTTGCTCGGCGATGAACGGAACCTTTTCCGACGAACCGTGTTTAGCGGGCGGTGACCGGTCCTCCGCAGCTGATTTGGGATGCAACCAGCGCCGGAAACGGCCCCCAATCTGACATCAGACGACCGGTTTGGCCCCCATCCGCTCGAGCCGCGCCTGGTGATCGGCGCGCCCGAATGGGAATCGCGAATACATGAAAGCCGCAAGGCCATAGAAGATCGTCAGCAACACGATGAAGATCAGCGTCAGCCGATCGACCGTTTCGATCGGCACCTGACCCGGCTTGGCCGATTCGGGGAACTGTGCGATCGACAGGATGGCGCCCGCCATGAAGATGCCCAGCCCGCCGACCATTTTCTGCACGAAGAAACTGCCTGAGAAGAACACGCCTTCAGACCGCCTGCCGGTGCGCTGTTCGGACTCCTCCACCACGTCAGACAGCATCGACGCGCCGATGATGAAAGCGCTGACCCCGCAAGCGGTGTTGATCGCGAAGATCGTCAGCAAGAGCGGCAGGATGATCGGCGACCCCGGCGAGGGAAACAGCCCCAGGAGCCGCAGGATATAGGGCGTCACCAACAGCGTGACGCTCATGACCGACAGGATCGTGCCCATGCGGGCCTTATCGCCGCCCTTGGTCAGGCGCGGCGCAAGAATGAATGCCCCGATCGCCCCCGTGAGCAACGCCAGCGAGAGCCATTGGAAATCGCCACCGCTGAATTCCCAGACATATTGATACATATAATTCGACAGCGCAAACGAAATGCCCTGCGCGGTATAGGCGCACACACCGGCCAGCATCAGGATCGCAAACGCCTTGTTCGAAATCGTCTGCCGGAATGCGCGGAAATGATCGGATAATGTCTCGGTGCTTTCGGCCAGTTTGGGCAGATATTTGATTTCGCCGTGCAGCCCCCAGGACGATACCAGAATGGCGACCGCCATCACGATCGCGGCCATCGTCGCCATGCTCGAATAGCCGGGGCCGTTCTGCAGCCCCACCGCATGGGTCGCATCAGGAACCAGAAACACGCCGTACGCCAGCGACAGCATCCCCAGCCCGCCGACCCAGCCGAACAGATAGCGATAGGAAAAGAGCTTGGTCCGCTCATCATAATCCGAACTGAGTTCTGGCCCGAGCGCGGACGCCGGAATCTCGAATGCTGACAGCGCGATCCGCACCAGCAACGCGCTGCCAAACAGATAGAAGAGCAACGCCGTCTCGCTCCATCCGGCGGGCGGATTCCACAGCAGCAGCCAGCCAATCGCCACCGGAATGGCCGATGCGTACATCCAGGGGTGTCGCCGCCCCCATTTGCTGCGGGTATGATCCGATAGAAAACCGACGGCGGGATCGACAAATGCCTCGACCATCATCGCCATCATGATCGCGATGCCAACGCTCGCCGCCGACAGGCCGACGACCTGATTGTAAAACAGCAACAGGAAGGTCGCGAAACCATTGTCCTTCACGCCATACGCAATCGAGCCCATCCCGAAGGCAAGGCGGCTGCGCATCGGCAAGACGCGCGCAGGCGGTACGGCAACAGACGCCGTCATTTGAATGCTTCCAGCATGGCAAACAGCGATGGCACGGCCGGATCCCAGCTGTGGCGCGGGCCGATCGTCATGCCACCATCAACGACGATATGCGTGCCCGTGACAAACGCGGCATCATCGCTGGCCAGATACGCGACGGCGGCAGCGATATCCTCCGGTTGCCCGGGGCGTGCGACCGGTTGCGCCGAACCCGCCAATCCAGTGATCGCGGCATTCGCCTGATTGCGCTTGTCGCCGTCAATGCCCATCGCGCTGGTGAAGATGTTGGTGGTGATGAAGCCGGGGCACACCGCGTTCACGCGGATGCGGTGCTGCGCCAGATCGGCAGCGGACATCTTGGTCAGGTGCAGCACGCCCGCCTTTGCCACCGAATAGGCGGTAGGCGCGGCACCGGTTTGCAGCGCGGCGATCGATGCGGTGTTGACGATCGCACCACCGCCGCGAGCCGCCATTAACGGGGCGGCATAACGAATGCCGAGCGCCACTGATCGCAGCAGCAGGTTCTGCGTGTAATCCCATTCATCGGGCGTAATCGCATCGATCTTTGCGCGCGCACCGCCCGCGCCGGCATTGTTGAACAGCACATCGATACCGCCAGCGGCATCGGCAGCGGCGATCAACGCCTCAATCTCTACGGCTTTCGTAACATCGGTACGCTGAAAATGGATGCGGCCATTGGAGGTTTGCGCCAGATCCTGCCCGCCTGCCTCGTCGATATCGGCCGCCCAGACTTCTGCGCCTTCCTCGACCAGTCGTAGCACGGTGGCCCGGCCAATGCCCGATGCCGCGCCCGTTACGACGGCACGCTTGCCAGAAAAGCGCATCAAACCCGATCCTCTCATCATTCTTTTCTGGGATCACCCTAGCTTGGTGCCACGCCGCCGTCACGGGCATTTTGGAATTTCGGGTTTGCACAACTTGCGGCGCTGCGCCTGCTGGGATAGCGCGGTGCCAGCAATAGCTGAGAGGATGTTTGGCGTGGCGCTCGACCCGGAAACCTTTGACGCGCTGATCGACATGGTGCGCCGTTTCGTCAGTGAGCGGCTCCGCCCGCTCGAGGGGCAGGTGGAGGCCGACGATGCCATCCCCGCCGACATTATCCGCGAAATGCGCGAGATGGGGCTGTACGGCCTGTCGATCGCCGAGGAATATGGCGGGCTTGGCTTGACGATGACCGAGGAGTGCCGGATCGCGATCGAGCTTGGCCGCACAACGCCCGCGTTCCGTTCTACCTTCGGCACCAATGTCGGCATTGGCAGCCAGGGGCTGGTGATGGCCGGTACGCCCGAGCAGAAGGCAGCATGGCTGCCCAAAATCGCGTCGGGAGAGATCGTCACCAGCTTTGCGCTCACCGAACCCGATGTCGGCAGCGATTCGGGCAGCGTGAAGACCCGCGCCGTCAGGGACGGCAATGTCTATCGCCTGTCCGGCACCAAACGCTACATCACCAATGCCGACAAGGCGGACCTGTTCACCGTCATGGCCCGCACCGGCGATGAACCCGGCGCGCGCGGCGTCTCCGCCTTCCTTGTCCCGCGCAACTTGCCCGGCGTGTCGATCGGCGAGCCCGAGAAGAAGATGGGGCAGAAGGGCGCGAAGGTCGCCGATGTCATCATGGATGATGTCGCGGTACCCGTCGAAAACCGGCTGGGCGCGGAGGGTGAAGGCTTCAAAATCGCGATGCGCGTGCTCGATCGCGGGCGGCTGCACATCTCGGCCGTTTGTGTTGGAGTCGCCGAGCGCCTGATCGCTGACTGCATCGCTTACGCCACCGAACGCAAGCAGTTCGGCAAGGCAATCGCCGAACATCAGCTGATCCAGGCGATGATCGCCGACAGCAAAACCGAGGCACTCGCCGCGCGTGCGCTGATGCTGGAAACCGCCGCCGCCAAGGATGCCGGTAAGGACATCGTCATGGAATCGGCGGCGTCCAAATATTACGCCAGCGAGATGGTCGGCCGTGTGGCTGACCGCGCCGTCCAGATTTTCGGCGGCGCCGGCTATATCGCCGATTACGGGATCGAGCGGCTCTACCGCGACGTCCGCCTGTTCCGCATTTACGAGGGCACCAGCCAGATCCAGCAGATCATCATCGCGCGCGAGACAATCAAGCGCGGGGGGTAGCCGATAAGAGCCCTCTCCCCTTCGGGGAGAGGGTTGGGAGAGGGGCAGTGCCGGGCGCAGCGCCGCTTGGCGGGGGGGGGGCGCCCCCCCCCCCCCCCCCCCCGCCCGGGGGGGGGGCGGGGGGGGGGGAAGCCAACACCACAAAAC
>CAZYOU010000042.1:0-21291 GCA_964649315.1 uncultured Stakelama sp. | reverse complement strand
TCCATTATGTCTATCCCTATCCGCATGTCGACCGGGTGATCCCGCTGATGGCCGAAGGCCTCGTGACCCCCTATCTCGACATCCCTTTCCAGCATGCGAGCCCCAATGTGCTGCGCGCGATGAAGCGCCCTGCGAACGATGCCAAGGTGCTGGACCGCATCAAGGGCTGGCGCGCGATCTGCCCCGATATCGCGATCCGATCGACCTTCGTCGTCGGCTTCCCCGGCGAAACCGAGGAAGATTTCGCCTATCTGATGCGCTGGCTGGAAGAAGCACAGCTCGACCGCGTCGGTGCGTTCCGGTTCGAGCCTGTCGAGGGCGCCAGCGCCAATGCCCTGCCCGATCCCGTGCCAGAACCGGTGAAGGAAGAACGCTACGCCCGGCTGATGGAGCTAACCGCGCGCATTTCGGCGGAGAAGCTGCAGGCCAAGGTCGGCCGCACCCTAGAGGTGATCATCGACGCCGTTGATGACGAAACCGGTGGAGCAACGGGCCGATCCCAGGCCGATGCGCCGGAGATCGACGGCGAAGTTCATCTGCGCGACGCCGGCCATCTTGCACAGGGCGATATCGTCCCCGTCGTCATCGAGGATGCCGACGAGCATGACTTGTACGGCGTCCCCGCCGCCTAGCGCGGGGAGTGCTGCCGCTCGCTGCGATAATAGCTGAACGTCAGGAAGATCGACGTCGCGCCGAGCAGGTGCCAGACGGCGTGGCCCTGCAACAGGCTGGTCGGCGCGCAGACGATGCCGTTCTGGTCGAGGTTCCAGATCGCGAACGCCACCGCCTTGGCGACGATACCGGCGAGGTAAAAGCCGACGATCACCCCGGCGCGACGGGGACGCGCAAACCCCATCTCGACGATGATCGCCGATACCAGCAGCACCAGGAACAGCCAGCGCCGCACCTCCGGCTCGACGATCAGCGCGGTGACGAGTGCCGCGCATAGCGCAACATAGAGCAAGATCGCGCGGCCATCCGGAATGCGCAGCCATTTCGACAGCGCGCTGACCAGCATGAACGATCCGACCAGATACATGCCGAGCACATCGAAAAACTGGCCCCACAGCGTCAACGTCGCATGCAGCAGCACCGATCCCAGCCCCACCGAAATCGCGGTAATGCCGAACACCGTCGCGGCACTGCGCGGCATTGCGGACGACCATTGCCGGGCGTTGGCCAGCACGATCATCAGGAACCCGGCAAATACATAGCCATAGGATGACCAGCTGTTCGCTGGCTGCACGATCAGGTCACCGATGCGCGGCATTTCACAAAAGCATCGCGTCGTGGTGCAGGTCGCAGGGGCATATTGCGCATAATCCGGCCCGAGCACCGACAGGATTGTCAGGATGCCCAAGGCCGCCGCGGCCGCGAGGATCAGCGCCGTGATAATCTGACGCTGGCTAATCGACTGCATCTGCTTCCCCCCTGTCGGTCCCGATGCTCGGGATTATTTCCACAGCGTAGCGCCGTCTGGCGGTTCGACAAGCGTCCCTCTGGCGCCGCGCGGGATGATCTGTAAGGTCGCGTCACCCGTGTTTCATGGAAGTGTCATCCTATGCGCCTTCGCTTCACATTTTCTGTCATTGCCCTGTTCGCGGCCGCCCAGCCTGTCACGCTGAACGCCCAGCCGATGACGCCGGCCGAAACGGCCAAGATCGATGCCATTGTCGCGCAAAGCCTGTTGCGCACCGGCGTCCCCTCCGCCTCGATCGCGATCGTGCGTGGCGGCGAGATTGTGTTCGCCAAGGCTTACGGCAAGCAATCCGAAGCGATCCGTACTGCCCGTATCGATGCCCCCTATCAGATCGCGTCGGTATCAAAACAATTCACCGCCGCGGCGCTGTTGCTGCTCGAGGATCAGGGCAAATTGAGCCTCGACGACAAGGTCAGCCAATATCTTCCCGGCATCAGCGATGGCGACAAGATCACGCTGCGGCAGTTGCTAAACCACACATCGGGGCTGCAGGATTACTGGCCGCAGGATTACAGCTTTGCCGCCATGGCGACGCCGACCACACCGCAAGGCATCATCGATCGTTGGGCAAAAAAGCCGCTCGATTATGTGCCCGGCACCCAGTGGCAATATTCGAACACCGGCTATGTCGTGGCGGGCATGATCATCGAGAAGGTGTCGGGCATGCCCATGCTCGATTACCTGGGCAAGCACGTCTTCAAGCCGCTGGGGATGAAGGTGATCAGCCAGGATGCAGCGATCGGCCCGGATTATCCGCAAGGCTATCAGCGGTTCGCGCTTGGGCCGGTGCGGGTGGAAAAACCTGCGGCACCCGGCTGGCTGTTTGCCGCAGGGGAGCTGTCGATGTCGGCAACCGATCTTGCCAAGTGGAACATTGCCCGGCTCAACCGCACTGTGCTGCCCGCCGATGATTGGGCCGCGCAGGAATCCCCGACCAAACTCGCCGATGGCACCACGACCAGCTACGGGCTTGGCGTCAGTGTTGGCACCGCCAATGGCCACCGGTTTGTCGAACATAGCGGCGAGGCGGTAGGGTTCCTGTCCGAAAACATCGTGTTTCCGGATGAAAAAGTCGCCGTAACGGTGCTGGTCAACAGCGATTTCAGCAACGCCTTCACCAGCATCGCCGGGCAGATTACCGATCTGGTCCTGCCCCCCGCCCCTGCCGATGCGGCCGAAGCGGCAAAGACGGCAGCGGCGCGCAAGCTGTTCGATATGCTGCGCACCGGCACGCTCGATCGAAAGCTGATGACCGAGAATGCCAACTATTATTTCACCGATGTCGCGCTGGGCGATTACCGCCAGTCGCTGGGCGCGCTCGGCGAGCCAAAGTCGTTCGAGGCAGCGCGCAAGCCCCGCGCACGCGGTGGCTTCATCAATCGCAATTACCGGGTTGTGTATGACGGGCAGACGCTCAACATCATTACCTATAGCGAGCCCGGCGAGAATGGCCGGTTCGAACAGTTTCTGGTGATGCCCGTCCAATGACCGATTTTGCAGCGTTGCTTCAACCCGATCGCGGCCAGCCCGCGCGGTTGATCGAAGTCGTCCATCCCGATGCATTTCAGGACTGGCTGACCAAACAGCCGCCGCGCGTCCGCAGCGCCGTGGCGGCGCATAAGATTACGGGTAAGGCAGGCAACCGCGCATTGCTGCCCGGTGACGGGCCGGAGGATTGGCACGCGCTGTTGATCTGCAACGAGCCTGAAACCTCGCCGTGGCGGATCGCGTCGCAGGGCGATGTGCTGCCCGAAGGAACTTACCGGCTGAAAGACGGGCCGGTAGCCGCGGCCGGGCTTGGCTGGATGCTCGCACAGCATCAGTTCGACAGGTACCGCAAAGCCGACGCCGATGCGCCGCGCGTGCTGCTGACCGGTGAGCCTGCACGCATCGACGAGACCGTGCGGCTGGCGGTGGCGACGGCAAAGGTGCGCGATCTGGTGAACACCGGCGCGGCCGATCTTGGCCCGGGCGAACTCGAATCCGAGGCGACCGCGCTCGCCGCGCAGCATGGCGGCACGGTGACCGTCACCCGCGGCGATGCGCTCGCGCAAGGGTTTCCGATGATCCACATTGTCGGCCAGGCAGCGACACGCGAACGCGCGCCCCGGCTGATCGAGCTCGAATGGGGCGATCCAACGCATCCCCGGCTGGCGGTGATCGGCAAGGGCGTGTGCTTCGATTCGGGCGGGCTCGATATCAAGCCGTCGGCAGGCATGCGGCTGATGAAGAAGGACATGGGCGGCGCCGCGCACGCACTGGCGCTGGCCGGGCTGATCATGGGCACCCAGATGAAGGTGCGGCTGCATTTGCTGATCCCGGCGGTGGAGAATGCCATCGCTGGCAATGCATTTCGTCCGGGTGACGTGTTGCCGACCCGGGCCGGCCTGACGGTGGAAAACACCAACACCGATGCCGAAGGGCGGCTAATCCTCGGCGATGCGCTGACCAAGGCGGGTGAGGCCAAGCCGGACCTCATTATCGATTTCGCGACGCTGACCGGTGCAGCGCGGGTGGCGCTCGGCCCTGATCTGCCCGCGACATTTGCGAACGACGACGCACTGGCCGATGCGATGCTGGCGGCAGGGCGCGATGCCTATGATCCGCTGTGGCGGCTGCCCTTGTGGGATGGCTATGACGAAATGCTGAAATCGGACATTGCCGACATGGTCAACGCGCCCGACGGCGGTTTCGCCGGATCGATCACCGCCGCGCTGTTCCTGCGGCGCTTCGTGCCTGCCGGTACGCCGTGGGTGCACCTTGATACTTTTGCATGGCGCCCGGTGGCCAAGCCGGGCCGACCCAAGGGCGGCGATGCGTTGGGCCTTCGCGCGAGCTGGGCGATGCTGAAGGCGCGCTATCCCGGCTGACGCGCAGCAGAGTCGGTCCTGCATGTCGGAACGCTTGGCCGGTTAGCGGGTTAATCCTTCATACGCCCCGCCCTGCACGCCCGTGCAGCGGCATTCGGGCCTTTCGAAGGAACACCGCCATGATTTGGACCATCGTCGTCATCCTGTTCGTCCTTTGGGCACTCGGTTTTGCCCTGAACGTCGCAGGCGGATTGATCCACGCGCTGCTCGTCATCGCCGCGATTGTAATCGTCTTCCGCCTGATCACCGGCCGCCGCGCCGTTTAGGCGGGGACGCGCGCCGTCAGCTCTGCGGCGATCACGATAATCGGGCCGAAATCCGCAGCCGTCAGACTCGCGCCGCCCACCAGCGCACCGTCGACATTCGGCGTCGCGAGCAGACCCCGCGCATTTTCGGCCGTGACCGATCCGCCATAAAGCAGGCGAACTTCGTCGGCCTTGGCGCCCAAGGTCGTCCGAAGCGTGTCACGCAAGGCAGCGTGCATCGTGGCTACATCGGCCACGCTTGCCACCTTGCCGGTGCCAATCGCCCAGATCGGTTCATAGGCAATTGACAGCGATGCGGGCGACGCATCGGCAGGCAGTGATTCGGCGAGCTGACGGGCGACATAGGCCTCGGCTTCACCGGCCACGCGTGTGTGCAGCATCTCACCCACGCACAGGATCACCTGCAGCCCCGTTGCGATTCCCGTCAATGCCTTGGCGCGAACATCGGCGCTCGTCTCGCCCTGCATCTGGCGACGTTCGCTATGCCCAACGATCGTCATGACCGCGCCAACCTCGCGCACCATCTGCGCCGAAACGGATCCGGTATAGGCGCCTGCGGGCACCGCATGGATATCCTGCGCGCCGATCATCAGCGTGGTCGCGCGGGCGCTGGCAGGATTGATCAGGGTGGCAGGCAGCGCCAGCCCAACATCCAGGACGGGGTAATCGCGTGCGATCCGGTCAATCGCACTGATTTCGTCCAGCGCGCTCAGGCCGCCGTTCATTTTCCAATTGCCGACGATCAATTTACGCATATCGCCCCATTTTCGTACCTCCGCAGTGCGATCCACCCATGACCGTGCTCGCTTGAACGATGCGATAACGCGACGGTCGGGATGCACAAGCTTGAAGCTGCGCGCTTCGCTGCGTAAAGCGAACCCCAATCACCACCAGCCAGCATCGGTTGTTCCCACGCATGATTAGCTTTTTTCGCCGGTTCATCAATTCGCGGTTGGGAATCATCGTCACGTTTGTGTTTCTGGCGATCATCGCGGTTGCCTTCGCGGCTAGCGACATCACCGGTCTGTCGAGCGGCACGCCGGCTGCTGGCGGCACGAGTGTGGCGCGCGTCGGGAAGGCTGAAGTCGGCCTTGAGGAGCTGCGGCGCCGGGTACAGGACGATGTGCAGAGCCTTCGCCAGCGCCAGCCGACGCTCGACGTTGTTCAGTTCGTTAATGCGGGCGGCTTTGAAGCGACACTGGAACGGCTGATCAACGCGACGGCGCTGGCCCAGTTCGGCGAAAAAGTCGGCATGGTGGTCAGCAAACGCGCTGTCGATGGCGAGATCGCCAGCGTACCTGATCTGCAGGGGCTGGATGGCAAGTTCAGCCAGTCGAAATATGAATTGCTCCTTAGTCAGCGCCGCATCACCGACGCACAGATTCGCGCCGATATCGTGCGCAGTACATTGGGGCAGCACCTTACCAGCCCCACCGAAGGGGCGGGCCAGGTGCCGGTCAACCTCGCTGCACCCTATGCCGCATTGCTGCTCGAAAAGCGCGCTGGGGTCATCGGGTTCGTACCCACCAACGCGATCGGCCCCGGAGAGAAGCCGACCGACGCGGAGATCGCCACCTATTACAAGCGCAATGCAGCGCGCTACACGATCCCGGAACGCCGGGTGATCCGCTATGCCGTGATTACGCCCGATCTCGTCAAAGCGTCGGCCACGCCGACCGAGGCAGAGATCAGCGCCGCGTATAAATCGCAGGCTGCACGCTTTGCCGCCAGTGAGACGCGGACGCTTTCGCAGGTCGTGATTGGCGACAAGGCAGGGGCCGATGCACTGGTCGCCAAGATAAAAGGCGGCACGGCGATCGACGCGGCGGCCCGCGCCGTCGGTCTCGACGCGGCTACGCTCACCAAGCTCGACAAGAAATCCTATGCGACCCAGACGTCGCCCGAAATCGCCAACGCGGTTTTCGCGGGCGCGCGCGGCGGCATTGTCGGCCCCGTCAAGGCACCGCTCGGCTGGGCGATCGTCCGCATCGACGCCGTCGAGCAGATTGCTGCAAAGTCACTTGACCAGGCACGTGCGGAGCTGACGAAAGAGCTGTCGGCCCAGAAACTCGCCGCCGCCATGACAGCGCTGCGTGACAAGGTCGACGATGCAATTGCCGATAACGCGACCTTCGCCGAAATCGTCGGCGACAATAAATTGCAGGCGCAGTCGACCGTCCCGATCATCGCCGATGGGCGCGATCCTGAAAACAGCACGATCGCGCCAGACCCGAAGCTCGCGCAGATCGTCAAGGCTGGGTTCGCCGCTGAGCCGGGTGATGATCCGCAGCTTGCGCCCGTCGATCAGGACGGCAGCTTTGCCGTGGTGTCGCTTGACCGGGTGCTGCCCAGCGCACCGCCTGCGCTTGCGACGATCTCCAACCTCGTCATCCGCGATTTCGCGATCAACCGGGCGCTGAAGAAAGCGCGCACGATTGCGGTAGGCATCGTGGCAAAGACGAACAAAGGCGTGCCCTTGTCGCAGGCGATTGCCCAGTCCCCGATCAAGCTGCCCGATGCGCGGCCAATCGCTTCATCCCGCGCGCAGCTGGCGAATGATCCCAAGGGCGCGCCCGCGCCGCTGGTGCTGATGTTCAGCATGGCTAACAAGACGGCAAAGCTGCTCGAGGCGCCGAACCAGACGGGCTATTACGTCATCTACCTCGATCAGATCGAACGTGCCGGGTCAGTGGAGAACCCGCAGCTGATGCAGGCGATGCGCGGTGACCTGAGCAAATTGGTCGGCCGTGAATTCGTCCAGCAATTCGTTGCTGCGACGCGCAAGGAAGTGGGCGTGAAAAAGAACGACGCGCTGATCGCCACGACGCGCAAGGACCTGGTTGGCGAGCGCTGAGCGAGCTGATGGATCACGGTGCCGCGGTACAGGGCATAGAGGCGGCGCAGGCCGCCCTGGCGGCGGGTAAACCCGCGCTGTTGTGGCGGCGGCAGATCGCCGACACCGAAACCCCGGTTGCTGCGGCGCTGAAACTGATCGAACCCGGACGCGGCGATTTTCTGCTGGAATCGGTGGAGGGCGGTGCGATCCGCGGACGGCATAGCCTGATCGGCCTTGCCCCTGATCTGGTGTTTCGCGCTCATGCCAACAACGCCGCAATCAATCCGCACTGGCAGACCGACCGAACCGCCTTCGCGCCGTGCGCACAGCCGACACTAGCGGCGCTGCGCGCGCTGGTGAGCGACTGCCTGATGGAGGTGCCGGCCGAACTGCCGCGGGCGCTGGCGTGCCTGGTGGGCTATTTCGGCTATGAAACCGTTGGCCTGGTGGAAACGCTCGATCGACCTGCAACCGATGCGCTCGGGTTGCCCGACATGATGTTCGTGCGCCCCACCGTCATCCTCATTTTCGATCGACTGGCCGACGCGCTGTTTCTGGTGGCACCCGTTTGGCCCGATCCAGCACGCCCGGCAGCCGCGCTGATCGACGCAGCGGTTGAGCGGATCGACGCTACCGCGGCGCGGCTGGTGAGCGCGCCGCTCCCCCCGCCTGCCCGCAGCGTGGAAGGCGAGGTTGCGCTAAACCCGGTGCTGCCGCCCGGAAAATATGCGGAAATGGTGGCGGCAGCCAAAGACTATATCGTTGCCGGCGATATCTTTCAGGTGGTGTTGGCGCAGCGCTTCACCCTGCCTTTTGCGCTGCCATCGTTCGAACTTTACCGTGCGCTTCGGCGGATCAACCCCTCGCCTTTCCTTTATCATCTCGATCTGCCCGGCTTCTCGCTGACCGGTTCAAGTCCGGAAATCCTGGTGCGGGTGCGTGACGGCGAAATCACGATCCGCCCGATCGCCGGCACCCGCCCCCGCGGCCAAACGGCCTCCGAGGACGAGGCCAACCGGGCCAGTCTGCTTGCCGACCCCAAGGAACGCGCCGAACATCTGATGCTGCTCGATCTGGGCCGCAACGATACCGGGCGCGTGGCAGCGGCGGGCAGCGTGCGGGTGACCGACAGCTATACCGTCGAGTTCTACAGCCATGTGATGCATATCGTGTCAAACGTCGTGGGTCGGCTCGACGCGAAGCATGATGCGATCGATGCGCTGTTTGCGGGCTTTCCTGCGGGCACAGTATCGGGGGCGCCCAAGGTGCGGGCCTGCCAGATCATCGCCGAACTCGAGCCAGAAGTGCGCGGTGCCTATGCCGGTGGCGTCGGCTATTTCTCGCCCGACGGATCGATGGACAGTTGCATCGTCTTACGTACCGCGATCGTCAAAGACGGAACGATCCATATTCAGGCCGGCGCGGGAATCGTCGCCGATAGCGATCCCGCCTATGAACAGCGCGAATGCGAGGCAAAGGCAGGCGCGTTGCTCGCCGCCGCGCGCGAGGCGATCGCCCGGGGGAGCACAGTAGGATTTGGGCAGTAGGAGGGAGCGGCGATGGTTCGGGTAGTTTTGGCCATTTTTCTCATTGTGCTGATGACGAACCCGATCGCCGCGCAAGGGGCGATAAGGGCAAGCGACAAGGGCCGCCCTCCCGCGAAACCGGTGATCAACATTCTGGTCGACGGCAAAGGTGACTGGATCGTCCGTTACCAGTTCGATCGCCCGATAAATCGGATGGCCTTTGACCGGTCACCCGATGCCAGCCGGACCAAAACCTGGGGAGCGCCCCCCGGCTTTCACATCTTCCGCCAAGTCATTGGAGATCAATCCGGCGATGAAGTTGTCAGCCGCATTGATGGCAAGCGGTTTCGCCAGGTCGATCTGCGGATACCGCCACTGTATCGCGACTTGCCCAGCGACTATGCACCGTTCGCACCCTTTGGCGACGGCAGCATCCTGTTTTACACCGGGCGCCTTTTTGCCTGTGCGCCGCTTTGTTCGATCGATGACAAAGAACTGTGGCGGATGCGGTTGATCGTGCGTGATAAGCGCCGCATCCTGCTGAATGGCCAGACCTTTAGCGATGGCGTCCAGTGGCTCGACAGCGATGGCGGCCGTTATGTCTATATTGGTGATGGCAAACTGACCGATGCGGGCGTGGTGAACGCCGTGATTGATCGGGCACTGCCCGACAATATCCGCCTGTTGCTTGAGCAGCAATTGCCGATGTTCATGGCCTATTTCGAGGAGCGCCTCGGTAAGCTCGAATCGCGACCGGCGCTGTTTGCGTCTTATGATGCAGCCCATCCAGGTGGCGGCTGGGGCCGTCAGGGGGGTACATTGCCCGGGCAAATTTTCACGCATTTCTATGGAAATCATTGGCCCGTCGAATTCGCAAAGCCCGATTTCGCCAATGATCTGGCCTGGCATTTCGCGCATGAAGCCGGCCATCTATACCAGCGCGGCATCGCTACGGAAAATGCCCGTGGCTGGTGGATCCATGAAGGTGGTGCGGAAGCGTTTGCGGCGATTGCGTTGCGGGACTCCGGCACGTCGCAGGCCGACTATGTTGCCCAGCGTATCGCATCTGCCAGACAATCCTGCGCGACACTGTTACGGGATACGTCACTGCACCTAGCCACGAGCCGCCAAAACAATACACCAGCCTATCAATGCGGCCTGCTGGTCAACCTCGCCCTCGATGCTGCGCTGAAAAAGCAAAAGCCCACCGGGGACGGCCTTTACGCCGTATGGCGGGTCTATCTCGCCCGCAAAGCGAACAAGCAATCGACCGATGAAGCAGCGTTTCTTGCCAGCGTAGCGGAAGTGGGCGGAAAAGCGGTCGCTAACAAGCTCGCTCTATTGCTCGACACGCCGAAGCCCGACTTTGACCTTGTCGTCAATTGGGCCCGCGAGGTTCAGCGCGGTTCGCGGCGATCCTGCTGGGCTTCGCGGCGTTCTGCCTGCCAACGTTGGATGAGCTGCTGCGTACACCCCGTCTGGCCACCAGTGCCCGTGGTTGAGCAACTGTCCGGCAAGCCGCTCGCTTCACGGGCCGCATCATCGATACCCGCAGCCCGGCTGGCCCAGGTACGGTTCGCTGCGGTTGGCGCAACGGTGCGGAGTGCTTTTGGTATCCGGTAGGGTTCATCAAGCGTTTGACAAATAACGATTTCGCCGCCGGTCGACTCGGGGCATTTATCGCCAGGGGTCAGCGTGATGCTGCGGATTTTGGCCGGTGGTGCACCCACAATCGGCGCATCTTGCGTTTGCGCCAGCGATCCGGTGGTGGGCAGCAGGACCAGCAGGGCAACAACAAACGATCGACGCATGATGCGCACTCCCAGAGCGTTCAGCACGGAGTCGGTCCGATGCTGCTAAAGAACAAAATGGTACAATAGTCCCGGTAGATGTCTACACTGTTGCGATAACTGGTTATCCCGTTTCCCGTGCCCGTTGTGCAGGGGCCGGTTGCGCTGGGGAGCGCATCGGCTACAAGCGCGCCGCATGATCCTCGTCATCGACAATTATGACAGCTTTACCTGGAACCTTGTCCATTATCTGATGGAGCTGGGCAGCGAAGTGCGCGTGGTCCGCAACGACGCGCTGACCGCGACGGAGGCGATCGCCAGCAATGCCCATGCGTTCCTGATATCGCCCGGCCCCAAGACGCCGACCGAAGCAGGCATCTCGCTCGATCTGGTCGCGGCGTGCGCCGAAGCGGGCAAGCCGCTGCTGGGGGTGTGCCTTGGCCATCAGGCGATCGGCCAACATTTTGGCGGACAGGTGGTGCGCGGCGGGCTGATGCACGGCAAGACATCGCCGGTATCGCATGACGGCACTGGGCTGTTCGCGGGGCTCCCCTCTCCTTTCACGGCAACGCGCTATCACTCGCTGATCGTGCAGGACATTCCCACTGATCTGGTGGTCAACGCGACGGCGGATGACGGATCGGTAATGGGTTTTCGGCACGTCACGCTGCCGATTCACAGCGTGCAGTTCCACCCCGAGAGTATTGCGACCGAGCATGGCCATGCGATGCTCGCCAATTTCATGGCGCTCGCCGGGTTGCGGCCCAAGGCGCTGGCGTGACGATGTTGGTCGACCTGCCCAATCCCGCCGAGCCGCTGGCGCGCAACGTCGCGCGCCAAGCCTTTGCCGACATCCTCGACGCCCGCACCTCTGAACAGGCAATCACCGATTTCCTGGTTGCGCTGAGCGATCGTGGCGAGACCAGCACCGAAATTGCCGAGGCGGCGCGCGCGCTGCGGGCACGCCTGATCCCCATCGATGCGCCGCCCGGCGCGATTGATGTCTGCGGTACCGGCGGCGATGGGCATCACACGCTTAACGTGTCCACCGCCGTGTCGCTGCTGGTCGCCGCAACGGGCGTGCCGGTCGCCAAGCATGGCAACCGTGCCGCATCGAGCAAGGCGGGTGCCGCCGATACGCTCGAAGCGCTTGGCCTTGATATGGAACGCGCGGGGCGTCTGGCCGAGGCAAGCCTGCGCGATCTGGGCATCGCGTTTCTGTTCGCCGCCAATCACCACCCAGCGATGAAGCGCATCACCCCCATTCGCCGCCAGATCGGCAAGCGTACCATTTTCAACCTTATGGGTCCGCTCGCCAACCCGGCCCACGTCACGCGCCAGCTGATCGGGATCGCCCGGCCCGATTATGCGCCCGTTTACGCCGATGCACTGGCGCAGCTGGGCACCGAAGCCGCAATCGTCGTTTCGGGCGAAGAAGGGCTGGATGAACTGTCGGGTGCCGGGCCGAGCGTAGTCGAGAGTATTGGCGCAATCACCCTGCCAGTGCGGATATCGCCCGAAGACGCTGGCTTGCCGCGTCACCCGATCGCGGCGCTCCGCGGTGGCGATCCGGCGTATAACGCGGCGGCGCTGCGGCGCCTTCTGCTTGGCGAAACCGGGGCATATCGGGATGCGGTATTGCTCAATGCGGCGGCCGCGTTGATGGTGGCGGCACGCGTGAATACGCTTGCCGAAGGCGTGGAGGAGGCGCGTGAAGTGCTCGACAACGGCCTTGCCAACACGCTGCTCGACTGCTGGATCGCATATTCATGACGACGATCCTGAACCGTATCCTGGAAACCAAACGCGCCGATGTCGCAGCGCGTAAGGCGTGCATCTCACTCGCCGATATCGATGCGATGATCGCCGAGCAAACCCCACCGCGCGGCTTTCGCGCTGCACTCGATGCGCGCGCCGAGCATGGCCCTGCGCTGATCGCTGAGATCAAGAAAGCAAGCCCGTCCAAGGGCCTGATCCGCGAGAATTTCGATCCGCCGGCCCACGCCATCGCCTATCAGGCAGGCGGTGCAGCCTGCCTGTCGGTGCTGACCGACGAGCACTGGTTTCAGGGTGCCGATGCGTATCTGGCGGCTGCACGCGACGTCGTCAGCCTGCCGGTGATCCGCAAGGATTTCATGATCGACGCCTGGCAAGTGCCCGAATCGCGAGCGCTGGGTGCAGACGCCATCCTGCTCATCATGGCCGCGCTCGATGACGAAGCGCTCGCCGAAATCGAGGCTGCGGCGATCGAATGCGGCATGGACGTGCTGGTCGAGGTGCACGATCCCAAGGAGCTTGAGCGCGCGATGAAGCTCAAATCGCGGCTAATCGGCGTCAACAACCGCAATCTGCACGATTTCTCGGTCGATTTCTCGCATACCTATAGCCTGATCGCGAAAGCACCGGCGGGGTGCACCTTTGTTGCCGAAAGCGGGCTATCGACCCGCGCCGATCTCGACGCGATGACTGAAAAGGGCGTGCGCTGCTTCCTCGTCGGCGAAGCACTGATGCGCGCTGATGATATCGAGGCGGCGACCCGGGCGCTGATCGGCGGATGAGCGATCTGACGCATCTCGATGCGCAGGGCGCCGCCCATATGGTCGATGTCGGTGGCAAGGCAGATACGGCGCGACAGGCAATTGCAACCGGCCGGATCACCATGACCGCCGAGGCCGCATCAGCCATTCGCGACGGGGCTGCGAAGAAGGGTGATGTGTTGGCGGTGGCGCGGATCGCCGGCATCATGGCCGCCAAGCGCACCAGCGACCTGATCCCGCTGTGCCACCCGCTACCGCTGACCCGCGTTGCCGTCGATCTGCTGCCAGACGATCGCGGCGTCACCGTTACCGCAACCTGCGCGACGACCGGCAAGACTGGTGTCGAGATGGAAGCGATGACGGCGGTATCGGTTGCGTTGCTGACCATCTACGACATGGGCAAGGCAATCGACCGGGGCATGGAGATCGGCCAGGTTCGCCTGATCGAAAAGAGCGGTGGCAAATCGGGCATGTGGCGCGCGCCGCCCCCGGCAATTTAGCGCTGGTGCTGCACTGCAATATCGCGCACGCTTTAGCACGGGGCGATAGCAAGGGATCGAACGGCAATGGCTGATGCCGCAGGGAACCAGCAAATGACGGTGGCGACAGCGTCATCCGCGCCTTCGCCCACGTCCTTTTCCAACACGCAAAAAACGAAGAAAATCCAGATCGTCGTCGTCGGCGGTGGCGCGGGTGGGCTTGGGCTGGTCGCGCGGCTGGGCAAGAAATTCGGGAGCAAGAAGTTCGACATCATCCTGATCGATCGCAACCAGACACATATCTGGAAGCCGCTGCTGCACGAAGTCGCCGCCGGATCACTCGACGCCAATCTCGATGAGGTTGGCTATCGCAGCCACGCCTATCGCTGGAATTACCGCTTTTTCGACGGATCGCTCGAAGCGATTGATCGCGAGGCGCGGCAAGTGGTGATCGCGCCGATCTTCGATGAAACCGGGCGCGAAATCGTTGCGCGGCACCGCATCCGCTATGATTATCTCGTCATTTCGGTCGGCTCGGTCTCGAATGACTTCGGCACGCCCGGGGTGCGCGAGAATGCGATCTATCTCGATGATCGTACGCAGGCGGATCGCTTTCGCAAGCGGCTGCTGAACCAGTGCCTGCGCGTCTCTCGCACGATGAGCGCCGATCCGGGCGCTGATGCGCGGGTTCGCGTGGCGATTGTCGGTGGGGGTGCGACCGGGGTCGAGCTTGCCGCCGAACTGTTCAACGCCGCCAAGGGTCTCGCTTATTACGGGCTTGAGGTATTCGACGAGACGCGGCTCGATGTGACGCTGGTCGAAGCAGGCCCGCGTATCCTGCCCGCCCTACCCGAAAACCTCTCCCAAGCCGCCACTGAGGAGCTCGAGGCGATCGGCGTTCGTGTGCTGACCGGGCGGCAAGTGACCGAGATTACCGACGAAGGCATTGCGACGTCCGACGGCACTTTCATCCCCGCCGATCTGCGCGTCTGGGCGGCGGGCGTGAAGGGACCGGATTTCCTGCAAGGAATTGGCGGACTGGAAACGACCCCCGGCAACCAGCTGGTCGTTACCAAGACGATGCAGACCACGCGCGACGAGCGAATTTTCGCGATCGGCGATTGTGCACGCTTCGTGCCCGAAGGCGAGCAGCGCCCCATCCCGCCCCGCGCGCAGGCCGCGCACCAGATGGCGGGCACCGCATTCCACAATATCTGCGCGCTTATCAGTGGCGGCAGGCTGCGCGGGTTCGTCTATCAGGACAAGGGATCGCTCGTATCGCTCTCGCGCTTTTCGACCGTCGGCAGCCTGATGGGCAATCTTGTCGGCGGGCGTATGGCAGTGGAGGGGCGGATCGCGCGGCTGATCTATGTGTCGCTGTACGGTATGCACATCGTCGCCATCCATGGCTGGATCAAAGGTGTGGCGCTGATCGCGATGGGGCGGATCAACCAGGTCATCCGCCCGCGCCTGAAGCTGCACTAGGCGCTTTGGTATGGCGGGCCTGTTGCCTGTTCTCGACGCGCAACAGCGATTGATCGCGCTCGGTACGCGGGTGGAAAGCGAGACGGTGGCGCTCTCAGCTGCGGCTGGGCGCTGGGCGGCGAGCAACATTGTGGCGCGGCGATCGCAACCGGCGACCGATTTGTCGGCAATGGACGGTTATGCGATCCGCTTTGCCGACCTGCCCGGGCCGTTCACGCTGATCGGCGAAAGTGCCGCCGGGCATGGCTTTGCGGGGAAAGTCGCGGCAGGCGAAACGGTGCGCATTTTCACGGGTGCGGCTATGCCCCAGGGCACCGATACCGTGCTGGTGCAGGAGGAAGCTGCGCGGGACGGCGCTCAGGTAATGCTTTCTGGCGAAGGACCGCCAGCAAGAGGGCGCAATGTGCGCTCGGCCGGGCTCGACTTCAGCGACGGCGATCTGTTGGTGGCACAAGGCGAGCGGCTGACCCCGGCGCGGATCGCGCTGGCAGCGATAGCGGGGTACGGCGAGCTTGGCGTGAACAGGCGGGTGCGGATCGCCATACTGACGACCGGCGACGAACTGGTGGTGCCCGGTGCACCCATCGGCCCAAATCAGGTGCCCGAGGCGAACGGCGTGATGCTCGCCGCGCACCTCGCCGATCTGCCCGTCGATGTTACACTGCTGCCAATTCTGCCCGATCGGCTCGACCAGATCACGGCAACGATAGCCGCGATTGATGCTGATATCATCGTGACGATTGGTGGGGCGTCGGTGGGCGATCATGATCTGATCCGGCCCGCGATCGAGGCGGCGGGCGGCAGCATCGATTTCTGGCGGATCGCGCTTCGCCCGGGCAAGCCGATGCTGGCGGGCAGAATTGGCGGGGCCGTGATCCTCGGGCTGCCGGGCAATCCGGTTTCGGCCTTCGTTACCGCACATCTTTTCCTGCGGCCCCTGATCGCGGCGCACGGTGGTGCGCGCGATCCTCTCCCGCAAACCATCACCGCAACGCTCGGCGCAGCGCTGCCCGCCAATGACCAGCGCCAGGATTATCTGCGTGCACACTGGGAGAACGGGCGCGTGATCGCTGCCCCCAAGCAGGATAGCTCGTTGCTCAAAACGCTCGCAGCCGCCGCCTGCCTGATCGTGCGTGCGCCCTTTGCGCCGACAGCCGAACCGGACGACATCGTAGACATCTTGCCCCTCGCTTGACTTGATCGATTCCGTTGCCTAAACGTTCGTCGTCTGTTCTGGACGGAGGAACACCATGCTTACGCGCAAGCAGCACGAGTTGATTTGCTTCATCAATGATCGGCTTGCCGATACCGGCGTTTCGCCCTCGTTCGAGGAAATGAAGGAAGCGCTCGACCTGAAATCGAAGTCGGGTGTCCACCGGCTGATCAGCGCGCTTGAAGAACGCCAGTTCATCCGTCGCCTGCCGAACCGGGCACGCGCGCTCGAAGTGTTGCGGATGCCCGATCGCCCCGAAACGGCGCGTGCAGCCAAGGCGAGCGCCGCGTCGGCGATCCCCGCCAATACCCGCGCCATGCCCGAACCCGCCAATGACGTGATCGAAATCCCCCTGCACGGCCGGATCGCCGCGGGTGTGCCGATTGAAGCATTCGAAGGTCATTCGATGCTGTCGGTCCCTGCAGCGCTGCTCGGCGGTGGCGAGCATTATGCGCTGGAGGTTGCGGGCGACTCAATGGTCGATGCCGGCATTCTCGACGGCGATTATGCGCTGATCCGCCGCACTGACGTCGCGCGCGACGGGGAGATCGTGGTCGCGCTGATCGAGGATAGCGAAGCAACGCTAAAATATTTCCGGCGCGAAGGGGCAATGGTCCGGCTCGATCCCGCCAACCGCGCCTATGATCCGCAGCGTTACGACCCGCGCCAGGTCCGCGTGCAGGGCAAGCTTGCCGGGCTGTTGCGTCGGTACGACTGACGGACGCCCGCCTAGCGGTTGCTAGTGGTGCGAACGGCGATCGGCAGCCATGGGTGCCGATCGCCCGGCTGAAACACTGTGCGGACCGTGCCCGATCCCAGCGTAACCGATACCCCGCCCGTCCGGTAAAGCACGGGCCGATCCAGTCGTAGCCAGCGGGGCGTGCAGCGCCGGGGCAAGCGACGATCGCTGATGACGATATCGGCATCGCGGCAGGCATCGATCAACGCCGCGATCGATACGCGGTAGGGGCTGCGCGTCGCCAGTATCCGCCAGCGCCGCCCGCCCGCCACCCGATCCGCGATGCACAGATCACGACTGCACCGTGCCCCCGGCTGATCGGAAAGCAACAGTGGCTCGCCATCGATGCCGCTCGCCTCGGCAAGCATCGAACGGGTGTAATCCCCGGCGCGGTCCCGCAGCAGCGCGACATTGCCTGCGTCTGTCCTGATCGCGACATGTCGCCCATCCCCCGTTACCAGCAAATCGGGGGGCGGGGTCATCACGCTCCAGCCCGCCCCGATGATGAAAGGCAGCGCCCCGGCCCAGCGCGCGCGCGTGCGCCACAGGGCGACCCAAAGCCCGCCGATCACGATCAAGGCGAATGCGCCGCCGGGCATGCTCGGCAGGGTCGCAACGGCACCCGGCGCGTCAGAGACCAAATGGGCAATCGCCAGCAACAGCCGCAATGCTTGCTCGGCAAGCCACCAGATCGGTGCCCCGACGCCAAGGAGATCGAGGGTCAGCGCCAGCGCTTCGAGTGGCATCACGACGAACGTTGTCAGCGGGATGGCCACGATATTGGCAAGCGATCCGTACAGCCCCGCTTTGTGGAAGTGGTAGAGCGCAATCGGCGACAGCGCGGCCTCGACCACGATTCCCGTCAGCAAAAGCGATCCAAATTGGCGCAGCAGCCACCGCCCACGCCCCTCTTCGCGCGGCGCAAACCACGCCCGGACACGCGGATTCTCGTGCAGCGCAATAATCGCCGTGATCGCGGCAAAGGACAGCTGGAAGCTCGGCCCCGCCAGCGCCTCGGGCCAGAATATAAGCACAATCACGGCGCCCGTGGCGACTAGCCGCAACGTCATCGCTTCGCGCCCCAGTGCAATCGCCAGCAGCACCATGAGCGCAGCAACGCACGACCGGATCGTTGGGACTTCGGCCCCCGTCAGCACGGTATAACCAATCGCCGCCACTGCTGCCGCGCCCGCAGCAATCAATGGCAGGCGCAGGTGCAGCGCTGCCCAGGGGCTGAGTGCCAGCAACCGCAGCATCACCAGCATCACCGCTCCTACCACGGCGGTGATATGGAGCCCGCTGACCGACAACAAATGCGCCAGCCCGGACCGCCGCATTGCCTCCGCATCCTCGAGCGGGATCGCCCCCTGGTCGCCGGTCGCGAGCGCGGCGGCGATCGCCCCGGGCACCCCCTCAACCTGACCGCGAATATGCGTCGACAGCCGCGCCCGCAGCCCGCCCTGCGCCAGGTCACCCGGTGAGAGCACGGTGATCGGCGCAAAGCCCCTGCCCGTAGCACCAAGCCTGTCGAACCACGCGACCCGGGCAAAATCATACGCACCCGGCACCGACGGCGGCGGCGGCGGCATCAACCGCGCACCAAGCCGAATCACCGCACCACGCGAAAGGCCGGCGGGCATGTCCTCCGTCGGGATGTTGACTCGAACAAGCGGCAGCAGCGCGGTGGACGAGGATCGGCCCATCGTCTCGATGATCGCGATCGGTGCAAGCCGCAGACGCACCAGCCCGCGCGGTGGCAGCGGATCGACGCGCTCTACGCGCGCATCGAACCGCACGATCATCGGTCGAGACAGCGGCGCGCTGGCGACTCGGTCGGCGCGCCACCAGATGAGCGCGAGCCCGATCGCCATCGCCGCGCATCCGATCGCAGCGGCTCGCGCCGCCCGCCCGCCCCGTCCGATTGACAACGCGATGAGCATCAGCCCGATCAGCGTGCCGACCCCCAGTATCCATGCCTCCGGGCCGGGCAACACCAGCCACAACGCAACACCGCCACCGAGCATCACCGGCAGCCAAAGCACCAGTTGATCGCGCTCCGCCTCGAGCCATTGTTCGATGCGATTGCAGGCCGTGGCGATGAAAGACGATGCGCGCTGCCGCGCCGCAATTTGAAGCGGCGGCATCACCGTGCTAGGGGCGCGCCAGGCTGTATCGGCCATCGTTTTCCAAGTCTGGGAGAAGCCGCATCGTGGCGCAAGTTATGAAATTTCCACAGCCATGAATGCATCCGCCACGCCATCACCGGTCGTCACCCGCTTTGCCCCCTCACCCACCGGTTTCCTGCATATCGGCGGCGCCCGCACCGCTTTGTTCAACTGGCTGTTCGCACGCGCGCACGGCGGCAAGTTTCTGCTGCGGATCGAGGATACCGATCGCGTGCGTTCCACCCAGCCCGCGATCGATGCGATTATCGATGGGATGCAGTGGCTCGGGCTCGATTGGGACGGCGAGACGATTTTCCAGTTCGCGCGCGCCGATCGTCATGCCGAAGTGGCATATCAAATGCTCGCCGCGGGCCATGCCTATAAATGCTTCGCCACTGCAGACGAATTGACGGCGATGCGCGCGGCGCAGCAGGCGGCCAAGCAGCCGCTGCGCTATGATGGCCGCTGGCGGGATCGCGATCCGGCAGAAGCACCTGAGGGCGCCCCATTCGTCGTGCGGTTAAAGGCGCCCCGTGAGGGTGCGGTCACGATCAGCGACCGGGTGCAGGGCGATGTGACCGTCCAGAATGTCGAGATCGACGATTTCGTCCTGCTCCGCTCGGATGGCACGCCTACCTATATGCTCGCGGTTGTGGTCGATGATCATGACATGGGCGTCACGCATGTGATCCGCGGTGATGATCATCTGAACAATGCGTTTCGCCAATTGCCGATCATGCACGCAATGGACGCGATCGAGGGGGGCTGGCCCGCGCCCGTCTATGCGCACATTCCGCTGATCCACGGCACCGACGGTGCCAAGATGTCGAAGCGGCATGGCGCGGTGGGCGTTGACGCGTACCGCGACGAGCTCGGCATTCTGCCCGAGGCGCTGGGGAACTACCTGTTGCGGCTCGGCTGGGGGCATGGCGATGATGAGATCATCAGCCGTGAACAGGCGATCCAGTGGTTCGATTTGGGTGGTGTTGGCAAATCACCATCCCGGTTCGATTTGAAGAAGCTGGAGAACCTGAACGGTCATTACATTCGCATCGCCGATGATGCGCGACTGGCCGATCTGGTTGCCCAGCGGATCGGGCACGACATCGACCCAGACGGGCACGATCTGTTGCGTCGCAGCATGGATGTGCTGAAGCCGCGCGCCGCCAATTTGCTTGAATTGGCTGACGGAGCGGCGTTTTTGTTTCGCAAGCGCCCACTGACGATGGACGAGGCCGCAGACGCCTTGTTGACGGACGAAGCACGTGATCTCCTTGCCCGCATTCACGGCGCGCTTGACGCGGTGAATGACTGGGATACGGAAGGGCTAGAGGTTGCGGTGAAGCAGGTTGCCGAGGATGCCGGGGTAAAACTCGGCGCGGTCGCGCAACCGCTGCGCGCGGCGCTGACCGGACGAAAGACATCGCCGGGGATTTTCGACGTGCTCGTGCTGCTGGGGCGCGACGAAAGTCTGGGGAGGATTGTCGATCAGATGGCGAGTGCATCGATTACCGGGGGCTAACCCCAGTGGCGCAACAATTCAGGCAAGAAGAGGGACCTATGACTGATACCGCAAAACTCACCGTCGATGGGACCGATCACGAATATAAGGTCGTATCGGGCAGTGTCGGTCCGCAAGTGGTCGATATCCGCAAGCTCTATGCGCAAACCGGCAAGTTCACCTTCGATCCCGGCTTCACCTCAACCGCGAGCTGTGAGTCAGGGCTGACCTATATCGACGGCGACGAAGGCGTGCTGCTCCACCGCGGCTATCCGATCGGCCAGCTCGCGGAACAGTCCAGCTTCATGGAAGTGTCGTACCTGCTGCTGAACGGCGAACTGCCGAGCAGCGATGAGCTCGACAAGTTCACTTACACCATCTCGCGCCACACGATGCTGCACGAC
>CAZYOU010000041.1:0-21478 GCA_964649315.1 uncultured Stakelama sp. | reverse complement strand
TTCCTGGATCAGGCGGCCCATCGGGCGGGCACCGTAGAGCTTGTCATAGCCCTTGGTGGTGAGCCACGCCTTGGATTCATCGTCCAGGTTGATGTGCACCTGCCGATCCGCCAGCTGCAGTTCGAGCTGGAGGATGAATTTGTCGACCACGCGGGCGACCACTTCGGGCGGCAGATAGCCGAACGGCACGATTGCATCCAACCGGTTGCGGAATTCCGGCGTGAACATCTTGCGCACCGCTTCCTCATCCTCGCCTTCGCGCGTCACGGCGCCAAAGCCGACTGCCTCGCGCGCCATGTCGCTGGCACCCGCATTGGTCGTCATGATCAGGATGGTGTTGCGGAAATCGACCGTCTTGCCGTGGTGATCGGTCAACTTGCCGTTGTCCATCACCTGCAACAGGATGTTGAACAGATCAGGATGCGCCTTCTCGATTTCGTCGAGCAACAGAACTGAATGCGGCTGCTGATCGACCGCATCGGTCAGCAGGCCACCCTGATCATAGCCGACATAGCCCGGAGGGGCACCGATCAGTCGGCTGACCGAGTGGCGCTCCATATATTCGGACATGTCGAACCGCTGGAGCGGGATGCCCATGATCGATGCAAGCTGGCGCGCAACTTCCGTCTTGCCGACGCCGGTGGGGCCGGTGAACAGATAATTGCCGATCGGCTTGTCGGGATCGCGCAAGCCCGCGCGCGACAGCTTGATCGCGGAGGCGAGCTTTTCGATCGCAGCATTTTGGCCGAACACGACGCGCTTCAGATCGGTCTCCAGGCTGGCAAGTGCTGCCGTATCATCCTTCGACACCGATTTCGGCGGGATGCGCGCCATCGTCGCGATCACCTGTTCGATCTCGCGGGCGGTGATCGTCCGCTTGCGGCGGCTTGGCGGCACGAGCATCTGCATCGCGCCCACCTCATCGATCACGTCAATCGCCTTGTCGGGCAATTTGCGATCATTGATGTAACGCGCCGACAGTTCGACCGCGGTCTTAATCGCGTCGGGCGTGTATTTCACCGAGTGATGCTCTTCGAACGCCGTGCGAAGGCCGGTGAGGATCTTGATCGTATCCTCGATCGTGGGTTCGTTGACGTCGATCTTCTGGAACCGGCGCAGCAGCGCGCGATCCTTTTCGAAGTGGTTGCGGAATTCCTTGTAGGTGGTCGAACCGATGCAGCGGATCGTGCCGCCTGACAGCGCGGGCTTCAGCAGGTTCGATGCATCCATCGCCCCGCCGCTGGTGGCACCAGCGCCGATCACCGTGTGGATTTCATCGATGAACAGGATCGCATCGGGCAGCTTTTCGAGCTCGTTGACGACCGCCTTCAGCCGCTCCTCGAAATCGCCGCGATAGCGCGTGCCGGCGAGCAGCGCGCCCATATCGAGCGAATAGATGATCGCCGGCTTCAGCACCTCGGGTACATCGCCTTCGATGATCTTGCGCGCGAGGCCTTCGGCGATCGCGGTCTTGCCGACGCCGGGATCACCCACATAAAGCGGGTTATTCTTCGAACGACGGCACAGGATCTGCACCGTCCGATCAACCTCGGCATGGCGACCGATCAGCGGATCGACCTTGCCCTTGCGGGCCTTTTCGTTGAGGTCGACGCAAAACTGCTTGAGCGCGCTTTCGCCCTTGGCCTTGCCGTCCTGCTTGGCGGGCTTTTCCTCTTCGGCACCCTTTGGCGACGATGCTTCGGTGGGCGTACCGCCCTTGCCCACGCCGTGGCTGATGAAGCTGACGGCATCGAGGCGGCTCATATCCTGCTGCTGCAGGAAATAGACGGCATAGCTCTCGCGCTCGCTGAACAACGCGACGAGCACATTCGCGCCGGTCACTTCATCGCGGCCGGATGACTGGACGTGGAGGATCGCGCGCTGGACAACGCGCTGGAAACCGCTGGTGGGCGACGGATCGGTCGCCTGTTCGACCTTCAACGCCTCGAGCTCGGTATCGAGATAGTGCGCGACCGTCGTTTTCAGCTCACCCAGATCGACACCGCATGATGCCATTACCTTGCTGGCATGTTCGTCATCCACCAGCGCGAGCAGCAGATGTTCGAGCGTCGCATATTCGTGGCGGCGCGATGAGGCGGCTTCGAGCGCCTTGTGCAGCGTGGTCTCAAGCGCGGAGGCAAAAGAGGGCATTATCGTAACTCCAAACAGGCCGTCAGGCGACGGCCCTTTCCAGCTATGTTGGAAGGCGCGCCTTCCGCATCAAGCACTTGACAAACTTCCGCCCCGAACGGGCCCAAAGGCGAAAGACCTGTCACCGTCTGAATAACGCATCCGCGCTTGCGCGATGGTTAACGGCTTTTGACAAATGTCGCTGGGTGCGCTCGATTTCTGCGGTCAGCACGGTGATGCGCGCCTCCAGCTCCTCGACCGAAAACGGGTCGAGCTCCAGTCGGGCAAGCGCCTCCAGCGGATCGCTCGCCCGACGCGGCAAATTCTCGTCGGGCTCCATATGTGACAACGTTGACCCGCACGACCCGCGTGTCAATAAGGCCTTGGGGGCTTTTTCCAGCGACAATCGCAAAAGGGGCAGCGGATTTCATGAGCGGGATTCCCGAAACCATGCCGGATATGATGACAGCGATCGATCCGGCCGCGCCCGGCGGGCCTGAGGTGCTGATGCCGGTGATCCGTCCGATCCCGGTGCCGGGCGCTGGTGAAGTGCTGATCCGCGTTGCCGCCGCCGGAGTGAACCGGCCAGATCTGCTCCAGCGCAAGGGACTGTACCCGATGCCGCCGGGCGCACCATCGATCCTGGGGCTGGAGCTTGCCGGCACCGTGGTGGCGCTCGGCGCGGGGGTTGAGCCCGAAATGCTTGGCCAGCCGGTGTGCGCGCTGGTCGGCGGCGGGGCCTATGCCGATTTCGCCCTGGCGCCGGTCGGCACCTGCTTGCCCGTGCCGCCCGCACTTTCGATGGTGGAGGCAGCAGCGATCCCCGAGACGCTCTTCACCGTGTGGACCAATGTGTTTGAGCGCGGCTATGCAAGCGAGGGCGATACCGTGCTCGTGCACGGCGGCACCAGCGGCATCGGCACAATGGCCATCGCGCTCGGCACGATCTTCGGCCTAACGGTGATCGTGACGGCAGGATCGGACGAGAAATGCGCGGCGGCAATGGCGCTCGGCGCGGCGCTCGCGATCAACTACAACACGCACGATTTCGTCGCCGAGGTGAAGGCCTTCACCGGCGGCGCGGGCTGTGCGGTGGTGCTCGACATGGTCGGCGGGGATTATGTGCCGCGCAACCTGCAATGCCTTGCCGATGATGGCCGCCATGTCTCGATCGCGGTCCAGGGCGGGCTGATGGCGACGATCCCGATCTTCGAGGTGATGCGCCGCCGCCTGACCCTCACCGGCTCCACGCTGCGCCCCCGCGACCTGGATTTCAAATCAATGGTGGCCGACGAACTTGCCCGCAACGTGTGGCCGCATGTCGAGGCGGGGCGGCTGAAACCGGTGATCGACAGAACCTTCCCGCTCGCCGAGGCTGGCGCGGCGCACGCCAGGATGGAAGTGGGCGACCATGTCGGCAAGATCGTGCTGACGATGGGGTGACGCTGGCAGGAAGCGCAGCTTTTCGTTGCCCTCGATAATCTGATTAGAGGCGGCGGTAGTGCTGGTTTAGGGAACCGCGACTACAGGAGTGCGCCATGACCGACTTGATCCTCCACGAATATGCCCCGTCCGGAAACTGCTACAAAATTCGGCTCACCGCGGCGCATTTGGGGTTCGCGCTGGCGCGGCGCGGCTATGATATTCTGGCGGGGGAAACGCGGACGCCGTCGTTTCTGGCGACCGTCAATGCCAATGGCCGTATTCCCGTGCTGCAGATCGGCGACCGGTTTCTCCCCGAAAGCAACGCGGCATGCTTTTACCTCGCCGACGGATCGCCGCTAATCCCGACGGATCGCTTCGCGCGGGCGGATATGCTGCGCTGGATGTTCTTCGAACAGTATAATCACGAGCCCAACATCGCGACCCTGCGGTTCTGGCTGGCGTTTGTCGGGGAGGATACCCTTAGCGACACGCAACGTGCACAGATTCCGGGTAAGCGTGCGGCTGGCGAGGCGGCACTGGCGTTGATGGACGAGCAGCTGGTTCGAACGCCGTTCCTGGTGGGAAACACGCTGACGCTCGCCGATATCGCGCTTTATGCCTACACTCATGTCGCCGGCGAAGGTGGGTTCGATCTGGATAGCTATCGCGGCGTGACCGCGTGGATGGCGCGGATCGCGGCGATGCCGAGTCATATCGGCATTCTCGATTAAAAAACCCGCAATTCCGTGCCCCCGAACGATTCGAACTGTAACACAAACGGGGCATAGCCGCCGAACCAGCCAATGGTTGCAAGGGTTAGAGCATGGACGTTGCCCAGCTTGTGATGGATACCGGCATCACTGATCTCGCCGATTTCGCGCATTCCACTCCCTTCATTCCGGAAAAGTCGGTCGAAGGGCGGCGGCAGTTCCGGACGATCTGGATTTCCGACATCCATCTCGGTACGCGCGGCTGCAATGCCGAGATGCTGATCGACTTTCTCGATCATGTCGACAGCGAAACACTCTATCTGGTGGGCGACATCATTGATGGCTGGCGGCTGAAGAAGAAATTCTATTGGCCCGCCGCGCATAACGACATCGTCTGGCGGCTGCTGAAGCGCGCCAAGCGCGGTGCCAAGGTAATCTATATCCCCGGCAATCATGACGAGGTTTTCCGCCAGTTTTCGGGGCTCGATTTCGGCGGCATCTCGATCCGTCGCAAGGCGATCCACCAGACCGCCGATGGCCGCCGTTTGCTGGTGCTGCACGGTGACGAGTTCGATGCGATCACGCTGGCGCACAAGTGGCTCGCGCATGTCGGCGATTTCGCCTATAATGGGCTGATGGCGCTTAATCGTGGGGTCAACGCGTTTCGTAGACGCTTCAACATGCCGTATTGGTCGCTGTCAAAGCACGCCAAGGCGAAGGTGAAGAACGCCGTCGAGTTCATTTCCAACTACGAAGAGATTGTGGCGCACGCAGCTGGCGCGCGCGGCGTTGACGGCGTGGTGTGCGGGCATATCCACACCGCCGAACACCGCATGATTCAGGGCGTCGAATATTGGAATGACGGCGATTGGGTGGAGGGGTGCACCGCGCTCGTCGAGCATTTCGATGGCCGGATGGAAGTGCTCCACTGGGCAGACGAAATCGCGATACGCGAGCTCGGCAAAGTATCGGCGCTGGCGGCCTGAAGCGCGTGCGGATCGCCATCGCCACCGATGCGTGGAGCCCCCAGGTGAACGGGGTCGTGCGCACTTTGCAATCGGTGCGTGCCGAGCTTGAGCGCCAGGGGCACGAGGTGCTGGTGATCAGCCCCGAGCGTTTCTATTCAATGCCATGTCCGACCTATCCTGAAATCCGGCTGGCATTTGCGCGCACCGCGTCGGTCGGCAAGATGCTGGCCGATTTCAATCCGCACGCGATCCATTTGGCGACCGAAGGGCCGATCTGCCTCGCCGCACGTCGCTGGTGCCTGACGCGCGATTTTCCTTTCACCACTGCCTATCACACCCAGTTTCCGGATTATGTCTCGGCGCGGATCGGGATCGATCCGGGCTGGATCTGGCGGTACATTGCGTGGTTCCACTGGCCCGCACAGGCCGTGCTCGCCTCGACCCCCTCGATTGCCAGCACACTGCGCGAACACGGGCTGACGCGGATCAAGCATTGGGGGCGCGGTGTCGATCTGTCGACGTTCGGGCCGCATGTGACGCCCGATCCAGCGATCCGAGCGCTGGAGGGGCCGATCCAGCTTTATGTCGGCCGTGTCGCCATTGAAAAGAATATCGAGGCGTTTCTGGACTCCAGCGTGCCCGGTACGAAGGTGATCGTGGGCGACGGCCCGGCGCGCGCGGCGCTGGAGGCGAAATATCCGGACGCGCATTTCCTGGGGCCGAAATTCGGCGGCGATCTGGCGGCTGCCTATGCGGCGGCGGATGTGTTCGTGTTCCCCAGCAAGACCGACACGTTCGGGCTGGTGATGATCGAGGCGCTGGCATCGGGCGTGCCTGTCGCCGCCTTCCCCGTGACCGGGCCGGTCGATGTGCTGAAACCCGGCATCGGCGTGATGGCCGATGATCTGGACGCGGCCATCACCGCAGCACTTACCCTCGATCGTTCGGCCTGCGCCGCCTACGGCCAGACCTTCACCTGGGAAGCGAGCGCGCGGCAGTTTCTGGAAGCACTGGCCCCCGTTCGGCTGGACGAGGCGCTGGCCGCCTGACGTGAAATCAGCGGTGTAATACGACGTCGCTTGCCCCCACCGCCGTTCCGCATTAAGTCACCGTCATTACAGGCCGCTCCGTGAAGGGGCGGCCCTTTCTGTTTTTAAGGAGTTTATCGTGGCCCAGCCGCTCATGCCGCACGCAACCGCCTCATGGCTGGTCGACAATACGGCGCTCAGCTTTGAACAGATCGCCGAGTTTTGCGGCCTGCATATCTTGGAAATCCAGGCGATCGCTGACGATACCGCCGCGACCAAGCTCACCGGCCGCGATCCCGTTCGCGCGCATGAGCTGACGCAGGAGGAGATCGACAAGGGTCAGGCCGATCCGAATTATTCGCTGAAAATGCTGAAGGGCCCCGATCAGGTCCGCCGGACCAAGGGCCCGCGCTACACCCCGGTATCGAAGCGGCAGGACAAGCCCGATGGCATCGCCTGGATCATCCGTAACCACCCCGAAATTTCGGACGGCGCGATCGGCAATTTGATCGGCACTACGCGCACGACGATTGCCGCGATCCGCGATCGCAGCCATTGGAACATCGCCAACATCACCCCGAAGGATCCGGTGACGCTTGGTCTCTGTTCGCAGCGTGAGCTCGATGCGATTGTGGCGAAGGCGGCCAAGGCAGCGGGCATCGAAGCGCCGGTCGACAACCGGCTGGAGGGCGATCGTGCCGCGCTGATCACCGAATTGCGTGCCCAGCGTGAGCAGGCCGCACGCGATGCGGAAAATGCCGGCGTGGCGGAGACCGAGCTCGAGGCGCGCGGCTTCGAAGATCCCTTCAAGCGCCGCTGATCAACCCAAGCGTTGACATTAATCCGTTTGTTTCGAGCGAAGTCGAGAAACGGGCCACGAGCGATGCGCACGGTGTCTCGACTTCGCTCGACACGAACGGGGAGGTAGAATGTCGGGCTCAATGCTGACCGGGGATTCCTCGATTGCCGCCTTCGTCGCCGATGAAAGCTTTGTGCCGACCAGCCACAAAGGGCTGACCTATCCGTTCGGTCATCCGGTGATCGAACCGGATGTGCCGTTCGATGTGATGCCCGGGCTGAAGCTGGTGCGGCTGACCGTGCCGGGGCCGCTGAAGCATATCAATTGCTGGCTGGTTGACGATCATGACGATCGCGGGCCGGGCATGGCGCTGGTCGATACCGGCATGAACCTGCCCGATGCGCGCGCGGGCTGGAAAGCGCTCGCCAAGGGCGCGCTGGCGGGGGTGCGCATCACCAAGGTGATCGGCACGCATTTCCACCCCGATCATATCGGCCTGGCTGGCTGGATGTGCGATCATCACGATTGCCCGCTGGTGATGACGCGAGGGGAGTGGCTGACGGCGCGGATGCTCGCCGCCGATGCCCGCGATACCGTGCCTGATGAGATGACCGCCTTCTGGCGCGCGGGCGGTTGGGACGACGCGCAGGTGGCACACGGCACCGCGCGCGGTTGGAGCGGATTTCGCCGGATCATCACGCCCTTGCCGCTTGGCTATCGGCGCATTGCGGACGGTGACACGTTGATGATCGGCGGGCGGCCGTGGCGGATCGTGACCGGATCGGGCCATAGCCCCGAACATGCCTGCCTGCTTGATGAGGAGCGCGGTATCCTGATCTCAGGCGATCAGGTGCTGCCCCGGATCAGCTCGAACGTATCGCTCGGCGTGACCGAACCGGAGGCCGATCCGCTCGGCGAATGGCTGGACTCGATCGCCAAGCTGAAGCGGCTGCCGCATCATCTGCTCGTGCTGCCCGGGCATGGCGACCCCTTTACCGGGCTGCACGTGCGGCTCGATGCGCTCGACCGCGAGCACCGTGATCGGCTCGACGAGTTGGCAGTGTTCATTGCCGAAGCGCCACGCCGCGCGGTCGACTGTTTCGGGCGCCTGTTCCGCCGCGCGATCGGCCCCGAAGTGCTCGGCATGGCGACGGGCGAGGCGCTGGCGCATTTGCGGCGGCTGGAGGTTGAGGGGCGGGCAGTGAAGGACGTGATCGACGGCGTCTGGTGGTATCGCGCGCCCTGAGCGCCTAGCGTTCCTCCCGACAACCGAATCGGGAGCGTGAGATGTCCGACCTGCGCCAGCGCGCGATCGAGCTCTATGATGCGTTCACGCATGAGCATCACGATCGCCGCAAGCTGCTGACCCAGATGGTGGCGCTCGCGGGGTCGGTCGCGGCGGCAGAGATGCTGATCACTGGTATTGCAGCATCCCCTGCATCCGCAGCGATCATCGACCCTAGCGACCCGCGCCTCGACGCGCAGGATTTCATCGGCAAGGACGGCGTTCGCCACGGCTATTGGGCAAAGCCACGCAATCGCCGGGGCGCGCTAAGTGCGGTGATGGTCATTCACGAGAATCGCGGGCTGACGCCGCACATCCAGGACGTGACGCGCAAGCTGGCGCTGTCGGGATTCTATGCCTACGCGCCTGATTTCCTTGCGCCGCTTGGCGGCACCCCAGCTGATCAGGACAAGGCGCGGGAGATGATCGGCAAGCTTGATCTGACCGCGGCGGTGGCGAACGGTGTGGCGATGATCGAGACACTGGCGACGGGCAGATTGCGCGGACGAAAGGTGGGCGCCATCGGCTTTTGCTGGGGTGGCGCGATGGTCAATCGGCTCGCGGTGGCGGCTGCGGGCAAGCCATTGGCGGCATGCGTGCCCTATTACGGATCCGCGCCCAACCCCGCCGAAGCGCCCAAGGTGACCGCCGCGATCATGCAGCAGCTCGCCGGCCTCGATGCCCGCGTCAACAGCACTGCGCTCCTCTGGGGTGACGCGCTGAAGGCAGCGGGCAAATACGTTGTCACCAATGTCTATGATGGCGCCAACCACGCCTTCAACAACGATACATCGGTCGAGCGCTATTCGAAGCCGGTGGCCGAGCTGGCATGGGAACGGACGATCACCTTCCTGCGGACACAGCTTGACGAAAGCTGAGATAAGTTCACACTTTGTTCTTGTGATTCGAGTGGGGGAGAAGACACCATGGCGAGCGACCTGATTTTCTACAGCAATCCCATGTCACGCGGGCAGATTGCGCGATGGGCGATTGAGGAAAGCGGTGCGACCTATGAAACCGTCCTGCTCGAGTATGGATCGACGATGAAGGCGGAGCCATTCCTGTCGATCAACCCGATGGGGAAGGTGCCGGCGATCGTCCATGGCGGCAAGGTCGTCACCGAGTGCGCCGCAATTTGCGCCTATCTGGCCGATGCTTTTCCCGATGCCGGGCTTGCCCCCACTGCCGCCGAACGCGCCGATTATTATCGCTGGCTATTCTTCGCCGCCGGGCCGCTTGAACAGGCGATCATCAACCGGTCGATGGGTTTCACCCCGACCGAGGATCAGGGCCGGATGGCGGGTTATGGCAGTTATGATCTGTCGGTGGATGTGCTCGAAAAGGCGGTAACGGCATCGCCTTATATCGCGGGCGACCGATTCACCGCTGCCGATGTCTATGTCGGCTCGCAAGTCATCTGGGGCGTGCAGTTCGGCACGTTGCCGAAGCGGGCGGCGTTTGAGGACTATATGGGGCGGCTGATCGAGCGGCCGGCCTATGTGCGGGCGAAAGGAATCGACGCGGCCCTGATCGCGGAAGCGCAGGGGGCGGTTTGAGCGGTGAGGGTGGCTTGATGCCAAAGGCCCACCAAATCACGAACATATTGTTCGTGTGCAGTCAGAACCGGCTCCGTAGCCCTACGGCCGAACAGGTTTTTTCATCGAGGCCAGACCTCGAAGTTACATCCGCCGGAACGAACAATGATGCTGAGAACCCCCTCACGTCAGAACTGGTCAACTGGGCCGACGTGATTGTGGTTATGGAGAAAACGCATCGCTCAAAAATCCAGAAGCGTTTCCGATCGTTACTGAACGGCAAGCGGGTGATATGTCTCGACATCCCAGATGAGTTCGAGTTCATGGACCCCGCGCTGGTGCAGCTCCTGCGAACACGCCTCGCCCGACATCTTCCATCCGCCTGAAAAGGCCCTAGTAGCGGACATCGCCTTTTGTCGCGTAAGATAGACGGGTGCAGCACGGTTCCCTGATATCATTCCTCAATGGCGAACAGTCAGCCCATCTACTGTGGTGCGAGATTGAATCCGAGGTGAGAGACTGCCTCGTTGCCTGTTCCAAGCATGGCTCGGGGGTGGTTATCATTTCGGAGGGGCCGAAAACGCAAATCTCGCGTCGGCAAGTGTCGGTTCTCATATCGGCGCTTGCTGAGGGTAAGCTGCCCATGGATGCCGCCAGCTACATCGCGGACGCGATGATCATGAGCGATGGCTTTGTTTGGGAGGACAACGGGATAGCCGATGCCCCGTTCCGCCTCTCCGATGAAAGCGCTCCGCTAACAATAATCGATCTGGATTGGGCAAGGAGCCGAGTTACACCGTTCGATAATGGCAGCTCACGCCCCTGTTCCTGACGTCCACATTGTGCTCCCGCGAAGGCGGGAGCCCAGGCTGGGTCCCCGCCTTCGCGGGGACACAACCGACATCCGACTGACCGGTTTGCTCCCTCCACCACCGACCGCCGCGTTAAACTTCAGCCGTCACTTCGCCCGCGCCACCCGACGCCCCGGTAGCGCTGCCATGACGTTCGCGCGCCATTCTGGCGTGCCGCTGGCCCAGCCGCCGATTTCGTGGAGCGAGCGGGCGCAGCCGACGCATAGGCGCGTGTCGGAATCGATCTGGCAGATGTTGATGCAGGGGCTTTCGATCGGTTCGACCGGAACGACCTGAATAAAGCCCGGTGTCATTGCGGTCAGCTAATCGTGGCGCGAAGGAAATCCGGCAGGGGGCCGTTCCAGCCGCCGTCATCCGGGCCGTCATCGCTTTGCACCTGTGCAGGCGCACGCGCGGGGCGCGCCGGTGCGGGTTTCGCTACAGCCGCTTCGCGCGGCGGACGCGGTGCGCGGGCGGGGCGTTCGGCTTCGACTTTCGGCTCAGCCTTCGGTTCCGCTTTTGGCGTGGCCTTCGCGGCGGACTTGCGCGCCGAACGACGGCCGGTTTCGCGCGGGGCAGTTTCTCGTTCGTCGTCGGCAGATGCGGGCGCAGGCGTGCCCGCTACCCGGTCGATCTTCTGCCCGGTCAGCTTTTCGATATTGGCGATGTTCTCGGCATCGTCGGGGGTGACGAAGGTATAGGCGACCCCCGTCGCGCCCGCGCGGCCGGTGCGGCCGATGCGGTGGACATAATCATCGGGGTGCCAGGGCGCGTCGAAATTGAACACATGGCTGACGCCCTTGATGTCCAGTCCGCGCGCCGCGACGTCAGACGCAACGAGGATGTTGACGTCACCCGCCTTGAATCGATCGAGTTCGGCGATGCGCTGCGATTGCTCCATGTCGCCATGGATTTCGCTCGACCGGTACCGATCGCGCTGGAGCGACTTGTTGAGCTCGCGCACGGTCGTCTTGCGGTTACAAAAGATGATCGCGGTCTTGACGTCCTCAGCGGCGAGCAGCTCGCGCAGCCGATCCTTCTTTTTCGCGGCCGACACCTGGACGACCCATTGCTTGATGTTGACGTTCGCGGTCGCGGGCCGCGCAACCTCGACCATCTTGGGGTTGTCGAGAAACTTGTCCGCCAGCCGCTTGATCGGCGCCGGCATCGTCGCGGAAAACAACAGCGTCTGGCGCTGCTTGGGCAGCTTGGTGCAGATTTCCTCGATATCGGGGATGAACCCCATGTCGAGCATCCGGTCGGCCTCGTCGATAACCAGCAGCGAACAGCCGTTGAGCATGATCTTGCCGCGACCGAACAGATCCATCAGCCGGCCGGGTGTGGCGATCAGCACGTCGACACCCTTTTCGAGCGCCGCCATCTGATCGGTCATCGATACACCGCCGATCAGCAATGCCATCGAAAGCTTGTGGTACTTGCCGTATTTCTCGAAATTCTCCGCCACCTGGGCGGCGAGTTCGCGCGTCGGCTCAAGGATCAGCGAGCGTGGCATCCGCGCACGGCTGCGTCCCTGCGCAAGGATATCGATCATCGGCAGCACGAAGGATGCCGTCTTGCCGGTCCCCGTTTGCGCTACGCCGATCATGTCGCGCATCATCAGGATCGAGGGGATGGCGCTCGCCTGAATCGGGGTGGGCACCGTGTAGCCCGAATCCTCGATGGCGCGAAGAAGTTCGTCAGATAGGCCGAGATCGGCAAAGGTCATGCTGGGTCCGGAAAAAGGGCGCGCGCGGTGCGGGCCGGATACGCACGAGCGGTCGCGGATTCGTCCCCGAATGTCAAGATTTGGTGCCGTAACGGAAAGGGTCAGCGCTTGGGGCGCAATTCCTTGAAGGCCTCGATCCGGCAAAAGTCGCCGGATCGTGAACGCACCGCGTCGCGCTTGGCGCAAACCAGGCCATCCGGGGTTCGCCGAAGATAAAAGCCGGCATAGAAATCGATCGCCGGGCAATCGTCATCAAAGCGCGCTCTCAGCCGGCGTCCCGCTGCGGTGATCAGGTCAACGCTGTCGACACGCGTCACTGAGGCCCCGGCAATTGAGCCGATCGGGACGCATTTTTCCGCTTTCTTTTCTTTCCATTCGATCGGCGGTGCGGGCGCTTGCTGTGGCGCGCGGGGCGGATCAGGTAATCGCGGCACGCGCACGATGATGCGCTGGCGAAACGACATGGTGCCATATTGTACGCGCAAGCCGGTATTGTTCGTTTTGTCCGCCAATGGCGGGCCGAGCAGCAGCAGCAATGCCGGGGAAAGAGCAAAATACATCATCGGTGTAAGTCGCTGTTACCCATATTGGTTGAACAGTCGATGAATTGCGACGGCAGGAAAGGGAGCTGGAGAAAACTGGTTTGCGTGTTCCCGGCATGCTAGCGGTCACCGATCATGACCCACGCTGCCGATGCGCTCATTCACCGTCTGTTGCAAACATTGGGGCCAAAGGGCGTCATCACCGATGCCGATGATATCGCGCCGTGGCTGGTTGACTGGCGCGGCCGATTCCATGGCCGCACCCCGGCGATCCTGGCGCCATCATCAACCACAGAGGTATCGATGATCGTCGCGCTGGCCAATGCGGCTGGCGTCGCGCTGGTGCCACAGGGCGGCAACACATCCATGGTGGGCGGGGCGACGCCGCCCGAAGACGGATCGGCGCTGATCCTGTCGATGCGCCGGATGAACCGGATCCGGCAGGTCGATCCTGTGGGCAATCTCGCGATTGCCGAGGCTGGCGTGATTCTGGCGGATTTGCATGATGCGGCCAAGGCCGTGGGGCGCCGTTTTCCGCTGACGCTGGGCGCGCGGGGCAGCGCGACGATCGGCGGACTGGCATCCACCAACGCCGGCGGCACGCAAGTGCTGCGCTTCGGCACGATGCGGGCGCTGGTCGCCGGGGTTGAAGCGGTATTACCCGACGGATCGATCCATGACGGGTTGGCGGCGCTGAAAAAGGACAATCGCGGTTATGAGCTGACCCAGCTGCTGGTGGGGGCGGAGGGGACGTTGGGCGTGATTACCGCGGCTACCTTGCGGCTAGTGCCCGATGTGCATGCGCGCGCGGTTGCCTGGGCAGGGGTCGCCAGTCCCGATGCCGCACTCGCGGTACTGCGACGGATGGAAGCCGCGACCGATATGATCGAAAGTTTCGAGATCGTGCCCGATCATTCGCTCGGTCTGGTGCTGGCGCATTTGCCGGGCGCGCGCGCGCCGCTGGCTGGCAGCCATGCGTGGCACATATTGGTGGAGGCGGTGTCAACAAATGCCGGGGATGAACCACCTGCGGCAGTCCTAGAGCGGCTGCTGGGCAGCGCCATCGGCGACGACTTGATCGCCGATGCTGTGATCGCGGCGACCGAAGCACAGGCCGAGGCGTTCTGGCGGCTGCGCGATTCGATTTCGGCGGCAGAACGCGCGAGCGGGCCTGCCGTCCAGCATGATATTTCCGTGCCCGTCGCGGCGATGCCCGGTTTCATGATATCGGCGGCTCGCGACGTAGAAGCACGCTTCGCCGGAACGACTGCCGGCGCCTTTGGTCATCTCGGCGATGGCAACGTCCATTTCCACGTCCGTGCACCCGCCGGTGTCGATGCCGAACAATGGTATGCCGAACAGGCACCGCTCATCACACCTTTCGTCCATGATTTGGTGACGGCAGCGGGCGGTTCGATTTCAGCTGAGCATGGCATTGGCCAGATGAAGCGTGCCGAGCTTGAACGATTATCGTCTCCCGCCCGACTTTCTGCGCTGCGCGCCATCAAAGCGGCGCTCGATCCGGGACAGATCATGAATCCCGGCAAACTCGTGGCGCTTGCACCTGCGCGACAGGCACCATAGAGGCAGCGGCAACTCGCCTTTTGGCTTGTGAATGTTTTTCGATGGAGATGACGATGGCCAGCGCGCCCCAAGGACTTCCGCTTTTCTATAACGCGCTCGAGCCACTATCGAGCCAGGCGCATGCCGACTACAAAGTCCGCCCCGTCAATGCTGCGCCTTTTCTGAAGGATCAGCATGCCATTCCAGTGACAGTGGACGAATTTCCCCTTGTCCAACGCTATATGCCGATCGTTTTCTCGGTTGGACCAGACGCCATCCCGATCGCGCTGATGGGCCTGAACGAGGGCGCCAATGTATTCGTCGACGACGAAGGCAAGATCAATCAGCCCAATTTCTACGTTCCGGCCTATATCCGTCGCTACCCCTATATGCTCGCCAAGTTGACCCCCACCGCCGAAGAGCTTTCGCTGTGTTTCGATCCAACGACGGACACGGTCGGCAAGTTCGACGATGGCGAGCCGCTGTTCGCCGATGGGCAGCCAACCGAGATCACCAAGAACATCCTTGGGTTCAACGAAATGTTCGAACAGGCCGGTGCACGGACGGCAGCGTTCATGCGCGATCTGGTCGAGTCCGAATTGCTGATGGACGGTGAAGTCTCGATCCAGATTGAAGGGTCCACCCAGCCATTCATCTATCGTGGGTTCCAGATGGTGAATGAAGAAAAGCTGATGGATCTGCGCGGCGATGCGCTGCGCAAGATGGCCAAATCAGGCATGCTACCGTTGTTATACGCGCATCTATTTTCCCTGTCGCAGATGCGCGAATTGTTCCAGATGCAGATCGATCAGGGCAAAAACGCTGCACCCGTTCTGGCGGTCTAAAGAACGCGCAAACTACCGGTCGTGCCAGCGCTACTGGATGGGTTGAAGCCAGGATTTACCTTTCCTATATTGCTTGGGCGCGGCCTTGTGTTCCCCCCCTTTCACGGGGCTGCGCAGCCCTTCTGTTGATGGGCACTCCCTGAACCTTGGCCACCTCGCGCAACCCCAGCGCGGGGTGGTTTTTTATTCGGCTCATTATTCGGCAGCGATTGCGGAAAGCCCCGATAACGCCTCATCGGTGATCGCGGTGATCATGGACCGAAGCATCGCCGCGGTCGCCGCAAAGCCTGAGCCCGGGGCGTCGTGCCGGTTATCGAGATATAGCGCGCGGTCGAGTTCGATCTGGACCGCGTGAATGTTCGCTTTCGGGGCGGCATGGCGATCGAGGATATGGCCGCCCGCATAGGGCGTATTGAGCGCATAGGCGATGCCTGCAGCGTCGGCCTCACCTTCCAGCCGGGCGATGAATCGCGCTGCCGCCGATTTACCGAAACGGTCGCCGAACACGATCTGCGCGGCCTCACCGGGTTCCCCCAGCGGCGGCATCGAATGGATATCGAGCAGGATCGCGATGCCGAAGCGCGCTCGCGCGGCCGCCAGCAGCATCTGGATCGTTTCGTGATAGGGGCGATGATCGGCAACAATCCGCGCGCGCACCGCGGCATCGCTCAGCCGGATACCCCAGATGTCGCCCGCATTGGCGATACGGCGCGGCACCAGCCCAAGCCCGCTGCGCAGCTTGGCAGACATGGTCGGCAACCGCGCCGGATCGGCCCCGTCGTCAAGCTTCGGGTCACGCTCATGTTCGGCGCGGTTCAGATCAATCCAGGCGCGTGCCGGTCGCTGCACCAACAGCGTTTCTCCACCGCGTGCCGCCAGCGCGAGGTGATCGACATGGCGGTCCTCGAGCACTTGCAACGCCTGAACGGGCACGCGGATCGCCCGAAGTAAGGCGGTTGGATAGTCGCGCCCGGCATGCGGGACTGACAACACGACCGGGCAATCCGGCGGCACGGCCCCGTGAAGATCGAAGGAATGCGCCGCACCGGTCATTGCCACCGGGTTTAGGGTCTGTGCACGTGAACGGCAATCGTCGCCGGGTACAAGGCACGCTGGAAAAAATTAAGAGCTTTGCGCATAGATTGTGCACGCACAGAAAATGGAAAGCCGGGAATGATCAGGATTTTGCTGGCCGAGGATGATCGCGTGATGCGCGAATATCTGACGCGTGCGCTCGAACGGTCCGGCTATGCCGTTACGGCGGTCGATCGGGGGACGGCCGCGATGCCACTGCTGAAGACCGAAAGCTTCGATCTGTTGCTCACCGATATCGTGATGCCCGAAATGGACGGGATCGAACTCGCGCAAAAAGCAGGCGAGCTTTGCCCCGAACTTCGTGTCATGTTCATCACGGGATTTGCCGCCGTTACCCTGAAGGCTGGCAAGGCGATGCCGCAAGCGCGCGTCCTTTCAAAGCCATTTCACCTGCGCGATCTGGTGCTTGAGGTCGACCGTCTGTTCGAAATGGAGAATGTGACGCGCGGGCAATAGCGTTCGCGAGAAACGGCGCTTGCGTGCAGCAGCGACGCCCGCTAAGGCCGCGCTTCCGTGGGCGTGTAGCTCAGTGGTAGAGCACTGTGTTGACATCGCAGGGGTCGCAAGTTCAATCCTTGCCACGCCCACCACCGAAAACCCCGGAAACCAACGGTTTCCGGGGTTTTTGTTTGGGTTGTACGCAGGGGTCGACTGGTACGATTGTACCAGGGTACTCGTCGGGCGGGCGATGCGGTGGCTGATGTTCATGCGGTAGATTGGCGTTCTGGCCGATCCGCTACATCTGCTCATACGCCTGTGCTATCCAAATCCCGGCGGGATGGCGGAACATGTGCGTTGAGCATGGGATCCCGGAACACTTAGCAGCCATCCGTATAGCCTTTTTGATACCTTTCAGCGGCTTTGCATCCTACTTGATCATATGCTTGGTCAGCGGCTCAGGTAAGGCCTGCTCTTGGGCTGCATTCGCTGGCCATCAATCCCGTATCGATGCTTGCTCGAACGTTATCTTGGGTTAGCATTGATCATGCATTTGCCCCAAACCAACGCCGGATGATGACCCCACCCGCTCCGGCATTGTTCACCGATCCGCTGTCGATCGTCACCATCCTGATGATCGCGGTCGCGCTATCCGATTGGCTGGCAAGGCGCGGGATCGGGCGGCAAATTGGCGCGGCCGTAATCGTAATTGCTGCGGGTGCGGCGCTCACCAATTTGCGGATCATCCCGCCGGCGGGCGGCGGTGGCCCAGCCTATGATCCGATCTTCAGCATCGTGCTGCCTGGATCGATTTTCCTTATCCTGCTCGAGGTCAATTTGAAGGCGCTGCGCCGCGCAGGCGGGTCGATGCTCGGCGCTTTCGCGCTTGGTGCCTTGGGAACCTGCCTCGGGGTATTGTTGGCCGCCCGTCTGGTGCCGTTGGCGCCGATGATTGGAGATCAGGCGGGCCCGCTCGGCGGCATGCTGACCGGAACCTATATCGGTGGCAGTGTCAACTTCAACGCGGTCGCGCTTGGCTATGGCGTACTGCGCGACAGCGCCACCTACACCACGGCGGTCGTTGTCGATAACGTGATGACTGACGTGTGGATTCTGGTGACGTTGATGATCCCGGGTATTCTCTATCGTACCGGACGGTTTGGCGCGCCCAAGCCGCGCGTAGCGCCGCATGAACTGGCAAATCGAACTGCGCCAGTGCCGCTCCCGTCGACGCTGGCGCTCGGCATCCCATTAGCGCTGGCGGGGGTCGCGCTGACGGTATCGAACGCTGCTTCGGCGGCGCTGGCGGGGCTGGAGATCGCCGTGCCATCGATACTGATTATCACGACGCTCGCGCTGCTGATCGCCCAGCTGCCGGCAATCGAGCGACTGACCTTTGCCAACACGCTGGGCCTGTGGGGCATCTTCCTGTTTCTCGCAGTGGTGGGCGCAAGTGCCGATCTGGCCGCGCTCGCCGCGTCGCGCACGCTGGGCGCGGCGATGTTCGCGTACATCGCCATTATCTTTGTCGTGCATGGCATCGTCCTGATCGGAATCGGTCTCTGGCTGCGGATCGAGCCCGAAATCATCGCCATCGCGTCAAATGCCAATATCGGCGGAAGCGCTTCGGCATTTGTTCTCGCCGAGACGCAGCAACGCCATGATCTGGTGCTGCCAGCGATTCTTGTCGGGTCGCTCGGCAATGCGATCGGCACCTATGCCGGCTTCGCAATCGTGCCTTTGCTGGCGTGACGCTCGCCTGATCCTTTGGACGAAAGACACGTACAAATTGCTGGTGCGATTTATCGCGGACTTGACGTCAACAGCCAGCGTGCGCCGCTTTCCAATGCCTCTGCTCGTAAGCTTTATCGTTCTTTCTCAACCTACTAATCCGTTCGACGATCGTTCGGCTAGCGCATGGTGATGTCGAGCGCGATATCGGTTTGGTGACCAGTGTAAACGGTTATTGCATCCTCTGGGCATGCCCAAACTTTGCTCCAATAGGTTGGTGCCCGCACGGGTTACACATTGCCATTGACCCGGAAACGGCGCAATTTAACGTTGCAGGGGACGATCCAGAATCGACCTGGATCGACCGAGGGAGAGACTTATCATGGCGACGGCTTTCAAGCAGATTGAGGATGAGGCAATCGAAATGGCCCGCTCGATCGCTTATTCGATGCCTATCGAAGACATCGACATGACCGACTCAGCCCGCTTTGCCGATAACACCCATTGGGCGTTTTTTGAGCGGCTGCGGAAGGAGGCACCGGTGCATTATTGCGCCAATGGTCGATTCGGGCCGTTCTGGTCGGTGACGCGCTACAAGGACATTATGGCGGTCGATACCAACCATGCCGTGTTCTCGTCGGAGGCGCATCTCGGCGGCATTACGGCAAAGGATCAGGATGATGATTTCATCCTGCCGATGTTCATCGCGATGGATCAACCCAAACATGACGTGCAGCGCAAGGCCGTGTCGCCGATCGTCGCGCCCGCTAATCTGGCCGTGCTCGAGGTGTTGATCCGCGAGCGTGCCCAGAAGATTTTCGATAACCTGCCGATCAACGAGCCGTTCGACTGGGTCGACCGTGTATCGATCGAACTGACGACGCAAATGCTGGCCACGCTGTTCGACTTTCCCTGGGAGGAGCGGCGCAAGCTGACCTATTGGTCCGACGTCACCACTACCGACGTCTCCGCGCCCGATGCCACGATGACCCGCGATGAGCAGCGCGCGATCCTGATCGAATGCCTCACCTATTTTACGGGCCTTTGGAATGCACGCGTCAACGCGCCACCAGCAGGCGACCTCATCTCGATGATGGCGCACAATCCTTCGATGCGCGACATGCAGCCGATGGAATATCTCGGTAATTTATTGCTGTTGATCGTTGGCGGCAATGATACCACGCGCAACTCAATCACCGGTGGGTTGCTGTTCCTCAACGAAAATCCTGTGGAGTATCAAAAGCTGCGCGACAACCCGGCACTGATCGAATCGATGGTGCCGGAGATCATCCGCTACCAGACACCACTCGCGCATATGCGCCGCACCGCGCTTCAGGATACCATCCTGGGCGGGCAGCACATCAAAAAGGGCGACCGCGTCGTCATGTGGTACGTCTCGGGCAATCGCGACGAAACCGAGATTGAAAATGCCGATGCGTTCATCATTGATCGCCCTCGCCCGCGTCAGCATCTGTCATTCGGTTTCGGCATCCATCGCTGCGTCGGCAATCGTTTGGCCGAAATGCAGCTGAAGATCGTCTGGGAAGAAATCCTGAAGCGCTGGCCGATGATCGAGGTGATTGAGCCGCCGGTCCGGGTGAAATCAGCCTTTGTCAAAGGCTATGAGCGTATGATGGTGCGCATCCCGGGCTGATCCTCGCATTGATTGCGAATCGACTTCATCACTGAATAATCGGGGGACTGCATGCCGCGCGTCACTTTCGTTGAACCCAATGGGATTGAACATCAGGTCGAGATTGCGAACGGCTATTCGGTGATGGAGGGCGCACTTAACAACAACATTCGCGGCATTGACGGCGATTGTGGTGGCAATTGTGCATGTGGCACCTGCCATGTTTATGTCGCAGCTGAATGGCGTGAGCGGACCGGCACGCAGAGCGACATGGAGCATGACATGCTCGAATTCGCCGACGGGGTGCGCGAGGACAGTCGGCTATGCTGCCAGATCGAAATGTCCGACGCGCTTGATGGGTTGGTGGTGCATATAGCGGATTCGCAGCACTGATCAGATCAGCGTGGCGTCAGCCCAGGCGGGACGCAACATGTGTCGTCACCCACCAGCCAATGCTCGCGGCAAAGCCGGTGAGGAAGGTGCCCCAGCATAGATCGATGATTGTAATCGGCGTTGACCAACCGCGAAGCGTCGCTTGGTTGGTAAGATCATAGGTGGCATAGGCAACGAGGCCGAGAACCGCTCCGCGCATCAACGCCGTCGTCAGCTTCCCATCGCCAAGTGCTGGCAAGACAGCCAGTATCGTGATGCCAAAAACGTAGATGAAGTAGAAAATGGCTGCGGGCGTCAGGTTGAACTCGGGAAGCATCAGATGGCCCAGCCTGGGGCGGTAAAGCCGGTCTGCCGTCAGCTTCAGCCAGATCGAATCAAGTGCCAGCATGGCGAGCGCAGTCGACAGATATGCGATGATCGTCTGCTTCAAGTGGCGCGTCCTGTGCTGGTCATTAGCCGGGTGTGGCAGGACTGATGGCATGCTGCTTGTCGCCGCGCAGGTCGTTCCCAGCGCTGACACCGTGGCATCAATGTGCCAAAGGGCAATAAAATAGTCCCCAGGAGAGTTTCATGCGCATCATCGATCATCACATCGCCGGGCCCGCCGGCGCGGCCGCGACCCGTTTCGGCGATGTGTTCGATCCCAATAGCGGGGAGGTGCAGGCGCGTGTGCCGCTCGGCACGCAGGCCGATCTCGATCGTGCGATTGCGGCGGCGCAGACCGTGCAGCCGGGCTGGGCCGCAACCAATCCCCAGCGCCGGGCGCGGGTGATGTTCGAAT
>CAZYOU010000040.1:0-21539 GCA_964649315.1 uncultured Stakelama sp. | reverse complement strand
GCAGATATTGCGCGCGCAGCGGCACTTCCAGATCGAGCAGTTTCTCGATCGCGAGAACGTAGCTATGCTCCATGCAGAGCGGCGAGCAGTAATCGAGCCGATCGAAATACGGGAGCGCCTGCAGATACGTCTTGTGCTCGATCAGCTTTTCGGTGCCGCGGTGGAGGAGGCCGATATGCGGGTCCAGCCGTTCCACGATCTCCCCGTCCAGCTCCATCACGAGGCGGAGCACGCCGTGCGCGGCAGGATGCTGCGGGCCGAAATTGATCGTGTAATTCTCAATCGCAACGTCGCCCGTTGTCGGATCAGCGGCGTCGGTTTTGCCGGCGAGCTCTTCCATGTACTCAGCCATGTGCGCCTCCACCGGTGGCAAAACCGTTTGCCCTGAGCTTGTCGAAGGGCTGCCTTTCTTTTCGACGGACGCGAAGAAAAGGCAGGGCTTCGAAAGGCTCAGCCCGAACGGAATTGGTGTGGTGAGCCATCACTTCTCAGCCTTCTTCGTGCGCGGCTTGGCGGCCTTTTTTTCCACAACAGGTGCCGCACCCTTTTCACCGGGTGCGTTGCCGGGATCGTCTTTGCCCGCCCCCGTCTGCGCGGTGGTTTCCGTCGTCTTAGGCGTCGGCGGTGGTGGCGCAGCAGGCGGGGTTACGGGCGCCTTCTCGTCACCGGGGAGGATATAATCCGCGCCTTCCCAGGGACTCATGAAATCGAAGCTGCGGAAATCCTGCGCGAGCTTTACCGGCTCATAAACGACCCGCTTTGCCTCTTCCGAATAGCGGAGCTCGACATAGCCCGAGAGCGGAAAATCCTTGCGCTGCGGGTGCCCGCGAAAGCCATAATCGGTCAGGATGCGGCGCAGATCGGTGTTCCCGTCGAACAGAACGCCGTACATGTCGTACACCTCGCGCTCCAGCCAGCCCGCGACCGGCCAGATCACCGTCACCGACGGCACCGGCTTTTCCTCATCGGTCGTCACGCGCACGCGGATGCGGTGGTTCCGCGTCAGGCTGAGCAAATGATAGCAAACATCGAACCGCTCGGCCCGATCGAGATAATCGACCCCGGCGATTTCCATCAGCTGCTGATATTCCAGCCCCGGCGTATCGCGCAGCAACACCATCGCGTCGATCAGGTGCAGCCGATCGACCGTCAGCGTCACCTCGCCATGCGCATCGAGCGTATCGATGATCATGCCGCCCAGCGCAGCGTGAGCGGCATCGATCACGCCGTCATTTGGGGCGTAGGCAGGGGCAGGACTACGCATAGATCCTCCCCGGCACGGGGAGGGGGACCATCCGCAGGATGGTGGAGGGGGCGGGCCGAGAGCGTGGCGGTTGGGGAAGCCCCCCTCCGTCGCGCTGCGCGCGCCACCTCCCCGTCCCGGGGAGGATTTGTGTAATCCACATCACCGTTCGATCGTCCCGACCCGGCGGATCTTCCGCTGCAATTGCATGATGCCGTATAGCAATGCCTCTGCGGTCGGCGGGCAGCCGGGGACGTAAATGTCCACCGGCACGATCCGATCACAACCGCGCACCACGCTGTACGAATAGTGATAATAGCCGCCGCCATTGGCGCAGCTGCCCATCGAGATGACGTATTTTGGCTCGCTCATCTGGTCATACACACGGCGCAGCGCGGGGGCCATCTTGTTGCAGAGCGTGCCCGCGACGATCATCACGTCCGACTGTCGCGGCGACGCGCGCGGCGCGGCGCCGAAGCGCTCGAGATCATAGCGCGGCATATTGACGTGGATCATCTCCACCGCGCAGCACGCCAAGCCAAACGTCATCCACCACAGCGACCCGGTACGCGCCCATTGGAACAGCTCTTCGGTCGAGGTGACGAGAAAGCCCTTGTCACCCAGCTCGCTGTTGATGTCGTTGAGGAACGCGACGTCAGGCAACGTGCCTGCGGCGGGTGCCCGTTCGAGTTCTACTCCCAATCGAGCGCTCCCTTTTTCCACGCATAGGCCAGGCCCAGCGCCAGTTCGGCGATGAAGATCATCATCGAAATCCACGCCACCCAGCCTAGCTTGAACACCGACACTGCCCAGGGGTAAATGAATGCCGCTTCCAGATCGAAGATGATGAACAGGATCGCGACGAGATAAAACCGCACGTCGAACTGGCTGCGGCTATCCTCGAATGCCGGGAAACCGCACTCATATTCGGTCAGCTTTTCCGGCGTCGGTTTATGCGCGCCGGTCAGCCGCGACACCGCCATCGGCGCGAACACGAACACCCCCGACAGCACGAGCGCTACCCCGATGAAGAGTAGGATCGGCAGATATTGTGACAGATCGACCAAGGGCCCCTCGCAACTGCGGAATCGTTCGAGCGGGCTTTAGGACGATGCCATGGGGGGAGCAAGGGCGGCGGGTATCATAATCACACCGCGACAGAATCCGACCCATCAGCATCAGTTATTGCCAGCGTCATGAAGCGGTTATGCGGGCTGTCGACATAATCCGCATAGGGACCGCAATCGACGAAGCCGAACCGGCTGTACAGCGCATACGCAGGAATGTAAGACGCTGCGGTACCGGTTTCGAGATTGAGTCGGTGCCACCCCCGTCCCCTGGCCTCGGCAATGATGTTGCCGAGCAAACGGGCGGCGACGCCTTTGCGCAGATGCGCCGGATCCGTGCGCATCGATTTCACCTCCCCCTCGCCGCCGCCAAGATCCTTCAGCGCCGCACAACCGAGCAACACCGGCCCCTGCCACAGGCTCCATAGCGTAACATCCGGCGCGCGAAGAGCCTCCAGCCCGAGCGCATATCGGAACGCCGCGGCCGTACTGGCTTGCGCGGCTGCAAGGTGGAGCGAGATCAACGCGGTGATTTCAGGCCCGGTCGCGTCGTCTTGCTTGATGCTGAAATCAGCCATTTCGGGGTGGATCAGGGCAGTTGTTCGCCGCTGTCGACGCCCCAAAGCCGGTTGGCCTCGACATAGCCTGCCCGGCCGCGCACATCGAACCAGCACCAGCCGCGCGCGCATTTGCTGATCCGCCCGACCACGCCGGGCGCCGCGCGCCACAGCAGCTTGGCGTTAAAGCGCGGCGCATCGAGCATATCGGCATTGGTGCCCATCACGACGCCTGTGCGCGTTTCGCTCAGCAAATTCCCCTGCATCCAGCCCTGCGTGCCGTCGGGGTCTTCAACTTTGCGCCATTCCTTGTGCTTATCGATAATCTTGATCGGCAAATCGGCACGCTGGTACAACCAGCTTGCCGGGAAATTGCGCCCGGGGCCCGTCCGCATGCGCGCCTTGGACGCCGCAATCGACGCGAAATAGGGCATTTTGCGGTTTTGCGCGTCGGCCTGATCGGGGGCGATACCGTTTAATGCCAGTACCGCGACGATCAGCTTCAGCCCGGCCGAGAATCGCATGAAGCCCCCTTTGGATGGTTAATGCCTGTCTACCTTGATCACCCCCCTGCCTTCAACACCGTTGACGCCGCAATCGGGAGACGCCAATCGGTATCCATGCCCGAAATGAGACGCTCCCCGAAATGAGAAGCTCCATGCCAAAGGTGCCCCATCCCAAGGTGATCGTCACGCGCGAGCTTTCCGATCCGGTGATGGACCGGATGGAACAGCTGTTCGACACGAGCAATAACCGCGCCGATATTCCTATGACGCGCGATCAGCTGGCGGCAGCGATGGCCGATTGCGACGTGCTGGTACCCACCGTTACCGATGATATCGACGCAGGGCTGATCGAGGGTGCGGGCGAGCGATTGCGATTGATCGCCAATTTCGGCGCTGGCGTGAACCATATCGCGCTGAAAGCAGCGCGCGCGCGCGGTATTATCGTCACTAACACCCCCGGCGTCCTCACCGAAGACACTGCCGACATGACGATGGCGCTGATCGTCTCCGTTCCGCGTCGGCTGGCAGAGGGTGAAAAGCTCGTCCGGTCAGGCCAGTGGAAGGGATGGAGCCCCGGCGGGATGCTCGGCCACCGGATCGGCGGCAAGGCGCTGGGCATCATCGGCATGGGCCGCATCGGCCAGGCGGTTGCCCGCCGCGCCCGCGCCTTTGGCCTGTCGATCCATTATCATAACCGCCACCGTCTCCCCGCCGTGCTTGAGGAAGAACTGGGCGCAACCTGGCACGATTCGCTCGATGCCATGCTGGCGGCGATCGACATTCTGACGATCCACACCCCGCGCAATGCCGACAGCGAGGGGCTGATCGATGCCCGCCGAATCGCGCTGATGCGGCCACATGTTTTCCTTATCAACGCGGCACGCGGGGGGATTGTCGATGAAGACGCGCTGGTCGATGCGCTTGAGGCGGGTCGGCTTGCCGGGGCCGGGCTCGACGTTTGGAAACACGAACCGCAGATCGACCCCCGCTTGCTTGCACTCCCCAATGTCGTGATGCTGCCGCATATGGGCTCCGCGACTTTCGAAGGGCGGATGGCAACCGGCGACAAGGTGATCACCAACATCCGCGTCTGGGCCGACGGCCACCGCCCGCCCGATCAGGTGCTGGAGGGCTGGGTCTGACGGCATTGCGGGCCGAGCGCCGCAGCAAGGGGAGCGATCACATGCCGATGCCAGGACCAGACGACGACGTTACCGAGTCCCGGATGCGCACGCTGACGCTCGCCGGGTTCACGCTGATCGAGCACGGATTGCTGATCATCATCGCGCTCCTGACGCTGGGTGCGGTCGCCCGCGAAGTGAATTCGGTCGTCATCGCCCAGACGATCACGCTCGCCGATATCCTGCTGATGTTCCTCTATACCGAGGTGATCAGCATGATCGCGGTATTCTATAACGGGCGCGGTTCCGTCGCGCCGTTCGTCTACCCGATCTTCATCGCCATCACCGCGCTTGCCCGGCTGATCGTGCTGCAAGGTAAGGACATGAAACCCGAAAACATCGTGTTCGAGGCAAGCGCGATCCTGTTGCTGTCACTTGCGATCATCATCATCCTGCGCGCCCGGCCCCGAATGACCGACTGACGCGCGATCGGCGGGTGACAGCGGCTCACCCTCGCGCGCATGGTCGATCAACTTTAGTGCCGCACGCCGCACCGCAACGGCAACGGCAGCCCGCGCCGCATCATCGGGCAGTGCCCGGGCAATAGTCACGCCGCCGGAGAGCAGCGACAGCAGCGCAATGGCCACGTCATGATCGAGCGGATCGGCATCATCTGGCGCGGTCAACGCCTGAACCGCAAGATCAAACCCTTCGCCAAAGCCCAAGCGGACCTCCTCTGCTCCTCGCGCCGCTTCGGCTGTCAGCGACTGAAGCGCACAACTTTCGCGAATGTCGCAGGTGAGGCGCGCATCGAGATAGAAATTCACCAACCGTTCTGCCCATCCCGCGCCGTCGGTACGGAACCCGCGAATGCCCGCCGCGAGATCAGCGAGCCCGATCGTGACGACTTCTTCGAACACCGCGGCCTTGGACGGGAAATGGGCATAAAACGCGCCTGAGGTAACGCCAGATTCCTTGGCGATGCCGTCGACTCCAACCCCACCAAAGCCAAATGCGCGAAAGCTGCGCCCCGCGCCAGCAAGCAGCCGGGCCCGCCCTTCTTCCTTCTTTCCAACGGGATGCGGCATCATTGATCCTTTCGGTGGAATTCGTTTGACAACATAACGATCGTTATTTATCTACCACATAGCGATCGTTATATCGCAAATATATCGCACCGGCAATTCCGCCGGTGCGACGTTTGGAGACCCGCGATGGGAAAGGCATTTGTCTACACCGAAGTCCAACTGTCAGTGCCCTTTGATCAGGCACCGTGGCGCGAGCTCAACCCGACACTGCTCAAACAGCCGGGGCTGAACAACAAGACGTGGCTCAGCGGGCACCGCAACAATTCGGTCGGCGGCTTTTATGAATTCGATACTCTGGAAGACGCCGAACGCTTCGCGCAGGACTATTTCCCTGAAGAGGCGCGCCGTCTTGGTGCAGCGTTTACGACGCGGGTATTCGACGGCACGGTGACCGAGGAAGCTAGCCGCGAAATGCGCTCCGTCCACTATAACTAACGATCTGGGCGGGCAGCTTCCGGGGAAGCGCCCGCCTTTCAATCCCCCGTCAGAATCCGGTCGACCAGCTGCTTTACCGTGGGCACGAAACCGTTCGAATAAAACGGGTCTTTCTTGAAGTTATACGCGCCATGCCCGGCGAACATCAGATTCTGGTCGGTGTCGCCGCCATGGGCGATGTCCTGCAGCGTTTTCTGGATGCAGAAACTGCGCGGATCGGCGAGGCGACCCGTCGTGTAGGTCTCGCTGTCCATCCATGACGAAAAGGCACAGTGGCTCAGGCAGCCCATGCAATCCGACTGGTCCTTGCGGATGATCGCCTTTTCGGCGGCCGTCACGAACACCAGCGTGTTGTCCGGGGTCTTCAGCGCATCGGTGAAACCCGCACCATACCAAGCGCGTGCGCGCAACAGATCGCCCTTGGTCACCCAGAAATTCTTGCCCCGCACGCCGACATCGAGCTGGAACTGGTGATCCCCCGCCGCTTCGGTCGAATAGGGAATCTGTCGTTCCGATCGCGCTTCGAGATTGCGCAGAAACGGATTGAGCACCGCACTTGAATAAAAACCGGTCGGTGAGAAGCGGTGCAGCAGCACCTCGCCTTCCTCGATCTGGGTCAGCTTGTCCTTCCAGCCCTGCGGGATTGGGCTTTCCTGCGTCAGCAGCGGGCGGGTGCCGAACTGGAACGCGATCGTGCCGAGCTCCGGATTGTCGATCCAGTTACTCCAGTCACGCAGATACCAGACGCCGCCGGCCATCACGATCGGCACATCGTCCGAAATGCCGCCCTCGCGCATCGTTTCGCGCAGCGCCTTCACGCGCGGATAGGGGTCCTCGGGTTTGCGCGGATCCTCGGCATTGGACAGGCCGTTATGGCCGCCCGCCAGCCACGGGTCTTCATACACCACCGCAGAAAGCCAGTCCGAAGCCTTTGAATAAGCACGTTTCCACAGGGCACGAAAGGCGCGGGCCGAACTGATGATCGGCAGATAGCTGACTTCGTAGGATGCCGCGATTTCGGAAAGCTTGTACGGCATCCCCGCGCCGCAGGTGACGCCCGAAACCATCCCCCGCGTGCGCTCCAGCACACCGTGCAGAATGCGCTGCGCGCCGCCCATTTCCCACAGCACATTGATATTGATCGCGCCCTTGCCGCCGGCGATCTCGAACGCGCGGCGCACCTGCTCGACAGCGCCGTCGATGGCGTATTGGATGAGTTCTTCGTGGCGTTCGACCCGGGTAGAGGCGTGATAGATTTGTGGGATCACGACGCCGTCGGCATCATAACTGTCGGCATTGACGGCGGAAACGGTGCCGATTCCCCCGGCGGCTGCCCATGCGCCCGCGCTGGCGTGATTGGTCGCGGCTACTCCCTTGCCCCCCTCCACCAGCGGCCACACTTCGTGCCCGCCATAGATGATCGGCTTCACGCCCTTGAACACGCTACTCTCTCCATCAAAACAAGTTACGTTACGTAACGAGCGGTATACCGAAAGCGACGCGGCGTGCGAGCAAATTGCGACTCAGCAACCGGTTTCGGGCAGGATTCCCGCTTTGCCCATTGCGGCATTATAGAGGCGCGCATAGCGGCCCATCATCACGTCTTCGCCATATTCGGCGCGTGCCAGCACACGGTTCGCATCGCCAACCGCCCGGCGCATATCGGTGTCGTTCACGAGCATCTGCATTGCGTCGCGCAGGTAAACCTCTCCACGCGTTGTACAAATCACCGGCTGGTTCGCGGCCGAGACCATCACCGGCACATCGCCGACCGGGGGCGCAGCAATCGGTAATCCGGCCGCCATCGCCTCAACGACCGATATCGGGAATTGTTCACTATGAGACGATAAAGCGAAGATATCGAACAGACCCATGAATCGGCTCGGGTCAGGCAGAAACCCCGGCAGGTGCAGCCGATCGGCGATGCCCATCGCCATTGCCGCCTGCTGGATGGTCGCGCGTTCGGGCCCCTCCCCCACGATGACCAGCTGAAATCGGCCTGAAAGTCCGCCCGCCGCGCGCACCAGCATCGGTAAATCTTTCACGGCGCGCAGCCCGGCCAGCGTGCCGATCACGATGTCACTGGGCTTGCGCCGGAAGCCAGGAATCGCGCGGGCATCCGGTTTGGCAGCATAGCGATCGACCGCGATACCGTTGACGATGCGGTGGACGCGCGTGGAGGGCTGTTTCCACGTGCCGAGTGCGATCCCCTCCAGAATGCGCGACGGCACGACCAGCGCATATGTCGCCCCGAGTGCAAGACGGCGATAAGCGTTGCGTTCCGCCTTCAGCCCGCCCGCTTCGTCTTCGTTAAAGCCGTCCTCGTGATGGATCAGCGGCGGCACGCCCTTGCCGAACACACGCCGCGCCATCACCCCGTCGATCGCACCCCAATTATAGGTCAGCACCAGATCGAACCGGCGCATATACCGCGCAATTGCCTCGTACCGCGTTACCGAAGGACGGCCCGTCAGCGGTGGCGGGTCCTGCGCGATTTCATAGGGAACGCCCGCCGCAATCGCGCCCCGCGCGCCAAGGGCATCCGGCACGCCCGACACGATCGTGTGCCGCACCCGGTCGCCCCAGGCGTTCATCAGCCGAACGGCGCGCGCCTCCTTGCCGCCCAGATCGAAGCTGGAATGCAGGTGCAGGATGTGCGGCCGCTGCGACATCAGCGCGTTGCTAACCCAGACCAAGCGCCTTGCGGGCGACTTTCTCGAGCTCCGGGTCCAGCCGCGGCGGATCCATCGGCACCGATGCCTCAAGCCGCTCGGCGATATGCTTCAGTGCCGCAATCCGCCCGGCTTTTTTGTTATTGCCGTCAATCACCTGCCACGGCCCCCAGCGGGTATCGGTGCGGCGGAACATTTCGGCGATCGCATCGAGATAATCGTTACGCCGCGCGCGATTGCGGTAATCGTCGAGCCCGGTCTTCCAGCGCTTCCACGGGTGATCGAGCCGGTCCTTCAACCGCTCATCCTGCGACTCCTGCGTCACGTGAATGAACAGCTTGACGATCGTCGTGCCCGAATCGGCCTGTTGCGCCTCAAATTCGTTGATCTCATCATAGCCGCGCCGCCAGTCGGCCTCGCTGGCATAGCCCTCAATCCGCTCCACGAGCACACGCCCGTACCAGCTGCGGTCGAACACCGATATGTCGCCGTCGCGCGGCAGCCGCTGCCAGAACCGCCACAGGAAATGCCGGGCTTTCTCATCGGGGTTCGGCGCAGCGATTGGCCAGACCTGAAAATAGCGCGGATCCCATTCGGCGGTCAGCCGCTGGATGATGCCGCCCTTGCCCGCCGCATCCCAACCCTCGAACACAATCACGGCGCGCTTCTGGTGGCAGATATGCGCCGCCTGGATGTGCGACAGCCGTTCCTGCAGTTTCGCCAGATCGGCGTCGTAATCGCCGGCATATTTGGCGCCGGTTTCATAATCGGTCAGGTTGATCGTCATACGGGCTTTGCTTTCACCAGATCAGGGGCAAGGTCTGGAACATGAACGCTCCACGCCCCCCGGCGACGCAACACAAGCAGATAATAGAGGACCGACAAGCCAATCTGCGCGCCCGTCATCAACAATCCCGGTCGCCCCTCCTCGATATCCAGCCAGTTCAGCCAGACAATATACCCCAGCGCTATCAGCGTGACGATGGGCATCAACGGGTAAAACGGGCTCTTGAACGGCGCATCGGCCAGCGTGCCGCTGCGCCTGCCCGCGATCATCGCAAGCGCAACCCCGGCATAGATCACCACCAGCCCGGTGCCGCTGAGCACCAGCAGCAACTCCAGCGGCACGAAGCAGCAGGCGATCCCTGCCCCGCCAGCGATCAGCGTACCGATCCACGGCGACGCAAAGCGCGGATGGATTGCCGCCAGCCAGGCATCCATCGGTCGGCCCCAGCAGCGATCGCGGGCGGTACCGTAGAAAAAGCGCGCGCAAGCAAGGATGCTCGCAATGATGGCGTTGACGACCGCGGTCGCCACACCGATCGACACCCAGGCAGCCGCGGTGTCGCCCGCGCGCATCTGCACCAGCAACCCGAACGGATCATCGCTGGCTAGGGCCGCCTTCAACTCGGGCGCACCCGCCAGCAGCGCGAGCATCGGCACGATTTCTAGCATCAACGTCAGCCCGACGGCCCAGAAAATCGCCTGCGCAATCTTGCGCGGGGCTTCGTGCATTTCCTCCCCGAAATAGACCGCCGCGCCGTAGCCATTCAGCGCAAAAATGCCGATCGATGCAGCGAGCCCCATCGATGCGGCGGACGCAGGCTCCAGCGTGGCACCATTTGCGGCGAGCATTACCGGGTCGGCAAGCATGTCTGCCAGCGGCCGGACAACATTGCCGAACCCCAGCCAGACGACGGCCACCACCGCCAGCACCTCGACCAGCAGAAAGACGCCTGTGACCCAGGCATTCACACGGATTTCAAGCACCGCAACCAGCATCGCGCCCGCGATCACGGCCACCGCCAGCGGCACGGCGGGAATACCGGGCACCACCATCCCCAATATCGCCGCCAGCCCCAGCGCGAGTGCGGGGGGAAAAAGGATGTTGTTGAACACATTGACGCCCAGCATCACGAACCCGGGCAGCGGCCCCAGCGTCCGCGCCACCATCACATATTCGCCGCCCGCAACCGGCCATTTCGACGACAGTTCGGCATAGATATAGGCGGTTGCCACACAGACCATACCGGCCAGCAACATCGCCCAGATGGCACCCGTGCCCGCCGCGCGCAGCATACCGGGTACGATCACGAACAGCGACGATACCGGGCTCGTCAGCGACAGCGTCAGGAACAACACCCCAACCACCCCCAGGCTGCGCACGAGCGCCGTCGGTTCGGGCGGTTGCAACTGGTGGTCGAGCATCGTTCCCCTTACCCTCAACGTCGCCCCGAGCCCGTTGGGCTATGCGGATGGCTTTGGCGCTGCAACCTCTACGGTGCGGATATTAAGTTCTCGCAACTGCTTTGGCGTCGCGAAGTTCGGGGCCCCCATCATCAGATCTTCCGCCTTCTGGTTCATCGGGAAGGTGATGACCTCCCGGATGTTCGGCTCGTCGGCAAGCAGCATGACGATACGGTCGACACCGGGGGCCGAGCCACCATGCGGCGGCGCGCCGAACTTGAACGCGTTGATCATGCCGGCAAAATCGCGATCGACATCAGCCTGACTGTACCCGGCGATCTCGAATGCCTTGTACATGATTTCAGGCCGGTGGTTCCGGATCGCCCCCGACGACAACTCAACGCCGTTGCAGACGATGTCATACTGATAGGCCAGAATGTCGAGCGGATCCTTGGTTTCCAGCGCTTCCAGCTCGCCTTGCGGCATGCTGAAAGGGTTGTGGCTGAAATCGATCTTCTTGGCGTCCTCGTCATATTCGAACATCGGGAAATCGACGATCCAGCAGAATTCGAAGCGGCGCTGGTCGATCAGCTCGAGCTGTTCGGCAACACGGGTGCGCGCCAGTCCGGCCAGCTTGGCCGCCTGTGCTTCCTTGCCGGCAGCAAAGAAAATGCCGTCATCGGGGCCAAGGCCCAGCACATCGGCGATCGCCTTCATGCCTTCCTGCCCGTGGTTGTTCGCGATCGGCCCGCCGAACACGCCTTGCTTCTGCGTCGCATAGCCAAGGCCCGGAAAGCCCTCTGCCTGCGCCCAGGCGTTCATGTCGTCGAAGAATTTGCGGCTCTTTTCCGCCGTCGCTGGTGCCGGGATCGCGCGGACAACGCTCCCCTCAGCCACCATCGAGGCAAAGCGACCAAAGCCTGACCCCTCGAAATGCGCCGACACATCGGTGATCAGCAACGGGTTGCGCAGATCGGGCTTATCGTTGCCATATTTCAGCATCGATTCCCGATAAGGAATACGGCGGAACGGCAGCGCGCTGACCGTGCGGCCCTTACCCTGCCAGTCGGCGAATTCCTCAAACACGCCGTGCAGCACGGGTTCGATGGCCGCGAACACGTCATCCTGCGTGACGAAGCTCATCTCGAAATCGAGCTGGTAAAATTCGCCGGGCGAGCGATCGGCGCGCGCATCCTCATCACGGAAACACGGCGCGATCTGAAAGTAACGGTCGAACCCGGCGACCATCAGCAGCTGCTTGAACATCTGCGGTGCCTGCGGCAGCGCATAGAATTTGCCGGGATGCACGCGACTGGGCACGAGGTAATCGCGTGCGCCCTCGGGCGACGACGCGGTCAGGATCGGCGTTTGAAACTCGGTAAAGCCCTGGCCGATCATCCGCTGCCGCAACGACGAGATCACGTGTGAGCGCAGCAGGATGTTGGCATGCAGCCGCTCCCGCCGCAAATCGAGGAAGCGGTAGCGCAGGCGGATATCCTCGGGATATTCGGCATCGCCCGCCACTGGCATCGGCAGTTCCTGCGCATGGCTTTGGATCACCGCCTCGGTTGCGCGGATTTCGATCGCGCCGGTCGGCAGGTTCGGGTTCACCACTTCGGACGCACGCGCAGTGACGGTGCCCGTGATCGTGACGACGCTTTCGTTCTTCAGCCGCTCGATCACGGCAAAGGCCGGGCCGCTCACATCGGTGACGATCTGGGTGATGCCATAATGATCGCGCAGATCGATGAAGACGAGATCGCCATGATCGCGCTTTTTGTGGACCCAGCCCGACACGCGGACCTGCTGGCCGACATGTTCGGAACGGAGCTCAGCGCAGGTGTGGGTGCGATAGGCGTGCATCAGTCAAATTCTTCTCTGCAATGTCATCCCAGCGAACGCTGGGATCTCCTGCCTTCACAGGCGGCGCCAGCAACGCAGAGATCCCGGCTTTCGCCGGGATGACGATCAAATGAATGGCTCGCGCTTCCCCGCCAACCCCGGCTTTGTCAAGACGGGCGACTCTCGTTATGGCGTCATGGATGCACATTCATGACCTGATCGACGATTCCGCGACCCTCGCCAATCTCTGCCACCGCCTCTCACAATCGCCGTTCGTCGCGGTCGATACCGAGTTCATGCGCGAAAACAGCTATTGGCCCGAACTGTGCCTCATCCAGATCGCCGATGCGAACGAGGCCGCCGCCATCGACCCGATGGCACCCGGCATCGACCTCAAGCCTTTGCTCGATCTGCTGACCGAGAATGACGAGGTGCTGAAGGTTTTCCACGCCGGTGGGCAGGATATCGAGATCGTCTATAACCTGACCGGCAAAACGCCCTTTCCGCTGTTCGATAGTCAGGTCGCGGCAATGGCGCTGGGGCAAGGCGAGCAGATCGGTTATTCGAACCTCGTTGAGAGCTATCTGGGGATCAGCGTCGACAAGGGTGCGCGCTTTACCGACTGGAGCCGCCGCCCGCTCGACAAGCGCCAGATCGAATATGCGATCGGTGACGTGACGCATCTGTCGACGATTTTCCCCAAGATGCTTGAACGGCTGCGCAAAACCGGGCGCGGCGCCTGGCTCGATCAGGAAATGGAGCGGATCGCCAATCCCGCCAACTATGAAAACGATCCCGAAGAAGCGTGGCGGCGGGTGCGGATCGCGGGTCGCAAGCCTGACGTACTGGGGCGGCTGAAAGCCCTTTCGAAATGGCGCGAGCTTGAAGCACAATCAAAGGATTTGCCGCGCGGGCGCATCATCAAGGATGAAACACTTGCCGATCTGGCCGGGACCCCGCCCAAGAAACAGGCTGATCTGGCGCGGGTGCGCGGGCTTTCGCCCGCCTGGGCCAATAACGATATCGGCGCGCGCCTGATGGCCGCACTTGAGGTCGCCAAGCCGATGAGCGCCGCCGAAATGCCCGCGCGTGATGATCGCAAGCCCGGCAACGGCAAGGAAGGCGCGCTAGTCGCCGATCTGCTCAAGCTGCTGCTCAAAATCCGCGCACGCGACATCGATGTAGCCGCCAAGCTGCTCGCCCGCACCGAGGAGCTGGAAGCGCTGGCCGCCGGGCAGCGCGAGGGTCTGGCGATTCTGGAAGGATGGCGCTTTGAACAATTCGGCCGCGATGCGCTCGCGCTGGTCGAGGGGCGGCTGGCGTTTGCGGTCAAGAACGGCAAGCTAAAGATGACGCGCGCCGAGGACGAGGTTTAAGCGGCGGTTGCCGCCGGAATTGCTGCAGCTTCCTCTGACGGATTTTCGCGATCGGGATCCCTGCCCTGCTGCCGATCGAGCGAGCGCATCACGGGTGTGACGGTCAACCCATGCAGCACGATCGAAAACACGATGACCAGGCCGACGAAGCCCCACAGCCTTTCCCCACCGGCATAATCGACATGGTTGAGCCCATAGGCGAGGTAATAGATCGAACCGACCCCGCGAATGCCGAAAAAGGCGAGGGTCAGCTTCTCCGTTCGGTCGACATTCAGGCCAATCATCCCGATCAATCCGGCCAGCGGGCGGATCACGAGCAGGATGACGAGCGCGACGCCGATATCCACCCATGTCACCGATGACAGCAGCCCGCTGACCAGCGCACCCCCGAACAACAGCAACATCACCATCATCGCCAGCCGCTCGATCTGTTCGGTTACGTCGTGCATTTCGTGATGAAAGTCATGCTCGCGGTGTGTCGCGCGAAACGTAAGCGCGGTGATGAACACGGCGAGAAAGCCATAGCCATGGACGAACTCGGTCAAGCCGTACGACACGCACGTCGCCGCCAGCGCGATCAGGCCGTCGCCCGTCTGCACCAGCTTGGAGTCGGCCGGCACGTGAAAGGTCAGCCAGCCAAAGGCCCGCCCGATCAGCCAGCCAGCGCCGATCCCCACCACCGTTTCCCAGATGACGTGAAAGCCCAGCCACTCGCCCAGCCAGGGTTTGCCGGCGGCAGCGGCAGTCGCGAGCAGGATTGCCAAGTGTACGAAGGGGAACGCCAGCCCATCGTTCAGCCCGGCTTCTGACGTCAGACCAAACCGAACTTCATCCTCCTCACCCGATCGCGGCGGCCCCACCTGCACGTCGGCCGCCAGCACGGGATCGGTAGGCGCAAGGCTGGCCGCAAGCAGCAGCGCCATCGCCCAAGACAGACCCAGCCCCCAGGCAGAGAGCACCGCTATTCCCGCAATGCTGAGCGGCATCGTGATCGCAAGCAACCGCCAAGTCACACCCCAGGCGCGCCAGTGAAACACCCGGTCGATCTTCAGCCCTGCCCCCATCAGCGCGATAATGACGACGAATTCGGCGAACCGCTCCGTGATCAGAGGATAGGTCATTGGCAACGGCTTGAGCGTAACTTGCGGCAGCCAGAATATCGCCATGCCAAGGGCAATGCACACGATCGGCAGCGAAAGCGGCATCTTGCGCAAGGCCAGCGGCAACCACACCACCAGCGCGGTCAGCACCCCAAAGCCAGTAAGCATCATGATATAGGGATCGGGCAGCAGCGATGCAGCGTTCATGATTGCTGCAACGCATCGACCGCTCAAATCGACGCGCACATCATGAATTTGCTAGCCCCGCACCGCCACTTGTCGGCCCAGCGCATTCGCCAGCGCCTTGTGGCGGCGCTCCACTGCTTCGCTGTACAGCGCGCTATCGCCCGGCTCAAAAGTAAGCGCCACGGCCGTGCCGTCATCATCGATCCGCGATCGCTGGAGTGGCCCGGCCAGCCCGCCGCTCATCCGCTGGCCAAGCCGCATGGCCAGCCCCCAAGCGGTGGCGCGCTTGAAATCCGCCGCGGTTGCGAGTTGAGGGATCAACGGCGTAGCATCGGTGCCACCGCCGAGCGAGGTGAACAACGCCTGCGCCAGCAAGGCGCGGCCATGCGCGTCGATCGCCACCCAGTTACCGTGAAGCGCGATTTCGACACCGCGTTCGGCACGAAATTCGGGGTTGGCGCGCCAGCCGACATCGGCGAGCAGGCAGGCCGCATGACGTAGCCTTGCGACGTGCGGCGGCTCACCTGCGAATAGCGGCGCGATCCAGCCGTCGAGCAGATCGCCATGCTCGGCAAAGCGGCCCAGCCGTCTACCTTCGTCGCGTGCGGCGACAATCAGCGGGTCCTGTACCTGCTCCTCCGGCGATAGCGCCCCAAACAACAGCCCCTCGCGCAACCCGAATGCCGAGACGATCGTCGTGCGCGCGCCCAGATGGCGCAGCAGCACACCAAGCAGTGCATTTGCGTCACCCAGCGTCGGCACGCGCGCCGAGGACAGCGTTGTAATCGCGCGCAACTTGCCCTTGGCGATGTGGCTCAGTGTGCGCCCGTTCCGCGTGATGGCCGCAGGGGCCATTTCATATTCATGCAGCACCGGCAGCGGATAACCGGTAATGTGCATATCGAGCCGCGCCAGCGCGCGCCACGATCCACCGACGAGATAGAGCGGCAATCCGGCGCCCTTGCCGGTCCATCCAGCGTGTTCGATCATCGCCCCGACCCGCCGATCAAAGGATCGCAGCCCTTTTGACCGCAGCGCCCCAAGCCGCAACACACCGAGCGGGAACGAGGCACGCTCATGCACTTCGCCATTCGAAACGCGCACCAGTTCCAGACTGCCGCCGCCCAAATCGCCGACGATCCCATCTGCGAGCGGAATGGCGGAAAGCACGCCAAACCCAGCGCCAAGCGCCTCCTGCTCGCCACTCAGCAATTCGACCTCAAGTCCCAGCGCGCGCGCATCCGCCAGCAGCACATCGCCATTGGTCGCATCGCGCACCGCTGCGGTCGCGACCGTGCGGAGCCGAGTCACCTCCATCTCGCGGGCCAGCGCCGCAAATCGGGCAAGCGCGATCCGCGCGACCCGCAACGCTTCCGCGTCGATTGCCCCCGTCTCGGCAAAGCCGCGCCCCAGCCCCGCCATCACCTTTTCGTTGAACAGGATCGCGGGCAGGCGCGCTGGCCCCTGATACACGACCAGACGGATCGAATTCGAGCCGATATCGATAATCGCGGTGCGCGGTTCCGCGATCCCATCGACTTTCGGTTTGCGGAAAAGCAGGGTGGCCATCAGGTCAGAACGCGCGAGTGAGCATTAATGACGCCGCCGAAGCGACAATTTCGGCACCGAATCCCTGCTTTGCAGCGCAGCACCACGCCCCGACAGCGACGGATTGGTCATGAAATAGCGGTGCAGGTTGAATGGCCGGGCACCGGGATCAACCCGCACATAGCTGCCATCCGCCTGTAATACCCAGCTTTGCTCGTTATCGATCAGATTGGCGACCATCACCTGATCGAGCACTTGATCGTGCACCGTCTTGTTTTCGATCGGCAGCAGATATTCCACCCGACGATCGAAATTGCGCGGCATCGCATCGGCGGATGAAATGAAGACCTTCGCATTATCGTTCGGCAATGCCTTGCCGTTACCGAATGCCCAGATGCGGCTGTGCTCCAGAAAACGACCGATCACCGATTTGACGCGGATATGCTCCGACATGTCGGGCACGCCCGGCTTCAGGCAACAAATGCCCCGAATGATCAGGTCGATCTCCACCCCGGCATTGCTCGCCTCATAGAGTTTCTCGATCACAGCAGGATCGACCAGCGAGTTCATCTTCGCCCAAATGGAGCCCGGCTTGCCCGCCCGGGCAAAGGCGATCTCGTCATCGATACAATCGACCAGCCGCTTGCGCAGATCGCGCGGCGACAGGCTGACCAGCGTCATATTCTCCGGTTCGACATAGCCGGTCACATAATTGAACATCTGCGCTGCATCGCGCCCGATCCGGGGGTCGGCGGTGAAAAAGCTGAGATCGGTGTAAATTTTCGCGGTAATCGGGTGATAGTTGCCCGTGCCGAAATGGCAGTAGGTGCGGTATTGCCCGCCCTCGCGGCGCACGACCATCGATACCTTGGCGTGGGTCTTCCACTCCATGAAACCGTAGACCACCTGCACCCCGGCGCGTTCGAGGGCAGACGCCCAGAGCAGGTTCTGCTCCTCATCGAAACGCGCCTTCAGCTCCACGACCGCGGTGACTGACTTGCCCGCCTCGGCAGCAGCGATCAACGCGTTGATGACGGCGGGCTGCTTGCCGGCGCGGTAGAGCGTCTGCTTGATCGCGACGACATCGGGGTCGCTTGCCGCCTGACGCAGGAAGGCAAGCACAACGTCGAAGCTTTCATAGGGGTGGTGGACGACAATGTCCTTCGCCTTGATCGCCGCAAAGCAATCGCCGCTATATTCGCGGATCCGCTCCGGGAAGCGCGGTGAATAGGGCGGAAATTTCAGATCGGGCCGGTCCTCGTCAACCACCGCCTCCAGGTCACCCACACCGAGAAACGCCGCACCGTCCGTCACGAACGCATCGGCCCCGCCCAGTTCGGCACGCAGGGCGGCGCTTAGCTGTTCGGGCATCCCCGATTCGAGTTCGAGCCGGATCACCCGTCCGCGCCGCCGCCGCTTGATCGCGTTGGCGAAATAGCGAACCAGATCCTCCGCCTCTTCCTCAATCTCGATATCGCTGTCGCGCAGAACCCGGAATTCGGCAGCACCGATCACCCGGTACCCCGGAAAGATCACTGACGAGAAGCGCTTCACCAGCGATTCGACCGCGATGTACCGCGCGCCCTCCCCCGGCACGCGCACAAAGCGCGGCATTGGCGCCGGCAGCATGACGAGTTCCTGGATCGGTTGATCGTCCGACAGGCGGACCAGATCGAACATCACCGCCAGCCCCTTATTGGGCATGAACGGGAAAGGGTGTGCCGGATCGAGCGCCTGCGGGGTGAGGATCGGGAAAATCTGTTCGCGGAAATGGGTTTCGAGCCAGGCCAGATCAGCGGGCGACAGGGCATCGTCAATCATCCGCGAGCCGAGCACATCGATACCGGTTTCGCCGAGCAGGCGGCGCAGCTCGCGCCACACATTGCGCTGGCTTTCGACCAACGCATCGGCACCCGCCACGATGGCGGTCAATTGCTGGCTTGAGTTCAGGCCATCAGCCGACAACCGGTCGACATCCTGCAGCTGCTGTCCCTTCAGCCCGGCGACGCGCACCATGAAAAACTCGTCGAGGTTCGACCCCGAAATCGACAGGAACCGCAGCCGCTCCAGCAAGGGATGCGCAGGGTTGCACGCTTCCTCCAGCACGCGGCGATTAAAGGCCAACCACGATAGTTCACGGTTGAAATAGCGGTCACCAGCGCTGGTGCCGACGAACAAATCGTCATCATCGACTTCCGCGATATGGGCGGGGCGGTTCATGCGGCATCATTCCCTGTGAAAACGTTCCCTGGGACGGCGCGATCGACGATCAGGCCCAGCGGTGCCAATGTGCCCCGTGCGAGCGGAATCGACAAGCGTTTGCGGCTCTGCCCAATCTCCTGATCAAGCGCGTCGACCGCCCGCAACAGCGCGACATGGCTGCGTTCGACCCGCGCAACCAGCCATTGCAGCAGTTCTGGCCGCGCATCGAGCCCGCGCCGGGAAAATTCGCGCGCGAACAGCGCCTCCATCAGCGAATCGTCCGGCGAATGGAGCGTCAGGATCGGTGTTGCTGCCAGTCGCGATCGAAGATCGGGCAAGGTCACGTCCCACATCGGCGGCGGCGCATCAGCGACGATCAGCAGCGGGCGGCGACTGGCTTGCGCGGCGTTCCAGGCATGAAAAATGGTCGTCTCGTTCGCCCGTTCGGCATCATCGATCGTGGTACCGCCGCTCTGCGCTGCAAAAATACGCGCCAGCAGGCTGCGCCCCGATTTGCGCGGACCGACCAGCATGGCAGCCATCACCGGCCACGCGCCCCAGCGTTTCAGCGACTGAGCGGCGCGCTCGTTCGATTCGCTGATCAGAAATTCGTCCTCGCGGGCATCCGCCGGATAGGGCAACGGCAGGGAAAGCTGCTTCATCCCGCCGTCGCGTTTTCGGCCTGCACATTGGGTTGCGGCAACGGTGTGCGTGCCCGCTGAATGCGAATCGCGCCCGACCTCAGCGTGACTTGCCAACCGCGTGCTTCCAGCGCGACCTTCAGCGCAGCGACATCGCCATCATAGCCGACCCGCATCACCGAAATGCCCCCAAGCGCGAGGCTGGTGGTGATCGCCGATCGCACGCCGGGAATGCCGCGCAGCATGCGTTCAGTCGTCTCGACTGCTGACGAACCGGGGGTATCGAATTGCACCGAAATGGTGCCCGCACCGCCATCCACGACCACAGCTTCGTCGCCTGCGAGCGACTGATCGTCGACTTCCTCGTCTTCCTCGTCGAGGCCCGGCGGGCGGAACCGCAGGCCGGGATCGACGCGAAGCACCCCGGCCGACAGCGCATTCTGATAGGCTTGGTCAATCCGCTTGATGCCCGCGTCGAGCAACGCGGGCAGCGCATCGCCACTGCCGACGCGCAGCGAAAAACGCGTCAACAGGCGGTTATCCGGTCCGAACCGCGCCTGAAAATGCCCGACGATCGGCCCGCCAGGATATTGCCGGTACAGGTGAACAATCGGGATCAGCACATCCGATGCGCCATATTGTTCAAGCACCATCCGCCACCAGCCGCGACTCGGTCGGTTGATCTGCCCCGCGTTCAGCAGCAGCGCATCAGGGCCAGTGCCTGAGGGGCGAACATAATCGATCGTGCTGTTGCCCGTGCGAAACCGCGCCCAGGCTTCGTGCCAGTCGGTTCGCTGCTCAAACACGCGCGGTGCCCCGCCCGACCATTCGATCGGCAGCACCAGCATCGGCGGCGACCGCGACAGGCTGCCGGCAACGCCCAGAATCGACGCCGCCCGATTGCGATCGAACATCACCCCCAATCGGGCGATATAGCGATTCGGCCCGATCTGCTCTTTTTCAACGACGATGCCCGATACGATCGCATCCAGCGCCGAATCAGACAGGGTGCCGCCTCCGCCGCCCATCCGGCGGGACAGCATTTGCCAGCCCTTGCGTTGCGCCAGCCGCCACCCGGCAAGCCGCGCGGCATTGGCGTTCTTGCCCGACACATCGACGTCAACACCGCCGACTTCGAAACTGCCAGACCCGCCCGGCACGCCCCCACGGCTGTTACCGTCGCCTTGTGCGACGCCGATGCCGCTCGCCAGTCCCATTGCCGACAAGGCGGCGATGGCGAGCGTGGTTGGCAGCAGACGGGATCGAAAGATGGCCATGTCGGCGTCCTTTTGGCGAAGCAGGCGTGGAAATCCAAGCGCGTTATGGCTAGGCCGCAGCAATGAGTGATCCACATGACGACAAATCGGGCAAACCGAGCGGCTACACCTATGCGCAGGCAGGCGTTTCGATCGCGGTCGGCAACGCATTGGTCCGCGCGATCGGCCCGATGGCGAAGGCAACGCGGCGCAAGGGGGCTGATGCTGACCTGGGCGGTTTCGGCGGTTTTTTCGATCTCAAGGCGGCTGGGTTCGTCGATCCGCTGCTCGTCGCCGCCAACGACGGCGTCGGCACCAAGCTGAAACTAGCGATCGAGCACAATGTGCATGACGGGGTCGGCATCGATCTGGTCGCGATGTGCGCGAATGATCTGATCGTGCAGGGTGCGGAGCCGCTGTTCTTCCTCGATTATTACGCGACGGCGAAGCTGGTGCCTGAAGTGGCCGAACGCGTGATCGCCTCTATTGCCGAAGGATGTTTGCAGGCGGGC
>CAZYOU010000039.1:0-21682 GCA_964649315.1 uncultured Stakelama sp. | reverse complement strand
GCCACCACATAGCCCATGAACAGGCCATATTGCGCGCGCCGTGAAAATCCGGGGCGCCGGGGACGAGACGACGCCAGAGCCATCTACGCTATCGCCCGCTTATGCCGTCAACAACACGCCGCGGAAGACGGGGTCTTCCAGGGCGCGGCCAGTGCCCATGGCCACACAGGTGAGTGGATCGTCGGCAATCGTCACGGGAAGGCCGGTTTCGTCGCGCAGCACTTCATCAATGCCCTTCAGCAGCGCGCCGCCGCCGGTAAGCACAATGCCCTGATCGACGATGTCAGCGGCCAGTTCTGGCGCGGTGTTTTCCAGCGCGATCCGGACGCCTTCGACGATCGTGCCGACGGGTTCGCTGAGCGCTTCGGCGATCTGGCCCTGGTTGATCGTGATTTCCTTGGGCACGCCGTTGACGAGATCGCGGCCCTTGATGTGGATCGTCTGGCCAATGCCGTCTGCTGGCGCCTTGGCAACGCCGACTTCCTGCTTGATCCGCTCGGCAGTTGCTTCGCCGATCAACAGATTATGGTTGCGGCGGACATAGGAGACGATGGCTTCGTCCATCTTGTCACCCCCAACGCGCACTGACGTGGTATAGGCAAGGCCGCGCAGCGACAGCACGGCGACTTCGGTGGTACCGCCGCCGATATCGACGACCATCGACCCGATTGGCTCCGTGACGGGCATGCCAGCACCGATTGCAGCGGCCATTGGTTCTTCGATCAGCCAGACCTGGCTGGCACCGGCGTTTGACCCGGCATCGCGAATGGCGCGGCGCTCGACCGAGGTGGAGCCCGACGGCACGCAGATCACGATTTGCGGCCAGCGCATGAAGCGCCGCTGGCCGTGGACCTTGTGAATGAAATGCTTGATCATCTGTTCGGCGACATCGATGTCAGCGATCACGCCGTCGCGCAGCGGCCGGATGGCCTGGATGCTGTCGGGCGTTTTGCCCATCATCAGCTTGGCGTCGTCGCCGACCGCCTTGACGCGCTTCACGCCGTTGATCGTTTCGACCGCCACCACTGAGGGTTCGTTGAGGACAATGCCGCGGCCCCGGAGATAAACGACCGTGTTGGCCGTGCCGAGATCAATCGCCATATCGTGCGACATCAAATTGAAAAACCGCGAGAAAATCATCTGCATTCCCGTCAATGGCTGCGCCCGTTCCGGCAACAGCAGTTCGCACTTACGATTCGCTGCCGGCGTCAACCGAATATGCCTATTCGAAACCGACAAAGCTTGGAAAATCCACGCTCTGGTTGGTTGTTGATGCGGGTCGCGGAATGCCGCCGATTGGGCTAGAGCGCCCCTCATGTCAATACGCCGACTGCCCGAACATCTCGTCAATCGTATCGCTGCCGGTGAAGTGGTGGAACGCCCCGCCAGCGCGTTGAAGGAACTCGTTGAAAACGCGCTCGATGCCGGTGCCACCCGTGTCGCGATCAGGCTCGCGGGCGGGGGCATCGATCTGGTCGAGGTGATCGACGATGGATCGGGGATGAGCCCGGCCGAGATGGCGCTTGCGCTTGAACGTCACGCGACCTCGAAAATGCCCGATGAAGCGATCGAGGCGGTAACGACGCTTGGTTTTCGCGGTGAGGCTTTGCCCTCGATCGCGAGCGTTGCGCGGATGACGCTGGAAAGCCGGGTGCGCGGTAGCGAAGGGTGGCAGCGGATCGTCGACAATGGCGTCCTTGCGAGCGAAGGCCCTGCCGGCCTGCCGCCGGGCACGCGCGTACGGGTGGAGGCGCTGTTCGAACGCGTGCCGGCGCGGCGCAAATTTCTGCGCAGCCCACGCGCGGAATATGCCGCCTGCATGGATGTCATCCGGCGGTTGGCGATGGCGCGCCCGGAAATCGCGTTCACGGTTGAGCATGACGGGCGGCAGGCTCTAAACGTCGCTGCTGCCGCTGATCGCCCCGCGCGGGTGGCCGCACTCACCGATCGCGCGCTCATCGACAACAGCGTCGCGGTTGATCTTGAGCGCGAGGGGATTGTGCTCGGCGGGGTCGCGGGATTGCCGACCTTCAACCGCGGCATCGCCGATCACCAATATTTGTTCGTCAACGGCCGCCCCGTGAAAGATCGCTTGCTGACCGGTGCGGTGCGCGGTGCCTATGCCGATGTGCTGGCGCGCGACCGGCACGCCGTCGTGGCGCTGTTCCTCGATGTGCCGAGCGACATGGTCGATGTGAACGTCCACCCGGCGAAAACCGAGGTGCGGTTTCGCGACCCGGCGATGGTGCGCGGGCTGATCGTCAGCGGCCTGAAACGGGCGCTTGGCGAGGCGGGACACCGCAGTATGCAGCGGCCCGATGAGGCCGCGCTGGCGATGTGGACACACGAATTCCACCAACCGACCCCTTCAGATCGTCACCTTGGCGAAAGCTGGGGCCTTATGCAGCCGGGGACCAGTGCCAACGAGATCCCGGCTTTTGCCGGGATGACGGCGCAGGGCAGGGGTGTGGCTGACTCCCGCCGCACCTTCTTCACCCCGCCCCCACAAGGCCGCGCCGAACCGGCCTATGCCCCGCCGCCCGATACAATCGCTTTCCCGCTCGGTGTAGCGCGCGGGCAGGTCGCGAAGACTTATATCGTGGCCGAGGCCGAGGACGGGCTGGTGATCGTCGACCAGCATGCCGCGCACGAACGGCTCGTATTGGAACGGATGCGGCGCGGCATGGCCGGCGGTGGCATCGCGTCGCAAGCGCTGCTGATCCCCGAAGTCGTAGAACTGGAGGAAACCGCGTGCGACCGGCTCGATGCCCGGATCGCCGAACTGGCCGAATTCGGCCTTGATCTCGAACGCTTCGGCCCGCGCGCGATGCTGGTGCGGAGCGTTCCCGCGATGCTGGGGCAGGGTGACGTGATCGGTCTCGTCACCGATCTTGCTGACGAACTCGCCGCTTTTGACGAGGCGCTGGGTCTCAAGGAACGGCTCGATCACGTGGCGGCGACAATGGCGTGCCACGGATCGGTGCGGGCAGGGCGGGTGCTGTCAGTCGCCGAGATGAACGCGCTGCTCCGCGAGATGGAAGTCACCCCGCATTCGGGCCAGTGCAACCACGGCCGCCCGACCTGGGTCAAGCTGGCGCATACTGACATCGAAAAGCTGTTCGGGCGGCGATGACGGTGTTGCGGCTGCTGATGTTGTTGTTGGCCGCACTTTTCCCGGTGGCGGTTGCAGCGCAGGTCCCCCAGCGTGCGCCTGACAAGATTTTAATGGGCACCATCACCCGCGCCGATTTTCAGCGCTATCGGCAGGTGCCGTTCACGGTGCCGCGCGGCACGGCGCGGATCGTCGTCGCGTTCGACCATGATCAGCGTAAGGCCAAGACCGTGATCGATCTCGGCATTGAGGACATGCACGGCTTTCGCGGCGCAAGCGGCGGCAACAAGGCGGATTTCACGATCGGCGAAAGCGATGCCACGCCGTCCTATCTGCCGGGGCGGATTGATGCCGGGCGCTGGCATCTGGTGCTGGCGGTGCCCAATATCCGCGACGGCATTACCGCGCGCTGGCAGGCCAAGCTGTGGTTTCTGAAAGCAGGCGAGGGGCTGCCGTCACCGGTCGTCGATCGCGGGCCGGGTTGGTATCGCGGCGACCTGCATGTGCACACCGCCCATAGCGACGGCGCATGCGCCAGCCAGAGCGGCAAGCGGGTGCCATGCCCCTTGTTCAAGACGCTGGAGACAGCGGCGACGCGCGGCCTCGATTTCGTGGCGATCACCGAGCATAATACGACGAGCGCACATGCGGCCATGCGCGAGGCCGCGCCCCATTTCGATCGGCTGCTGCTGATTCCCGGTCGCGAAATCACGACCTTTTTCGGTCATTTCAATATCTTCGGGGTGACCGAGCCGATCGACTACCGGATCACGCCCGGCGGCCCCGTGACGTTCAATCGTATTGCGGACCGCGTCCACGCGCTGGGCGGGCTGGTGTCGATCAATCACCCGGGCTTGCCATCGGGGGAGGCGTGCATGGGGTGCGGCTGGACGATGCCCGATGCTGATCCGGCGCGCGTCGATGCGATCGAAGTCGTGAATGGCGGCGCGGCACGCCTGCCGGGCGGGATTGACGGTCCATTGTCGGGTGCGCGCTTTTGGGCGCAGTCGCTTGCACGCGGGCGACCGATCACGGCAGTCGGCGGCAGCGATAATCATGATGCGCTCCAGCCCGCGACGACGCTCGGCAGTATCGGGCGACCGACCACGGTTGTGCGCGCGGCGGGCTTGAACCAGGCGGCGATTTTGGACGGACTCCGGTCGGGCAGGGTGTTTATTGATATCGAGGGCAATGCGGGATCGATGCTCGATCTGCGTGTTGCGGCTGGCGATACCGAAGCGGCGATGGGCGGGCGATTGGTCGCTCGGCCAGACCTGCCCCTAACAGCGCGATTGACCGTCAACGCGCCACCGGGCTCAAGGCTTGAGTTACTGGGCAATGACGCGCTGATCGCCACCGTGACGATCAACGGCGCGAAAGACTATCAGCTGACCGTCGATCACCGCGAACGGCCGCTGGTGGTGCGGGCGATTGTCCGTGAACCTGGCGGCGCGATCCGTATGATGAGCAATGCGGTGATTGTTTCCGCTAAATAGCTGTCGCGCATTACATCTACACCAGCCATGCTGCGTCTCAGCAGCGCCGAACAGCGCGGCTTCCAAAGTTGGAAATGATATGAAATGGTTCGATTACATTCGCTCTTTGACAATTGAATAGCGCACTTGTGTGGTCGAACCGAAGTTCCCCACAATAACGCCCGTCACCCTGAACTCGTTTCAGGGTCCAACGTGCCACAAATCGGGGTGCCAGTGTGGAGAGGTGGATGCTGAAACAAGTTCAGCATGACGGAACCCAATTGTAATCAATTTCAATTGCAGGCGCCTATCATGCGCCAGAAAAGCGGTCTGCCCGTCGCGCCAAGGGCTGCGCTTTTTTCCCGACAGGTCATCACTTTTATCACTTTTCACCGGGTGATGCCGGTGATTCAGGCGCAAATGAAAAAGGCCGCCCGGTTCGCACCGGACGGCCCAAATTCAATCGTTGGAGGATGATCAGCCTTCGACGGCGTCGTCACCTTCAGCCGATGCGCCTTCCGACGACACTTCGGCAGTTGCGCCGGGCTCGGCGTTGGGATCATAATCCTCGGTGAAGCCGGCTTCGTCCTTTTCGAACATCGCCTCCATCACGTTAACGCCCTTGGCCTGCATTTCGGCTTCTTCCGGCGAACGCGCGATGTTGACCTTGATCATCACCGACACTTCGGCGTGGAGCGAGACCTTCACGTCATAGATGCCGATCGCCTTGATCGGCTTGTTCAGCACGATCGCGTTCTTTGGCACCTTGTGGCCTTCGGCATCGAGAGCCTCGACCAGATCGCGCACGGCGACTGAGCCGTAAAGCTGGCCGGTGTTCGACGACTGGCGGATCATGGTGACGGTCACGCCGTCGACCGCCTTGGCTTCTTCCTGCGCCACCGCACGACGCGCGGCATTTTCAGCCACGATCCGCTCACGGTTGGTTTCGAACACCTTGCGGTTGGCCGCGTTCGAGCGCAGCGCTTTTTTGTTGGGGAGAAGGAAGTTACGGGCAAACCCGTCCTTTACCTTCACGACATCGCCGATGGCACCGAGCTTTTCGACGCGTTCCAGCAGAATGACTTCCATGTCAGCCGCTCCTTACTTAACGATATAGGGCAGCAGGCCCAGATGACGGGCGCGCTTGATCGCCTGAGCGAGTTCGCGCTGCTTCTTTGCGCTCACCGAGGTGATGCGCGACGGGACGATCTTGCCACGTTCGGACACGAAGCCCTGCAGCAGACGGACGTCCTTATAGTCGATCCGGGGCGCGTCCTTCGCGGAGAAGGGGCAGCTCTTGCGACGGCGGAAAAATGGGCGTGCCATTGTTTATATGCTCCTTATTCGCCGTCGAAGTCACGACGGGGGCGGTCACTGCGATCGCCGCGCGGGCCATCACGATCACCACGATCCGGGCGGTCGCCGCGCTCACCGCCACGGCGGCTGTCACGGTCACGATCGCCCTTGCGCATCATCGCCGACGGGCCGGCTTCCAACGCATCGACCTTCACGGTCATGTAGCGGATGATGTCTTCGTTGATCTGCGTCTGGCGCTCGAGCTCGGCGACAACGCCTGCGGGCGCGTCGATTTCGAGCATCACATAATGCGCCTTGCGGTTCTTCGCGATGCGATAAGCGATCGAGCGGAGACCCCATGACTCGGTCTTGGTGACCTTGCCCTTGTTATCTTCGATGATCTTGGTGGCGTTTTCCGCCAGTGCATCCACCTGCGCCTGTGCCAGATCCTGGCGCGCAAGGAACACGTGCTCATAAAGAGCCATGTCTTGTCCTTCATCTTGGCCGATTGCTGACCGCACCGCACCATGCGGGGGCCCCTCCGGCTGTCGTCTCAAAAACAAAGCAGGGGCGAAGAGACGCGCTCCTCACCCCGGCGATGGACCCCGAATACCGATTTTGGCGCGATTGGCAAGGCGCTGCGTACGTTGCGCCAACTGCGGATGGATTTTGGTCAAACCCCGTAGGCGCTGCGCGGGATCGTCAGCGGGGGCGGCATCAGGAATGATGACTGATAGTTATCGTCGGGCTTTTCGCCCGTTTCGACAGGCGGCGTCGGCAATTTGATCGTCCGGCATTTGCCCGGATAATCCCAGAACTCGATGCAGGCGATCGTATCACCGTCAATCCGCGCATGGGCCCAGCCCTTGCTTCCGCCCTCCAGCTCAAAATCGACATCGATTTCATAGCTGCCCCGGCGGGGCTTCGTCCGGCGGGTGATCGTCAGCGTGTTGGTGCGGAGGCGATCATAGCTCCAGCTGTAGGAATCGAGCTCGATCGATGCGAGGACGCGGTCATCAATCGGATCGTCGCTGGCGATCACGGACCGCAAAAACTCGATCCGGCGGGCCGTTTGCTGGGCCAGTCTGCGCTGGCGCTCGGCCTCGGCATAATCATTCGTCTTGGTGCCAACAACTTCAAAACTCAGGGTGATTTGCGTGGCGGCACCGCCCACGCTCTTCACGGTGCCAACAAAACCCTCCCGGTCACAATGCCCGGCCCATACCGATCCGTCGGTCAGATCGAACAAGCGGCACTGCGCACCCTGGCGCCGACCGATCAGTCCGCTGTCGCGCAGCCCGCCCGAACCGCGGAAACTGCCGCGCACGACATCGCCGTCGAATTCGAGATCGACTTGCAGGCTGCCACCGATTCGCACCGGGCATCGCTGATCGGGGCGGGGGCAGTCAGACGTCGGCTTTCGAGCCTCGCCAGTGCGGGCTGTCGTGACTTCGCCGCTGTGATTACCGAAATAGCTGATCTTGCCGCGAAAATCCTCGGGCAGGGCGTTGGCGGTATCCGCCGATTTATAGGTGACGGCCTGCGCCGATGCCATTTGCGGCATCAGAATCAGGGAAACAAGCGATAGCGCTGCACAAAAGCACATCCTGAACATGGCTATTTCCCCATGGTTGCAGTTAACCATATCAGCTTAGAATGCGGTTGGCGAGAACATGGCGGCTTGACGTTGCATCGGTGCGCTGCGGAGCGGATTAAGCAAGCTTCCACCCTTTTTGGCTAGTGCTGCGCGGGTGGAACAGCAGCATTCACCATCCTCGATCCCCGCCGTTGCAGGCGCGTTGGCGTTACTGCTGGCGATGGCACTGGCGATCACGATCGGCTGGACGGGCTTCATGGCGTCGGATGATTCGCTGTATTTCGCCGGTGCCGACCGGTGGCTGAACCAGCCGCCCTTTGCCGGTGACAATCACTGGACCACGCGCTTTCCGCTGCTGTGGAGCTTCACAGCGATGCTGGCGGTGTTCGGACGGAATTTCGGGGCGTTCGCGGCCACCGCTTTGCTTTGGTACGGCGTCTTGATCGGGCTTGTCGGGTTATTCGCGGCGCGCATCGGGGGTGCCCGCACCGGTTGGATCGCCGCGCTAATCGCGGCGACGTTGCCGGTAATCGTCGTCAACGCCACCACCGTTGGCGTTGATCTGCTCGAAACCGCGCTGCTGCTGGGGGGCGCCTGGCTGTTGGGCGAGGCGGGGACAGGGGCGAACCGCAGGGCGCTCATCCGCGGGTTGGTGGCGGGCATGTGCTTCGGCACCGCCATCGTGTGTCGCGAGACATCGCTGCTCGCGCTGGTGGCCATGGGGCCATTGTTCCTGATCGGGCGTCCAGTAGGGCGGGGCGTGCTGATCGCCGCGGGGGTCGGGTTGGCGCTGGTGCTGGGGGGTGAGGCACTGTTTCAATGGGCGCTGACGGGCGATCCGCTGCGCCGCTACACAATCGCCTTTAATCACGATTCGCATATCGATCGCGCCGCCAACCATGAGGGCAATTTTCTGCTCAATCCGGCAATTGATCCACTGCTAGTGCTGCTGATCAACGATGATTTCGGGCTGTTGTTCTGGATTGCCGCCTTGGGTGGGATAGCGTTGTTCCGGGGCGGCTCGCCGATTGCACATGCCGGGCCGATGGTGGTCCTCGCCGCCATGGCGCTAGCGAGTTTCGTGCTGGTCGCCATCTTAACTGAAAAGCTGGTGCTGAACCCGCGCTATTTCATGCTGCCGGCAATCCTTGCCGTGGTTGTGGCCGCGCTGTGGCTGAGCAAACTCAAGGGCCGTTGGGAATGGCCGATCCTCGGCGGCATGCTGGCGATCAATCTGCTGATGCTCAGCGTCGGCAACGCGCACCCGCGCTGGGAGATGGAGGCGCTGATCGAAGCGAGCCGAACGCACCCGAACGAGGTGATTAGTGGTGATCCGGTGATGGTCCGGCGCGCAAAGCTACCCATGGAATTCGCGGGCCGTACCAATACTCGCTATGCGCCTGCCGCGTCAGGAAAGCTGGTTATCGCGCCGATCAGCACGGCCCCTGCCGGTCAGATCATCACCCGGTATCCCTCGCCGCCGACCCGGCTTGGCGCAGCCGTCGAGGCCGTCGGGTTGCGCGATCTGGTGCCTGGCGCGCTGCACCGCCGCATGTTTGCCCCCAACGAGACGATGGTGCTGGTCCGCACACCTGGCTGAAGCGCACCCGCTTGCCAGCCCGTTCGCACGCTCCTAACGGGGCCGCTCCATGCGGCAATCAGGAGCCAGGATCATCCGCGCTTTTCTTTTCCCCGGCCAGGGCAGCCAAGCCGTCGGCATGGGCCGCGCGCTCGCCGATGCCAGCCCCGTCGCCCGCGAAGTCTTTCAGGAAGTCGATGAAGCGATCGGCCAGAACCTGTTCAAACTGATGACGGAAGGCCCGGATGACGAGCTGACCCTCACTGAAAATGCCCAACCGGCGATCATGGCCAACGCCATCGCGACATTGCGGGTGCTGGAGCGCGAGGGCGGTATCCGTATTTCAGAAAAGGCGCAGTTTGTCGCGGGGCACTCTCTGGGAGAATATACCGCTCTGTGTGCGGCAGACGGGATCGCGCTATCGCTTGCGGCGCGGCTGCTGAAAATCCGCGGGCGTGCGATGCAGAATGCCGTGCCGGTGGGTATTGGCGGCATGGCAGCGTTGCTTGGTGCAACGCTTGAGCAGGCGCAGGCGATTGCCGATGCCGCCGCCGAGGGCGAGGTTTGCACCGTCGCCAATGACAATGCGGCGGGGCAGGTCGTCATCTCCGGCCATATCGGCGCGATCGAACGCGCGGTCGCGATGGCGAAGGATATGGGCGCGAAACGCGGGATGATGCTGGCGGTTTCAGCGCCGTTTCACTGCTCGCTGATGCAGCCCGCTGCCGATCTGATGCTCCACGCGCTCAAGGCGGCGCGGATCGATACGCCGCTGGTTGCGCTGTACGCCAATGTGCTCGCCGCGCCGATCACCGTCCCCGATGAAATCCGCGCAAGGCTGGTCGATCAGGTGACCGGCGTGGTCCGCTGGCGCGAAACGATGCTGGCGATGCGCGCCGCGGGCGTTGAGGACTATGTTGAGTTCGGCGCCAAAGTGCTCGGCCCGATGGCCAAACGCACCGTTGAGGATGCCAACACAATGAGCATCGTGACAATGGCCGATATCGAAGCGCTGGCTAAGGCGATTTAGCTTTAGGGAAAAAGATTGGTTCAAGCGGAGGCGTAAAGACCACGTCTCGGATTTAGTCAGTGCCTTTTTGAACGTGACGTAGAAGAATCTGTTCGCGCAGAGGCACAGAGGCGCAGAGGACGCAGAGGGCTCTTGGCTGATATCGATGTCATTTCTGGGGACGTCGTCGATGTGGCAATTCGGCTCCATCGGGAACTGGGCCCCGGCCTGCTCGAGAGTGTTTACGAGATGCTTCTCGCCGGGCGTCTTGAGGCAATGGGCTACGAAGTTGAGCGCCAGGTGCCGATCCGAGTCGAGTTTGACGGCATCCAGTTCGAGAACGCCTTTAAAGTCGATTTGCTTGTTAATGGACGGTTGATCGTCGAGATCAAGTCAATCGATCGGCTCGCGCCCGTGCATGCCAAGCAGCTCCTTACCTATCTGAGATTGACCAAGCAGCCCGTCGGGCTGCTGATAAACTTCGGTGGTGAAACTTTGAAGGAAGGGGTGCGACGGCTCGTTAATAACTACCACTCCTCTGCGTCCTCTGCGCCTCTGCGCGAACAAAATAATGGAGAATAGGATGTTCGACCTTACTGGCATGACAGCCCTTGTTACTGGCGCATCGGGCGGGATTGGGTCTGCGATTGCGCAGGCGCTGGCGGCGCAGGGCGCGCGGTTGGCGGTTTCGGGGTCAAACGCGGAAAAGCTCGTGGCGTTTCGGGATGCACTGGGCGGTGATCATGTCGCTTTGCCGTGCGATCTGTCGGATGGGGCTGCGGTCGATGCGCTGGTCGGTCAGGCGGTCGAAGGGCTGGGCGGCAAGCTCGACATCCTCGTCAACAATGCCGGCGTAACCCGCGACAATCTGGTGATGCGGATGAAGGACGATGAGTGGGATCAGGTGATCCGCGTCAATCTGGAGGCCGCATTTCGCCTCGCCCGTGCCGCCGCGCGGCCAATGATGAAGGCGCGGCATGGCCGGATCATCTCGATCACGTCCGTCGTCGGCACCACCGGCAATCCCGGCCAGGCCAATTATGCCGCTTCAAAGGGTGGGCTGACGGCAATGTCGAAGGCTTTGGCGCAGGAACTCGCGAGCCGCGGGATCACGGTCAATTGCGTTGCCCCCGGTTTTATCCGATCGGCGATGACCGATGGTCTGCCCGACGCGCAAAAGGAGGCGCTGAACGCACGGATTCCGGCGGGTCACATGGGCGAAGGTGCTGATGTTGGCGCAGCGGTCGTCTATCTTGCCAGCCGCGAGGCAAGCTATGTCACGGGGCAAACGCTGCATGTCAACGGCGGCATGGCGATGATTTGAACATCAGTGCGCGCGCCAAGCGGTCACGCGGGCGCGGGTGCCCCCTTGCAAGGGCAGGCCTCGCGTTCTAGGTGCGTTCAGGAACACGAACACCCAATGCTACGAGAGGGAATATAGCATGAGCGAGACTGCCGATCGCGTGAAGAAGATCGTCGTCGAGCATCTCGGCGTCGAGACCGAAAAGGTCACCGAAGATGCGAGCTTTATCGATGATCTGGGCGCGGACAGCCTTGATATCGTCGAACTGGTGATGGCGTTCGAAGAAGAATTCGGCGTTGAGATCCCTGACGATGCGGCTGAAAAGATCGGCACCGTCAAGGATGCGATCACCTATATCGACGAGCACAAGGGCTGATCCCATAACCGAGGAAACTGGGCCGACCGTAAAAGCGTTACGCCCGTCCCATTTGCTTGCCCAACCGGGCAAAAACGACTGAGCGGCTCCTCGTCCCAGGGTAACCGGGGTTGGGGGGCCGTTTTGGTATTTGAAGAAGAACGGAGATTGCCATGCGCCGTGTTGTCGTCACCGGGCTTGGACTCGTCACCCCGCTCGGTGCGGACGTCGAGACAGCTTGGGCCAACATTCTGGCCGCAAAGTCAGGCGCAGGGGTGATCACTCGCTTCGACGCGACCGATTATGCCTGTCGCTATGCGTGCGAAGTGAAACCGGCCGATCATGCCTATGGGTTCGATCCCGGCAAGCGCGTTGACCACAAGGTGCAGCGGCAGGTCGATCCGTTCATCATCTTCGGCATTGATGCCGCCGGGCAAGCGCTGGAAGATGCCGGCCTGACCGATATGACCGAGGAACAGCGTCTGCGCGCAGGCTGCTCGATCGGGTCGGGCATTGGCGGTCTGCCGGGCATTGCCAGCGAATCGATCGTACTCCACGAAAAGGGGCCACGCCGCGTTTCCCCGCATTTCGTGCATGGGCGGCTGATCAATCTGATTTCTGGCCAGGTGCAGATCAAATACGGGCTGATGGGGCCGAACCACGCGGTTGTGACGGCGTGCTCCACGGGTGCACATTCGATCGGCGATGCCGCGCGGATGATCATGCTCGATGATGCCGATGTGATGCTGGCGGGCGGTGCCGAGGGCGCGATTTGCCCGATCGGGATCGCCGGTTTCGCGCAGGCACGCGCGCTGTCGACCAATTTCAACGACGCCCCCGAAAAGGGCAGCCGCCCCTATGACAAGGCCCGTGACGGTTTTGTGATGGGCGAAGGGGCAGGTGTCGTCTGTCTTGAAGAATATGAACACGCCAAGGCGCGCGGGGCGAAAATCTATGCCGAAATCGTCGGTTACGGCATGTCGGGCGATGCGTACCACGTCACTGCGCCGCATCCGGAGGGCGCGGGCGCCTTCCGGTCTATGCAGCAGGCGATGAAGCGTTCGGGCCTGTCGTTGGGCGATATCGACTACATTAACGCGCATGGCACCTCGACCCCGCTTGGTGACGAGCTTGAGCTGGGCGCCGTTCGCCGCCTATTCGGCAATGCGATCGGCACGCTCTCGATGAGCTCGACCAAGTCGGCGATCGGCCATCTGCTCGGCGGCGCAGGCGCGGTGGAGAGCATTTTCTGTATCCTCGCGATGCGCGACCAGATCGTCCCGCCAACGCTCAACCTCGACGATCCGAGCGAGGGGTGTGAGGGGGTCGATCTGGTGCCGCACAAGGCCAAGGAGCGCACTGTCAAGGCGGTGCTCAACAACAGCTTCGGTTTCGGCGGCACCAACGCCAGCCTTGTCATGAAAGCGGTCTAGGCCAGACAGTGCATTTGTAAGGTCCGTTCGTCCTGAGCTTGTCGAAGGACTGCCTATTCTTTTCAACCGTCGACAGAAGGACAGCCCTTCGACAAGCTCAGGGCAAACGGGACTTTGGATGGGGCAGGGATAACGATCATGCGCAAACTCGGATGTCTTGGTCTGCTGATCGTTGTCGCGGGTTTCGCCGCGTTGTTCTTGCTCGTGCAGGACTGGGGCGGCCGAGGGCCCACGCCGCGTAACATGACCTTCCAGGTGCCCGAAGGCGCAAGCCTGTCCAGCACCGCCGACCAGCTTGAAAAGGCCGGCGCGATCCCATCTGCCGCGCGGTTCAAGCTGCTGGCCAAGGTGTTCGGCGCGGGCGTGCCGATCAAGGCAGGCGAGTACCGGATCCCCGCGCATCTGAGCCAGGCTGACATCCTGAAGATGTTGCAAGGCGGCAAGACGCTGCAGCGCTTCGTGACGATTGCCGAGGGGGTGCCCGCGGTGGTCGTTCACGACAAGCTGATGGCGGCAGATGGTCTGGTGGGTAATGTTGAGGTGCCGATCGAGGGCACGGTGCTGCCCGATAGTTACAGCTTCCAGCGCGGGGATACGCGCCAAAGCGTGCTCGACCGGATGCAGCGCGCGATGCTGAAATATCTCGCCAAGGCCTGGGAGCAGCGCAAGCCCAGCATCGCCGTGAAAACACCGCGCGAGGCGCTGATCCTCGCCTCGATCGTCGAGAAGGAAACCGGCAAGGCAAGCGAGCGGCGGACCGTCGCGGCGGTTTATTCGAACCGCCTGAAGCGCGGGATGATGCTGCAGGCCGATCCGACGATTATCTATCCGATTACCAAGGGCCGCCCGCTCGGCAGACGTATCTTGCGGTCAGAGGTACAGGCCGTAAATGCATATAATACTTATTCAATGACTGGACTTCCTGCCGGGCCGATCGCGAACCCTGGTCGCGCGAGCATCGACGCGGTGCTCGATCCCGCGCCATCGACGGCGTTGTACTTCGTGGCGGACGGGACGGGTGGGCACGTGTTCGCCGATACGCTGGAACAGCACAACGCCAACGTGCAGAAGTGGTATGCGATCCGAAAGGCGCGTGGCGAGCGGTAGAAGCTCGCCTTTAACGTGAGAGCCGATCCGCCCCCTTCGCCTTCCGTCATCCTGAACTTGTTTCAGGATCCAACGCGCCACAAACGATGGAACTGGTTGGCGCACGGTGGATGCTGAAACAAGTTCAGCATGACGGGTCTATGCGTAGGCAGTTCGCCGCCAACTGATTTTCTATCCCCGCAACCCGCTCGCCGCCTTCGCTAAAGCCTCCACCTCGGACATGCTCGCGCCCTTCGGGGTCACCCAGCTGCCGCCGACGCAAAGCACGGGATCGAACGCCAGCCACTCGGGCGCACTTGCTTGGGTAATCCCGCCGGTGGGGCAGAAACGGCATTGGTAGAATGGCCCCGCGAGCGTTTTCAGCGCCTTCAGCCCGCCATTCGCTTCGGCCGGGAAGAATTTGAAATGGGTCAGGCCCAGTTCCATGCCCAACATGATGTCACCCGCATTGGCGACGCCGGGCAGGAACGGCACGCCGCTATCGATGATCGGTTGCGCGAGGCGCTCAGTCAACCCGGGGGACACGATGAACTCGGCCCCGGCATCCATCACCTGCGCGAATTGATCGGCGTTGACGACGGTGCCAGCGCCGACGATCGCGCCCGGTACGCCCCTCATCGCGCGGATCGCGTCGAGCGCAGCGGGGGTGCGCAGCGTCACTTCCAGCACGCGCAGCCCGCCCGCGACCAGCGCCTCCGCGAGGGGGACGGCCGTGGCGATGTCGTCGATCACCAGCACGGGGATGACAGCGCTGGTGCGCATGATCGTGGCGATGTCGGTCATTGGGAGGCAAACCTTTGCGCAAATGCAGCGGCCGCGCCGAACAGGCCGGGCTGGGGGTGGGTGATGAGCTTGACCGGAATCGCCTCCATCAAATTACGGAAGCGACCCTTGGCGGCGAAACGTTCGGCAAAGCCGCTGCGGGCAAGGTGATCCTTCAATCGCAGCCCTAGCCCGCCAGCGATAACGACGCCCTTGGCGCCCTGTGCGAGCGCGAGATCGCCGGCCACGGCACCGAGACACAGGCAGAACCGGTCGAGCGCAGCAAGCGCCAGGCTGTCGCTGCCTTCGAGCGCCATCTGCCAGATCGCCTTGTCGTCCATCCGCTGCACCGCGCGGCCCTCGATCTCGGCAAGCGCCTCGTAAATCGCGACGATCCCCGGCCCGGCTACGATCCGTTCGACCGACACACGCTGAAACGTTTTACGCAACGCCTTGAGCATCGCGTCCTCCAGTGAATCGAGCGGCGCGAAATCGGTGTGTCCGCCTTCGGTTTCGAGGACATGATAGCCATGGTCTGTCCGAAGCACCTGCGCGACGCCAAGACCTGTGCCAGGGCCGCAGACGGTGAGGACGCCGTGATCGGGAAAAGGCGTGTCCGGCCCGGCAAGATGGGTGAACATCGCATCAGGTATCTGCGCAACCGCATGGCCGACCGCACCGAAATCGTTGATCAGCACGAAATCATCGACCGCGAGGCGTTCCTGCACAAGCGCGGGGCGGATGATCCACGGGTTGTTGGTCAGCTTGATGATCTCACCGCCGATCGGTGAGGCAACCGCGATTGCCGCTGCGCGGGGTAGGGCGCCGTGCTGTATTTCGCCGAATGCTTCCCAGGCTGTTTGCAAGCTCGCGTGCTCGGCGGTTTTCAGCGTTATCGGCTCGCCAAGTGAAACCACCCGGCCGTTGTCCACTTCGGCGATGGCAAAGCGCGCATGCGTGCCGCCGATGTCGACCGCGACTATTTGAGTCACGTGGCGCTGTCCAATCCCGAACCGTCACCCCGGACTTGTTCCGGGGCCCACCGGCCCGCAAACACCACCAGTTGAAGCTTTCGCGGCGCCGTGGGCCCCGGAACAAGTCCGGGGTGACGGATATGCTTATGGGGGGTCATGCTCCCATCGCCGCCAGCATCGCACTGGCGCCCTTTTCGGCTTCGTTTGCGCCGTGGCGGAACATGGCGAACAGCTCGCGCCCCGTGCCGCTTGCCCAGTCGGGCGCTTGCACCGGCGTACGCGTGGCCCATTCGGCTTCATCGACCAGCGCCTGCAGCACGCCGTCCTGCGCACACACCCGGATCACATCACCGTCGCGCACCCGGGCCAGCGGACCATCGCCAAGCGCTTCGGGGCTGGCATGGATGGCACAGGGCACCTTGCCGCTCGCGCCCGACATGCGCCCGTCGGTGACGAGCGCGACCCGGAAGCCGCGATTCTGGAGCACACCCAAAGGCGGGGTCAGCTTGTGGAGTTCAGGCATGCCGTTGGCGCGGGGCCCCTGAAAGCGCACGACGACAACCATGTCGCGGTCCAATTCACCCGCCTTGAACGCGGCCTGCACTGATGCCTGATCCTCGAACACGCGCGCCGGGGCCTCAATCGTCCAGCGGTCGCGATCGACCGCGCTCACCTTGATGCAGGCGCGGCCGAGATTGCCGGTCAGGATACGGAACCCACCTTCGGGCGAAAAGGGATTGCTCGCCGGGCGAACGATCGACTCGTCGCCGCTCGGGCCGGGATCGACCCAGGCGAGCGCGTCATCCGCGATCACCGGTTTCATGCCATAAGCTGACAAATCATCGCCCGCCACGGTGCGAATGTCGCGGTGGAGCAGCCCTGCGCCGAGCAGTTCGCGGATCACGAACGGCATCCCACCAGCATCCTCAAATGCGTTCACATCGGCGGATCCATTAGGATAAACGCGGGTGATGAGCGGGATGGCGGGGGAGAGGCGGTCAAAATCCTCCCAGTCGATCACGATGCCCGCCGCAGCCGCGATTGCGGGCAGATGGATCAGGTGGTTGGTCGACCCACCAGTGGCCAAAAGCCCGATTGCGGCGTTGATGATTGCCTTTTCATCCACGCATTCGCCCAGCGGTCGGTAATCATCGCCCTTCCAGCCGATCGCGGCGAGTCGGTGGACGGCACTGCGCGTCAATTCCTGTCGCAGCTTGGTGCCGGGGTTGGCAAATGCCGCACCCGGCATGTGCAGCCCCATCATTTCCATCATCATCTGGTTGGAATTGGCGGTCCCGTAAAAGGTGCAGGTACCCTTCGAATGATAGGCCGCAATTTCGGCGTCGAGCAGCTGTTCGCGCGTCGCCTTGCCCTCGGCATATTGCTCGCGGATCGCCGCTTTTTCCTTGTTGGGCAGGCCTGATCGCATCGGCCCGCCGGGGATCAGGATCATCGGCAGGTGCCCGAATCGCAACGCGCCCATCAACAGCCCCGGCACGATCTTGTCGCAAATGCCGAGCAAGGCTGCGGCTTCAAACATGCCATGGCTGAGCGCGATGGCGGTGCTGAGCGCGATCGTATCGCGGCTGAACAGCGAAAGCTCCATGCCGGGGAACCCCTGTGTCACCCCGTCGCACATCGCTGGCACGCCGCCTGCCACCTGCGCAGTGGCACCCGCCTCGCGCGCCCAGATCTTCATCTGTTCGGGGTAGCGGTAATAGGTCGCGTGCGCGGAAAGCATGTCGTTATAGGCGGTGACGATGCCGATGTTCATTGCGCGGCCTGCGCGCATCGTGTCGCGATCTTCCTCCGTGCCAGCATAGCCGTGCGCCAGGTTCGCGCAGCCGAGAATCGGTCGATCCACCCCGTTTTCACGCTCACGCCTGATCAGTGCGAGATAGGCATCGCGCGTTGGCTTCGATCGCTCGATGATCCGGTCAGTAACAGCGGCGATCGCGGGGTGCAGGGTCATGCGTTACGCGCTCCAGTGAATATCCACGGGCAATTCGACATCGGCGAGCACGCGACCAATCGGGTAGGGGGACATTGGCCCGTCCTTGATCGCGCGTTCGATGATATCGCGTTTGGCCTGGCCCGTCACCGCAATCAGCAGTGCGCGCGCCGAGATGATGGCTTCGCGGGTCAGCGTGACGCGGGCAATGGGGGCTTCGGGCGGCAGTTCGCCCGGCATTACCCCAACGGCACGGCGTTCACGCGGGCCGGCTACGGCTTCCTCGAAATCGGGGCCGGGAAAGATCGACGCGGTATGCCCGTCCGCGCCAACGCCAAGCACGCATAAGTCGAGCGGCCAGTGAATGTCCTGCAGCCGCGCATCGGCAGCGCGCCCGGCGGCCTTGTAGTCGGCCGCCGCCTCGCTGGTGATCGGCAACACGCGCACGCCCTTGGGCAGGAACACCTTGGCGATGGCGGTAATGTTCGACAGCGCGTCGCCCATCGGCACCAGCCGGTCGTCGGTCGGCAGGATCGTTACCCGCTTCCAGTCGAGCTTCGCCTTGGAGAGCTTTTCATAGATCGGCAGCGGGGTGGTGCCACCAGGCAGCGCGATCACGGCGCCGCCGCGCGCGTCGATCGCGCTTTCGATGATGAACGCAGCATCGCCCGACACGGCATCGGCCATTTCATCGGCGCTGTCATAATCCCACCATTCGATCTCGGTCATTGTTATTCCTCAACAATTTTAGTGTAGCCGATCGTGCCAACTAGCTGCTGTGCCTGCCGAAGTGGCGGATCGAAGTACCGTCTGAATGCGTAACGACTACGCCGATACGGGCCTTAAACGTTGCTCAGTCCCTACTCAGCACAAACGGCTTTGGGTAGGCGCTTTTCATCCTCACCCATCATGCCAGGTCGTGCCGTCGCGCTCGGTCAGCGCCACCGCTGCCGATGGGCCCCAGCTGCCCGCTGGATAGGTTTTAGGTTTCATATCGTTGGCGACCCAGCCGTCGCGGATGCCATCGATCCAGGTCCATTGCGCTTCTACTTCATCGCGGCGGACGAACAGGGTCGGGTCGCCCTCGATCAGATCGAGCAGCAACCGTTCATAAGCGATGCGCCGCCGCGTGCCGGCAAATTCGGTGTCGAGGCTCAGGTCGAGCGGCACTTCGCGCAGCCGAACGCCTTCGCGGTCCAGCCCCGGTTCCTTGGCCATCACCAACAGCCGCACATATTCCTCTGGCTGCAATCGGATGACGAGGGTGTTGGGCTGGAGCTTGCCGCCGCGCGCGGCGAACATCGAATGTGGTACGGGTTTGAACTGGATCGCAATTTCGGACTGGCGGGTGGGCATCCGCTTGCCGGTGCGCAGGTAAAAGGGTGTGCCCTGCCAGCGCCAGTTGTCGACATTGGCCTTGATCGCGACAAAGGTTTCAGTGTTCGATGCGCGCTCCAGCTCATCGGCGTAGCCGCGCACGATCGCGCCGTTCACGGCGCCACTGGCATATTGCCCGGTCACCGTCAGCGCTGGGGCATCAGTGGTGCTGATCGGGCGAAGCGACCGCAGTACCTTCACCTTTTCATCGCGGATCGCGGTGCCGTCGAACCGTGCAGGGGGCTCCATCGCGATCAACGCGAGCAATTGCAGCATGTGGTTCTGCACCATGTCCCGCATCGCGCCCGATCCGTCATAATAACCCGCGCGCCCTTCCAGCCCGACCGTCTCGGAAATCGTTATCTGGACATTGTCGATCCCGCGCGCGTTCCAGATCGGCTCGAACAGCGTGTTACCGAAACGCAGCGCCAGGATGTTCTGGACGGTTTCCTTGCCCAGATAATGATCGATCCGGAAGGTGCGGTCTTCGGGGAACACCTCGGCAACCGCGTCGTTGATCTCGCGGCTGGACGTCAAATCATGGCCGAGGGGTTTTTCCAGTCCGATCCGCACATTCGGCCCTGCCAGCCCCGCCGATTCGAGCCCCTTGATCGTTGGGCGGAACAGCGACGGCGCGGTCGACAAGAAGATCGCCAGCCCACCTGATGTGTCGCCGATCTTAGCTGCCAGAGCCGCAAATCCGTCGAGTGTCGATGCGTCGAGCGCCTGATACTGAACCCGCTCCAAAAACGCGGCGATGGCTGCATCATCCTTGCGATCGTCAGGCAGAAAGCGGCTCAGTGCCGTTGCCGCAAAATCACGATAGGCCGCATCATCATGATCGGATCGTGCCGTGCCGGTGATGGTCAGCCCTTCAGGCAGCAGTCCATCGGCATGCAGCCCATAAAGCGAGGGCAGCAACATGCGCTGCGCCAGATCACCCGTCGCACCGAACAACAGCAATTTGGCTACGGGCTGGCGGGTCATGCTGATCGTTCCTTACAGGTTCAGGCCAAGTGTCGGATCAAGCCCCGCCATGATATTCAGGTTCTGCACGGCGGCACCGGCTGCGCCCTTGCCAAGATTGTCGAGCGTCGCGATCAGCCGGGCCTGTCCGGTATCGCCATTGCCCACCACACGCAGCGTCAGCCGATCGGTGCCGGCATCGTCCTCGATCCGCACTAAGCCGGGGTCATCACCAGTTTCCGCAACACGAACGATCGGGCTGTCGCGATAGGCATCGCGCAAGGCGCTTTCGAGCGTGGCAAGACTCGGACGGCGGAGAAAGGCGTGGAGCGGCAGGGGCACTTCGACGATCATGCCGCGATAGGTGTTGGCAACCGACGGCATAAAAATCGGCGGATGGACCAGCCGGGCGTGCTTTTGCATTTCAGGGACGTGCTTGTGTGCCAGCCCCAGCGCATATCCGCGCAACGCGGTGGTTTCAGTGCCGTTTTCGAATTCGGCGATCATCGACTTGCCGCCCCCCGAATAGCCGGACGCGGCATTCACGCTCAGCGCCCAGTCTGCCGGCACCAGCCCGGCACGGACTAGCGGCCTGACCAGGCACAGAAATCCGGTGGGATAACAGCCGGGGTTGCTGACACGGGTCGCTTCGCCGATCGCGGCAGTCTGGCCAGGCTCGAGTTCGGGCAGCCCATAAACCCAGCCTTCGGCTGTGCGAAACGCCGTTGAGGCATCGATCACGCGGGTGCGCGGGTTGTCGATCAGGGTAACGGCCTCGCGCGCGGCATCATCGGGTAGGCATAGAATGACAAAATCGGCGTCGTTCAGTGCCTGACGCCGGGCATCGGCATTTTTGCGGGAAGCATCATCAAGCGTGATCAGGGCCAGATCGGTGCGCGCCGACAGTCGCTCACGAATTTCGAGCCCGGTGGTACCCGCGGCACCGTCGATAAAGATGTTGATCGGCATGATGAACGATCAGTCCTGCGCTGGTGCAAAGGCAACCGATGCGCGATCGACATAGCCGACCAGGCCGAGGCCCACGGCAATGCCCCAGGCCGTTCCGCCAGAAAAATCCAGGGCTTCGAACGCCGAACCAGCGGGCAGATCGGCAATCGATTGCGCAGCAGTGTCTGCACTGATCCGTAACATCGTCGGCTGCTTCACGATCATCGGCAATGGCGACGCGTAATGAGGTGCGAACACCAGATCGGCGAGGCGGATATCGGCCAGATCGCGGCGAACGGCCTGGGTCCGCGGATCGATGACGACCGACGGGCCGCCGAGCGAAAAGCTCTTACGCGACGCTGTGCCGTTGCACGGGGGCAGATTGTGGGGCTGAGTCTGTCCCGATGAAATGCTCGAATTGTTCAAGAAACTCTGCCC
>CAZYOU010000038.1:0-21744 GCA_964649315.1 uncultured Stakelama sp. | reverse complement strand
CGCGGCCCCCGCGATGGGTTGGTTGCGGCGGTTCGTCCACCCCGCATATCAGGCATCTAGCTGGACGAGGTGGAGATTGCCGGCACTCGTGCTGTTGCGCTTTCGCCCTGATGAGACGTCGGCGACCCGGCTCCGTAAGGCCGATCCCGCATGGCAGCGTCATTTTCTGCCATCCGTCTCTTTCGTTTCCGAAACAACATTCGACCCACCCCCACCCGGCGACGCGCACCGCGCGCCGCCATTCTAGGAGTTCCCTTGGCCTCAATCCCGCACAGCTATCGTTCGTCCGACACGGACCGTGTCGAGGCGCTGCATCAACTCGTGCTGTCGTCGCTTGACGATGATCAGGCGGTGGAAACCGTCTCGATCCCGCTTGCCGGCAAAAGCAGCATCGCTGATCATATGGTGATCGCGAGCGGTCGATCGACCCGGCAAGTGGCGTCGATGGCGCACAAGCTGACCGAGAAGATCAAGGCCGAGTTTGGTCGCAGTGCACGGATTGAGGGGCTGCCGACGGCGGATTGGGTGCTGATCGATGCCGGCGACGTCATCATCCACCTGTTCCGGCCCGAAGTGCGCAGCTTCTATAATCTGGAGCGGATGTGGGCGTTCGGCGATGCGCCGGTCGCTGTGCCGGATCCTGAACCGGCGCCAGACGAAACGCTGGACGACTGAGCCGCTTTGCTGCTGCACATCGTTGCGCGGGGCCGGATCGGGCGGGGTCCTGAAGCCGAGCTTGTCGCGCGCTATGTGAAGCGGATTGCCTGGCCGGTTAAGATTACCGAACTGCCCGATACGGGCGGGCGCGTGCCGCCCGTTGAGCCGCAGACGCGCATCGTAATGCTCGATGAAGCGGGCGATATGCTCGGTTCGATGGCTTTTGCCGAACGGCTTGGGCGCTGGCGTGACGATGGCGTGCGTGAAGCGCGGTTCATGATCGGTGCGGCCGACGGGTTTGACGATGCAGCAAGGGCCGATGCCGATTTGCTGCTGTCGTTCGGGCGAGCGACCTGGCCGCATCTGCTCGCGCGCGCGATGCTCGCCGAACAATTGTGGCGCGCCACCAGCATCCTTGCCAACCATCCCTATCACCGCGAAGGATAGCAGGCATGCGGCGCGGCTATCCCTTTATTGCCCTGTTGACGCTGGCAATCGGCGGGGCGCTTGCCGCGCAATCCCCTGGACGGGGCATTGCGGCTGATCGCGATCGGCTGGCTGAGGCAAAGGCGCAGTCGGCCGCCGCCCAGGCCCGCGCTGACAAGCTGGAAGCCGCTGCTGCCAGCGAGCGCGACGAGGCGCGCAAGGCGCGCGCGCAGGAAGCCGCGGTTGCCGCCCGTATCCAGCGGGCCGAGGCCGATATCGCTGCCGCGCAGGCCCGCATCACGATCGTGCGTCGCTTACTCGATCAACAACGCGCCCGGCTGGCGGAGAAGCAAGGCCCGATCGTGCGGCTGATGGCAGCACTTCAGTCGCTCGCGCGGCGACCGGCGGTGATCAGCCTGGTGCAGCCGGGATCGGTGAATGATCTGGTGCATGTGCGCGCGGTACTGGGCACGGTGCTACCACAGGTAAAGGCGCGAACCGCCGATGTCCGGGCCGATCTGGCGCGCACGCGGCGGCTCGAGGCAGGGGCGGCGCTTGCGGTGAAGACGCTCGGCGAAAGTCGCACCCGGTTGGAAGCGGAGCGACTCGCGCTCACCCGGCTCGAGGCGGAGCACCGGTTGAAATCACGCGCGCTTGGCCGCGACGCGCTGTTCGAATCGGACCGCGCAATCGCGCTCGGTGAACGGGCGCGCGACATCGTTGATCTGATGGACCAGCTCGGCAATCAGGCCGAAACCCGCGCCGCGCTCGAGGCGCTGCCGGGGCCGCTCCCGCGTCCACCAAAGCCCGGTGAGGCCACGTCGCCAATCGACACGATGGGTTGGTCACGCGATGCCCCGCCTTACCGGCTGCCGGTTGATGGACGCGTTGTGACCGGCCTGGGTGAGATTTCGGAGGCCGGGGTGCGTTCGCGCGGGTTGACGATCGAAACCGTGTCGCAAGCGCAGGTGATCGCGCCGGCAGCCGGACGCATCGTATTTTCGCGGCGTTTTCGCGATTATGGTACCGTAATCATCATCGATCATGGTGGTGGCTGGACGTCGCTGATCGCCAATCTGGGCAGCGCATCGGTCGCGGTGGGCGAACGCGTGGCGCAAGGCACGCCGATCGGGCGGGCAGCGACTGCGGAGGAACCAAGGGTGACGATCGAGCTGCGCCGCAAGGATCGCGCGATTGATATGACGCGCTTGCTCGGCTGATCTCGTCCATCGCCCGTTAAGCTTTCATCGCGTCTGATCGGCTTTGATCGCGGGACGAAATGGCGCTACAGTTCGTACTCGATTTCTTTTGCTGTTTTGAAAGTGCTGCGTCCATGGCCCGTCCCCTTCTTCAGGCTACCGCAATTGTCGCCGCGCTGGCGCTGGTGCCCGTGACCACCGGTGCCATGGCGCAGGTGGAAACCGACACCTATCGCGAGCTCGACCAATTCATGGATGTCTACAACATCATCCGTGCCAATTATGTCGATCAAGTCGACAACAAGGTGCTGGTGAAGGGCGCGATCGACGGGATGCTGGCGGCGCTCGATCCCCACAGCTCATTTGCCGACGGGGTCGATTTCGAGAATCTGCGGATCCAGACCGAGGGCAATTATGGCGGGCTTGGACTGACCGTGACGCAGGAAGACGGCGCGGTGAAGGTCATTGCCCCGCAGGAAGACACGCCGGCTTTTCGCGCGGGCGTGAAGGCCGGAGATTACATCACCCGCCTGAACGGCAAGCTCCTTTACGGCCTGACGCTCGACGAGGCGATTAGCGAAATGCGTGGCAAGCCGGGCACGCGGATTTCGCTCACCCTGGTGCGGCGCGGTCGAGACAAGCCGATCGACATCTCGCTGGTCCGCGAAATCATCGTTCAAAAGCCCGTCAAATGGGATGTGAAGGGCGATATCGGCGTCATCAACATCAACACCTTCTCCGACAAGACGGGTGATTATACGCGTGACGCGATTGCCCAGATCAAGAAGAAGCTCGGTCGCGATCCGCTTGGCTATGTGGTCGATTTGCGCGATAATGGCGGGGGCTTGCTGAACGAAGCGATCAACGTGTCAGACGCCTTCCTCGATCACGGCGAAATCGTGTCCCAGCGCGGCCGTGAGAAGGATGATATCCAGCGCTATTTCGCACGCCCGGGTGATGCGACCAATGGCTTGCCGGTGGTCGTGCTCGTCAATTCAGGGACGGCATCGGCTTCCGAAATCGTGGCAGGCGCCCTGCAGGATCACCACCGCGGGCTGGTGATCGGCGAACGCAGCTTCGGCAAGGGCTCGGTCCAGTCGCTGCTGAAGCTGGGACCGAAAACCGAAGTCCGGCTCACGACGGCACGGTACTTCACCCCGTCGGGCCGTTCGGTGCAGGAAGGTGGCATCGATCCCGATCTCATCGTGCCGCAGATCAGCGATCCCGATTACAAGACTCGGCCGGTTTTTCGTGAGAATGATCTGCGCCGTCACCTGATCAACGAAGCCAAGGTCGACAACAAGGTGCTCGAAGAAGACACCATGACCGATCCGCGCTTTGCCGCCACGACCGATGAGTTGAAAAAGCGCAAGATCGACGACTTCCAGCTTTATTATGCATTGCAGACAATTGCCCGGCTTGGTGGGCCGCAGCAGGTGGCGGCAATTGCCAAGCTGGGCACGCCCAACCCGCAACCGGTCGACCCTGAAACCCCGCCGACACCCAAGGCGAACTGATCGTCAGCCATGTCAGAGGGGTCATTTCGGCTTGCCCGTTGGGCGGCGCTGTTGCTGCCTGCCGCGTTGATGGCGGGGGCAATCGGATCGCAATTGTTCGGCGGGCTGATCCCTTGTGAGATGTGCCATTGGCAGCGCTGGCCCCATTATGCGGGGATCGTGCTGGCGGTGCTTGCCTTTGTGGTCCCGGCGTTAGGCGTGCAGCGCGTGCTCGTCGCGCTTGCAGCGCTTGCCATTCTGACGAGTGGTGCGATCGGCGTGTTTCATGCCGGCGTCGAATATCACTGGTGGCCGGGAATCACGGCTTGTGCATCGGCACCCGGCGGTGGCGGCAGCGCGGAGGAGATGCTGGCCCGTGTGCTGAACGCGCCAGTGATTTCGTGCGATTTGCCGCAATGGTCGCTGATGGGGATATCGCTGGCAGGGTTCAACGCGCTCTTTTCGATCGGGGGCGGGCTCACCATATTGGGATTGTTAATACGGAGGCGAGTGGCGTGACCCAGTGGAAGCCAGGCGATGCGAAGCGACGGACCGACGCGATGATACGCGTTAACCAAGCGGGCGAATATGGCGCGAGCCGAATCTATGCAGGGCAACTGGCAGTGATGGGCGACCGCGGAGCCGCCGCACGCAAGATCGCCGGGATGGCGGTGCAGGAAGAGCGCCACCGCATCTTTTTCGACAAGATGATGGCCGAGCGCGGCGTACGCCCGACGGTGCTCCAACCGATCTGGGACGTGGCAGGCTTTGCGCTTGGTGCGGTGACCGCCGCGATCGGTCCGGAGGCTGCCATGGCGTGCACCGTCGCGGTCGAGACCGAAATCGACAATCATTACAGCGAACAGCTGGCGCAGCTTGGCGACAGTGACCCTGATCTTTCGGCGGCGATCGCGGATTTTCAGGCAGACGAGGTGGAGCACCGCGAAACGGCGCTCGCCAGTGGGGCGGAAAATGCCCCCGCCTATCCATTGATGACGGCGGCAATCCGGCTGGGATGCCGGGTGGCGATTGCCACAGCGAAGAGAATTTGAAACATAGGCACCGGTTGGTGCGTCGTACGTGCGTAGCAAGGGAGATGATGCAATGGTGACCAAGGTGATCATGGCCGGTATAGCCGCGATGCTGATCCCAGCTGCTGCCACGGCACAACGCCCGCCGCCGACCATTATGGAGCAGCCGAAACCCCGCCCCATCGCCGAAGCGCCCGAAGCGCCGGTCAACGGCGTTACCTATTTGTATAGTGCCACGCAGAAATGCCCGACGGATTCAGACGGCAATGAAATCACTGTTTGTGTCCGCCGCAGCCCCGATGAACAGTTCCGCATTCCCAAGGAACTTCGCCCCGATACTCTAAAGCCCGAATATGAAAGCTGGGCGCTGCGCGGTAGCCAGACCGTGGCCGAAGTTGGCCGCACCGGCGTGGGTAGTTGTTCGACCGAGGGTTTCGCTGGGGCATCGGGCTGCGGGGCGCAGCAATATGAACAGGCACGGCGCGAGAATCGCGCCCGCAAGGCAGCCGAGACAGCCAACGGCCCGAAATAATTCTTTGTCATTTTTCGCGCACGCGTTCCGGGGGGGAAGTAAGCATGGCGACGGTGACGACCACGAGCAAGCGGGAGACAAAATCTCGCGCGCCTGACGGTTTTGAGCGGTTTCTGACGGTTGGCGCCGGCGTCTTGCTCGGATGCGTGCTCGTCGCGCTGGCGAAGGGACAGCCTTATTGGGGGCGAATACCGCTCAACCTGTGGGGTCATCTTGGCACAATGATCATCGCGCTTGCGCTGACGCCGGTGATGCTGCTGCGTCGCCGGGGCGATCGCCCACACCGGTTGCTCGGCCGCGTGTGGATCGCTGCGATGATGCTCACCGCGCTGATTTCCCTCACGATCCGCGATGCCGCCGATGGCAGTTTCAGTTTCATCCATATCCTGTCGGTCTGGACGCTGATCCAGGTACCGCTGATCTGGTGGACGGCGCGAAACCATCAAGTTGAGGGGCATCGCAATGCTGTACGCGGCATGGTTTTTGGCGCGCTACTGATCGCGGGCTTTTTCACCTTCCCGTTTAATCGGATGCTCGGCCAGTTCCTGTTCAGCTAATTCCGGACTGGCCACAGCCCTTAATTGCGCAGAAAATGCTTCCAATCGGCGGCGGGTTCGCGCAATCGCCGGAGCATGGTTGAACATATTCTCGGCATTCTCGCGGGCTTCACCATTTGGGTGATTTCCAGCGGTGGGTATCTCGGCATCGTGCTGCTGATGGCGATCGAATCGGCATGTATTCCTTTGCCGTCGGAAATCATCATGCCATTTGCGGGCTATCTGGTCTCGACGGGGCAGTTCAACCTTTACCTTGCGGCAACGGCTGGGGCGATCGGCTGCAATCTCGGCTCGATCCCAGCCTATGAAGTCGGCAAGCGTGGTGGGCGTCCGGCCTTCCTGCGCTGGGGCAAATATGTGTTGATCGGCCCCGGCGAAATCGACGCGGCCGACCGGTTCTTTGAACGCCACGGCGACATGGCGGTGCTGATCGGGCGGTTGCTGCCGGTGATCCGTTCGTTCATCGCCTTTCCCGCGGGCGTTGCGCGGATGCCGCTGGTGCGGTTCCACATCTACACCTTTGTCGGCTCATGGCCCTGGTGCTTTGGGCTCGCCTATGTCGGCATGGTGCTGGGCGATCAGTGGAACAACAGCCCCTGGATGAAGGCGGCGTTCCACAGCGCCGATCTGGTGATCGGCGTGGTGATCGTCGTCGCGGTCGTCTGGTATGTACGGCACAAGCTGAAGGGGCTTAAGCCTCACGCCTGATCAGTCAACCTAGCGGCGGCGGCTGCCATGCGCCTGTCGCTATCGGCCCGAAAATTGCCTGTCATCGCCTGATACCGGGCCAGAATGTCAGCACCTGCCCGCGCCGGGGAGCCAGCGTCGAAGGGCGGCGCGGGATCATATTCTAGGCTCAACTGGACCAGCCGGGCATGGTCTTCACCCCGGATCGCGGCGGTCAGCGCCAGCGCGAAATCGATGCCGGCAGTCACGCCGCCGCCTGTCACCCGGTTGCGATCGAACACGATCCGTTGCGCCACCGGGATGGCGCCAAAGCGCGCGAGCATGTGATGGGAAGCCCAGTGGGTGGTTGCCTGATAGCCCTGCAACAGCCCGGCTGCGCCCAGGATCAGCGATCCGGTGCATACGCTGGTCACCCAAGCCGCCTCCTGCGCCGCGGCGCGGACCCAGTCCAGCGTCACGGGATCGCCGACAACATCGCTGGTGCCAAAGCCACCGGGAACACACAAAATATCGGGTTGGCGCGCCGTATCGAATCGGGCGGTTGGGACCAGCGCAAAGCCAGCATCGGTGAGAACGGGCTCAAGGTTGCGCGCCACCAGATCGATTGTGGCATTGCCCAGCCGCGATAAAACTTGCGCGGGGCCGGTCAAATCGAGTTGCGTGACGTTGGGAAACAACAAGAAAGCGATGTGAATTGGCGTGAATTCGGGCATGCAAACCTCCATCAAGCTGGTGGTGATGCCCAGGCGATGCGGCGGCAATGCCATGCGCTCCCCGGTGGTGCTCCACCTAATCGCCAGTCACGCAATGGTGTTGAAATTAGTCTTGGGCGCGTGCCACGTCAATTACCGACAGGCCGCCGTTTTCATCCGTTATTCTTCCGAAAGGGCAGGGCCAGCAGCCAGCCTAGCCTGGTGACGGACTGGTTCTGGGTTTCAGCGAGGCCGATCGGGAAAGGCCTGGGCGTGGCTGGTTCGGGGCAATAGCTGCCGAACAGCCGGTCCCAGATGCTCAGCGCATTGCCATAATTGCTGTCATGTTCGGCGCGGACGGTGGCGTGGTGGCGGACGTGCATCGTGGGGGTCACGATCACTGGCTGCACCCACCGCTCGATGCGCGGGGGCAGCGCGATATTGGCATGATTGAACAGGGCCATCGCCGACAGCATTGTTTCATGGATGATCACCGCCACCACCGGCGCGCCGATCAGCGCTGCGACTCCCGCTTTGTAGATCGTCGACAGCAGGATTTCGGCGGGGTGGAAGCGCAGGGCGCTGGTGACGTCCAAATCCTGATCATGGTGATGAACCGCATGCAGCCGCCACAAGATCGGCCAGCGATGCATCGCGCGGTGCTGGCCATAGATCGCCAGATCGAGCAGCAGGATTGCCAGCACTATGGCCCCGATGGCGCCAAGCGGCATGATGTTGAGTACGCCAAAGCCCTGGCTGGCGGCCCAGCTTGCCGCCCCCACGCCCGCCAGCGCCGGGGTGATCCGCACCAGCAGCGCTGGCACGGCAACCGTTAGCAACCCGAGACCGCCATGCGACAGCCAGCGCTGTGGTCGGTCAGTCCGCCAGGCCCGCAGGGGAAATCGGCGCTCAAGCATAACCATCGCTGCCAGAACGACCACGAAGATACCGAATCGTATCAACCCGATTGTCATCGCCGTTCTTTCAGCAGCGTCACGGCCGCCGCTATACGTCCGAATACGGTCAGCGCACAGATGGCGGCATAGCCATAAGCGAGCACCGGGAACCAGGCGGGCACCAATGTGGCGAGCGCGAGCACGGCGATTGTCTCGGTGCCTTCGGCAAGCCCGCCGAGGTAGAAAAAGCTCTTCTTCCCCTGTGCGGTCGTTTTCAGGCCGCGCTCGGCTGCCAGCACGGCGAACCCCAGAAAGCTGGTCGCGGCAAGCAGGAACCCGCCGAGCAAACAGGCAGCCGGTAGCGCCCATTCCGGGCGCGCAAAGGCAAAACCAAGCGGCACGGCGGTATAAAAGGCATAGTCGCACACAACATCGAGATACCCGCCCAGATCGGTGCTGCGGGTCTGGCGCGCGACCGGGCCGTCAAGCCCATCGCTGATCCGGCTCACCACGATCAGCATCACACCTAGCCCGAACTGGCCAAATGCAATCGCTATTCCCGCACCGATGCCCGCGATCGCCCCGGTGATGCTGAGCGCGTTGGGCGTGACCCCCATCTTAGCCAGTCGCGCGGCAATGCGGTTGAGCGGCGGATCGATCAGTGGACGGATGCGAGCGTCGAACATCGGGCTGGTCTAGCCCTTTATGCCGAGATCGTCAGCACGCCGATGATGCTGCCGACCATCATTGTTGCCAGATTGCCCGCGATCCAGCTTTTGAAACCAAGTGCCGCAATCTCACCGCGTCGTGCCGGGCACAGCGTTGACAGTGTCGACACCCCCAGCCCGATGCTTGCCAGATTGGCAAAACCGCACAGCGCGTAGAGCGTAATCAGCTGCCCGCGCGGCGACAGCGCATCGGAGCCAAGTGCTGCCATTTGCTGATAGGCGACATATTCGTTCAGGATCGCCTTGGTGCCCATCAGCGAGCCGGCCGTCTGCGCATCGACCCAGGGCACCCCGAGCAGCCACATGAGTGGTGCAAAGATCCAGCCGAACAACCGCTGTAGCGTCAGCGGTGCACCCCAGATATCAGGGATCAGCCCAAGCACACTGTCCGTCAACGCGACCAGCGCGAACACCACAATCAGCACCGCGATGATCGCAAGGAACAGCTGGAGCCCGTCCATCGTGCCCCGGATGATCGCATCGATGCTGTTGTCGAACTTCAGGTCTTGGTCGGTTCGGTCGGCGGGCGTCGCTTCATCCCCCGGCACCAATAGCCGCGCGATCAGTAGCGACGCGGGCAGGCAGATCAGCGAGGCGGTGATGATGTGGCCAAAGGCATTGTCGACCACCAGCTTCAGCGTCTGGCTGTACAGCACCAGCACCACGCCGGACACGGTCGACATACCGAGCACCATCATCGCGAACAGCTCGGCCCGGCTGACATGGAGCAGATAGGCGCGCACGATTAGCGGGGCTTCGACCACGCCGAGAAACACATTGCCGCCCGCATTCAGCGCCACCGCGCCGCCGATGCCGAGCGTGCGTTCAAGCATCAAGCCAAGCCCCTGCGCGATCCGCTTCAGCACACCCCAATGCCAGAGCAGGGCCGCCAGCGCCGAGGTGACGATCACGAGCGGCAAAATCTGAAAGGCGATGATCAGCGGCGGTTGCGCCCCGGGCTTCACCGCAAAGGGCAAATCGCCGCCGGCCAGATAACCGAACATATACCGCGCCCCCTTGTCGGTTGCGGTTTGCAGGACGCCCAGCCCGTCATTGGCGATGCTGAGCGCAGCCCAGACGGGTGGTGCCTTGATCAGCACCACCGCCAACGCGAATTGCAGGGCGACCGCGCCCGTAATCCAGCGCCACCCCGGCAACGCCCCGCGCCGCTCGCTGAACGCGGCACAAACGGCGATGATCGCGAGCAGGCCAATCAGGCTGCGGATATTGGGCAGCAGGCCGCCATCCATCAGAATGACAGGCTCATCCCGAACTGGAACTGTCGCGGCGGCCCGGCATTGCGCTGCACGAATGGCACGCCGCCACCGAACTGCACCTGGTTGGATGTGGTGGCCGCATTGGCAAATCCGCTAAGATTATTGGCATTGAACAGGTTGAAAATATCCGCTGAGAGCGTCAACCGCCGACTGAGGATGGGGACATCGTAGCGAAATCCCAGATCGACCGTCCGCGACCAGCCAAGTCGGCCAGAATTGCGCGTCTCCCCCGGAAAGCGATTGGCATTACCAACATATTGCTGGCCGAACGAAAAACCGCTGCCATTCAAATCCTGCGTGCCGAACAGACTGGCATCGGGCACCAGGTTGACGGGCTGGCCCGATTGGAACAGCCCGGTAGCGGTGAAGGTGAAGCCGTCGAACGGGAACAGATAGGCCGTCGCCGACAGCACATGACGGCGATCATTCACCGATGGCCCATATTCGCTGGCGAAATCATTGCCGTTCGACGCACGGAAATTGATATCGTCGGTGTCGTTGCGCAGGCGGGCGAGCGTGTAGCTCAATCGGCCTGCGAACCAGTCGCTGCCTTTTTCCTTGATCAGCTGGACGTTCAGCGCCTGATATTCGGATGTGCCGCCAGTTTCCGATGTGGTGATTTGGCGCGCGCCGCCGGGCACCGGCGCGATAGGGCGGGTTGCGTCCGCTGCGGCCTGGCTGCGCACCAGCCCCAGGCTTTGCGCAAGCGCCAGACGCGTGGTGTTATCAGGCGCACCGCGCAGCAGCGCGATATTGGACGGGGTTAGTGCGGCTGCATTGGGCGTGAAGGGGGCCGCTGCATTCAGATCGCGCAATCGGACGAGATTATATGACCGGTTATAGATCAGGTCGATCTTGGCGGTGAAATTGGGCGCCACTTCACGCTGATAGCCAAGCGTCAGCTGCAGGCTGTACGGACTGTCATAGCCGTTCGGGTTGCGGATGCGGATTTCGTCGCTCGATGTGGTGTTGCGCAATGCGGCAACACTGGCGGCAGGCGGGCACGCGGCAACCGTGGTGCAGGCCGGGTTCACCGTCAGATTGCCGTCAAATGTTGCTGCACCAATATTGGTGTTTGCCGGCAGAATGCCGCGCGCAACCAGTGCGTTCAGCTGTCCGATAAACGCCGGGCTGGTGGTGCTGCGCTGCAAGCCGTCGGAGATAATCGCATAGGGAATCTTGTCGTAATACAGCCCCACGCCAAACCGGATCGCGGACTTTGCGTCGGGCTGGTAATTGACGGCGAAGCGCGGCGCGATGTTATTGAAATCACCCCCGGCACCACCCTGCGCGGTGAGCGAATCGTAATCATAGCGCAGGCCAAGCGTCGCGGTGAGGTTCGGCCTGATCTGCCATTCGTCTTCAACATAACCGTTGATCTGGGTCTGGCCGACGCCGAAGGTCGCCGGGCGAATCTCAACCCCGTAACTGGCGACAACCGGGTTGAGTGCCAGAATATCCTGTGCGCTCAGCGCCAGTCCGAACGGCTGTAACTGGGCGAGCTGCGCCTGCGTCAGCCGCACGGTAAAATTGCCATCGGGGTTGCCGCCACCTGCCAGTGCGAAATCGCTGTGCAGCACTTCGCCGCCGATCTTCAGCCGGTGATCCCCCAGATCGAGCGTGAATTTATGCTGGGTCTGGTAGGTGTTTTCGCGTTCGTCGAACACAAAGCCTGAATCACCTACTACCGCGACCGTCAGCCCGTTGGGGCCAAGCGCAGCGACTTGCGGGCCGCCGACACGATCGCGGGCAAAGTTCCAATCGAACCGGCTATACTGGAAACTGCCCTGATAGGTCAGTCGGTCGCCATTATAGACCGCGGTAAGGGCAGCTAGCGTCGATTTGCGCTCTTGTATCGATCCTGCCGATGGGAAGGTAACGTTGCCACCGCCCAGGCTGCCGCCGGGACGTTCAATCGACACATCGCCATAGTTGAACCGGAAATTGAGCGACCAGTCGTCAGTCAGCTTATGGTCGATGCGCAGCGACCCGAGGTAGAAGGTGTTTTGACCGCGCACGGAATCGATGATCCCAAGCTGCGGTGAATCGACGACATTGTCGTTGATGTCGCGCGTATATTCGAGCGCCGCGTAAAAGAATGTGCGGTCTTTGGTGATCGGGCCACCGAATGAACCACCGCCCTGAATACGGCTGAAACTGTCGCCCACCGGGTTCCCGCTCAGATCGCGACGCGGAAATGCAGACGCTGAATCGACTGGTCGGCCGGGGCGATAGAGCACATAGCCTTCGCCGGTGAAATCATTGCCGCCACCGCGTGACGTGACGTTGACGATGCCGTTGGCAGAACGCCCGAACTCGGCCGAAAAATTGTTGGTCAGCACGGTGACATTGGCGGCCGCGCTAAGCGGGGTCGGGAATTTCTGCCCGCCCAGAAAGTTCTCGTTATTGTCCAGCCCGTCGATCAGATAATTGGTGAACAGGCCGTTGGCACCATTGATCGAAACCGTGGGCGCCTCGTTGTAAAACCCTGTTGACGGCACAACGTTGGGTAACCGGATCAAGGCTGAAACCACATCGCGGCCCTCGATCGGCAGGTCGGTCAACTCCTTGCCGCTCAGCGTGCCCGATACCTCGGCGTTCACGGTGTTGACTCCCGATGTAGCCCGCCCGCCGATGACGGTGATCGCTGCTTCGCCACGGCGAAGCGTTACTGCTTGGGTGAAGTTTGAACGCAGGGACAACGGGGTCGATCCCGCCGTTGCATCGTCATCCGCCAGCCGCACCGAATAGCTGCCCACGGTCGACAAACCGTCGAGCACGATCTGGCCCTGCCCGTCGGTTTTCAGCGTGCGATCATAGCCGATTACCGGGTTTGAAACGACCACATCGACATTAGCAGCAGGGGCGCCACTGGCTTCGTCGACCACTGTTACCTTTAACCCGGCAAGCTGTGCGTGCGCCGGGCTGCTTACCAACATTACCGCGGCAATCGCTGCCGAACCGCCCAAAAACCCCCGAAAACCGTTCATTCATTCCCCCGTCAACCAAACTTATCCAAACCACTGCAAAAAGCGGACGATCTTCCGCGTCCGATCACTGAACAGGCTTGCGGTGAACGCCGAACTGGCGATCCGCTTATTAATCTCTGCATAGGTCGGGTAGGGCACGATGATACCGGTCAACTGGCGCAGACCAAGCTTTGCCGTGATCGCTATCGTCCAAGTCTGGATCAATTCCCCTGCATTCGGCCCGACGATCGATGCGCCCGCAACCTTACCCTTTACCAGGACCACCTTCGCCATCCCCTCGGTCCGTTTGTCGGCCTGAGCGCGGTCATTTTCCGCAAAGCTCCAGTGGAGCACGCGCACCGCGTCGCCGTGTTGGGCGCGCGCGGCAGCTTCGGTCAAGCCGACCTGAGCCAATTCGGGATCGGTAAAGGTCACCCAGGGGAGTGCAGCGTAGTTCACTTTCGCAGGAACGTGGAACAGCGCATTCTGGATGACGATCCCGGCTTCATAACCCGCCGTGTGCGTGAATTGCGGTCCCTCACGGCAATCGCCGATGGCGAACACGCGCTTATTGCTGGTGCGTCGCCGCGGATCGACGACGATGCCTTTGGGCGAATAGGTGACCCCCGCAGCCTCAAGTCCAAGCCCGTCGACGGTCGGCTTGCGCCCCGCCGCGACCAGCAGGTGTGATCCTTCGATCACCGCACCATTTGCCAGCGCCACCCGGATTTTTCCCGCGACATGCTCGATGCGGTCGATCGCGGCCTGCTCGTGCAAAGAAACGCCCTCGGCCACCAGCGCAGCGCGCACGATCGCGACGAGATCGGCATCGTCACGGGGCAGAATCGGCCCAACATCGATGATCGAAACGCCGCACCCCAAGCGCCGGTGTGCCTGCGCCATTTCGCAGCCAATTGCGCCGCCGCCGATGATGATCAGGTGATCAGGCCGATCACGCAGACCAAAGATCGTTTCGTTCGTCATGAACGGTGTGTCAGCAAGGCCCGGGATCGGCGGCACGCCAGCCCGGCTGCCCGTGGCGATGACAAAGCGGCGTGCGCGGATCTTGCGCCCGCCCGCCTCGACCGTACGCTTGTCGATGAACATGCCGGCGTGGCGGATGACCGTGCAGCCCAGCTCCTCGAAACGTTCCTGGCTGTCATTGGGCTCGATCGCGGAAATCACGCTGGCGACATGATCCTTCACCGCGCCGAAATCGATTTGAGGCGCAGCATATTGCACCCCGAATTGCGCAGCATTTTCGCCGGCATGCGCTGCCTTGCCTGCGGCTAGCAGAGCCTTGGACGGCACGCATCCGCTGTTCAGGCAATCACCACCCATGGCATGCGGCTCTATCAGCGCCACCTTCATCCCCAGCTGCGCTGCCCCTGCAGCAACGGATAGCCCGCCCGATCCGGCGCCAAGGATGCACAGGTCGAATTTCTCGATCATGCGACGGGCTCCTTCTTGAAGCGCTTGTAGATGATGGGGATGAGGGACAGCGCGGCCAGGCCGATGATCGGGCCGATCACTTCCGGCTTCAGTAGCGCGCCGCGCAGATTCAGTTCCTGCCCCGCCGCCAGCACGGCACCGGCACCGGCACCGATCGACGCATAAACAAAGGTGCCCGGAATAATGCCGATTGCGGTCGCCAGCACATAATCGCGCAGCTTCACCCCGAACAATGCCGGTACGATATTAACCAGCCAGAAGGGCGCGACTGGCAACAGCCGCAGCAGCATCAGATAGCTGAACGCGTTCTGCTGAAAGCCATCGGCGAGCTTTTCTCCCCAGCTGCCGATGCGCTTGCGCAAATCATCACCCGATGCGTTGCGCGCGATCAGGAAAACGATGGTCGCGCCCAGCGTCGCGCCAATGACGACCAGGCTGCCGCCGAAAAAGGTGCCGAACAACAGTCCCGCCGCGATCGTCAGCAAGCTTGCGCCTGGAAAGGAGATTGCAACCAACGCGGCATAGATCGCCACCAGCGCAAAAGCCGAAACGATCGGGCTCGCCGCAACGAAATCGACCAGAAACTGGCGGTTATCGCGTAGCGCATCGAGCGTTACGTAACGCTGACCGCCCAGCGCGAAGAACGCGACGGCCAGCAGTACCAGCACCACCAGCGGGCCATATCGTTTCAGCATCGTTTCATTCCCCAAGCGCGGTCATTACCGGTTTTCGTTGATCGACCAATCATAATCATAGCTGTCGATCGTCTTGCGCCCGGCAAGCAGCTTCGCGGTGTCGGCATCTGCAAACCGCCGCGCGAACGTCAGCACGCCAGCGGGGCCGCCGAAATCGCTGCCATACCAGTCGAAAATGCGCGATGCGACGAGCCGATCGCTCTTGGCCTGGAAGCCGCGCCGATCGTTGATGTAATCGCGCGACGCCGCATCGAGCTGCGCGTTAAGGCTGGCAGGTTCATACGCCGTCAGGGCCAGATTAGGGCAGCCGACCGATGCGCAATTGACTGCGAAATGGGTCCGTGGATCCTTGAAGATCGGGCGCAGAATACCGTGCTCGATATTATTGAGGCTCAGCTTCATCCCCTTTACCGTCAACACCTTGCGGTCCCACGGACCGGTCGGGAACAGCCCGTCCTTGATGTTGAGGATCGAGGTCACCGGATAAGCGCCTAGCACCACCTCGACCGTCGCGGCGTTATACAGGTTGATCCAATAGGCATATTGCTGAGGGCGGGACAGGCGATCGACATCCACCGCCTCAAGCCGATCGACCATCGCGGAAAGAGCTGCCTTGTCGGCGGGGGTGACGCGCGCATAGGCAACGACAGTCCGCCCGTCCGCGGTGCGCCCGCCATAGCGCTTCAGAAAGCCGTTCCAGGCCGCATAATCAACGGCCATCCCGCTACCACTTTTTTGCCAACGGGCGATCAATTGCATCTTGGGGGCCGCCGTTGCAGCGGACGCGGTGGCGATCGCAATGCCCGACAGCAGGATGAGAATGGATCGAAACAGGCTCATTGCAGCTTCCTTTGCAGTGTTATGCGCGTAAGAACGATGGCGGCGATGATCTGGATTTGACGAAGGGTATCTTTGCCGTGGCGCGTTGGTGTGTGGTCGATTCCCATGGGGGCGGGGGTAATATGGTGCCAAGCACCTGCAGTCCTTCGCGCCATGCGGCACCATTGTTACAAACCAAGCCCGAAATCGTCGATACGGCGTGAACGATCGCACGGTGATGCCGCCCCCTCTTTCAGGATATTGCTGCTGGTGCGAACATTCGCGCCGATGGGCTGTTTCAAACCCAATGCGTTCGGGCTGTACGACATGATCGGCAATGTGCTGGAATGGACCAGCGATCCGGCACCCGGCGATTCCAATCGTCACGTCATCAAAGGTGGGTCCTACCGATGCGCTGCCAGTTACTGCGCGCGCTACCGCCCCTCCGCGCGCCGTTTCAGGAAGGCGGACTGGGATCGAACCATGTCGGCTTTCGGCTAATGCGGGCCGTTGCCGCGCCTGCGCCTAGGCAGAAATGACCGCCGGGCGCCGCGCATAAACCCCGTACCCCGCAATCACCGCATAACAGGCTGCCGGCAGAATCAGCGCGAATTGCAGGCTGCTGGCATCGGCGATCAACCCGGTGAGCGGCGGGATGATCGCCCCGCCGACAATCGCCATGGCGATGATGCCCGATCCCTCGGCCGCGCGCTTGCCCAACCCTTCGCTCGCCAGCGAAAAGATCGTCGGGAACATGATCGAGTTCATCAGGCCGATGGCGAGCAGCGACCAGGCCGACACTGTGCCCGTGGCGTTCGCCGACATCAGGATCAGCACGATCGAGCCAATGGCCACTCCGGCGAGGATCTTGCCCGGCGACACGAGCCGCAACAGGTAAGCTCCGATGAACCGGCCGATCAACGCCCCGCCCCAATAGAACGGGACGTGCTTGCCAGCGTCCTGCTCCACTAGGCCAAGCGTTTCGGGCAGCATCAGATAATTGACGATCAGCGATCCGATCGCCACTTCTGCCCCAACATACAGGAAGATACACGCTGCCCCCATGCCAAAGCGTGGCCGTTGCAGTAGATCAAACGCGCGCAGGATGCTGCCCGGGTCAGCTGGTGCCTCAATCAGGCGGTTGCGGCGGCTCCACACTACCGCAGCGACGATAACCAACGCGGCGGCGAGGCCCAGATAGGTGTAGACGACAACCTGTGTCTCGGCCGTGCGATAGGCATCGAGCGCTGCGCCGGTCAGCGTCGATGCATCAACAGTGGCGAGGCTGCCAAGGATCAGCACCGATCCGACATAGGGAAACACCGTCGTCCCCAGCGAATTGAACGCCTGCGCAAAGGTCAGCCGACTATGCGCGGTGCGCGGGTTGCCGAGCAGCGAGATCAGCGGATTGGCGACAACCTGGACGGTCGTAATCCCGGCTGCCAGCACGAATAGCGCCAGCAGGAATACCCAGAACGCGCCTGATGCTGATGCTGGAATGAACAACAGGCACCCGCCCGTCATCGTCAGCAGGCCGATCGCGGCGGTCCGCATATACCCCACCCGCCGGACGATTGCCGCCGCAGGGATCGAGAACACGAAATAGGCAGCAAAAAACGCCGTCTGCACCAGCAATGCCTGTGCATAGCTGAGCGTGAACAGGTCCTTCAGCTTCGGAATGATCACATCGTTCAGGCTGGTGATCCCGCCGAAGATGAAGAACAGCGCGAAAACGAACAACCGCAGATCGGGCAAGTCGACGCCGCTATCCGTATCGCCACTTAGGGCCGGTACGGGGTTGGTTGGAGGCAGGCTCATGCGCGCGTACCCAGCAGCCAGCCGAACACGTCGTCGAGCCGCGCCGACCAAGCGCCTTCTTCATGGGCAGCGCCCTGGTAGAGCCGGGTCGACATGTCACGGCCGGGCTGCCAGCCGATGCTGACCAGCTTGGCATCGATTGCCGATTGCCAGGGGCCGTAAAAGCCGTCGAGCGTCTGGTCGCCGTGATCGAACCAGATCCGTCTGCCCGCGGGTGGCCCAAGCCGATCAGTCAGATACTTCCCCCATACCGCAAGTAACTCATCGCGCTGCGCCGGGGTGATGACCGGGCTGGACAGCGGCCAGTGCGTGGAAACGCATCCTGCCGAACCGAAGACGTGGGGATATTCCGCGATCGCATACAGCGATATCAGCCCGCCCATGCTGGATCCGACGACCGATGTGTGATCGCGATCGGCAAGCGTGCGATATCGCCGATCGATCATCGGCTTCAACTCGCTCGTCAGAAAGGTCAGATAGGCGTCGGAATAGATCGGCCCTTTGAACAGCTGATCAACCGCCGCCCGTGCCCAGCCGGGTGCCGCAGCATAAAGCGCCTGTGGGTAATATTGGCGCGCCCGCGCTGCGCCGGGGTTCCAGATCGCGACAACGATAACGGGGTCGACCTGCTTTGCCGTGATCAGCCGCAGCAGCGATTTGTCGGCCTCCCATGCTTTTCCGTAGCCGGATTTAGCGGGAAAGAAGACGTTCTGTCCGTCATGCATGTAAACCACGCCGTATCTCTGTCGGTCGCGATCATAGCCGGGCGGCAGCCAGACGGTGACGTGCTGCGCCGGAATATGCGTTGAGGCGACCAGAGGCAGGTCGACGAAGCGTCCCTTAATCGATCGACTTGCGGCGGCATCGACGGTCCAGAAACCTGACAATGCCAGCACGATCGCAAGCACAAAACGATGTAAAACCATTGGCCGTTGCCCTGTGCGCAAATTTTTCGCGATGTGAAGCGGGTAGATGTGGCACTGACATCGCGCAAGGCGAGAGCAACAACGATCGATCAGGTTTTCGTACGATGATCTAGCCCGTTGGATTCTCCCACCGGGTCGCTACACCGGCGTCGGATCAGGGGAGTGACGGTGTGAAGAAACGATATTGGGGCCTGCTGATATTGGTGCTGGCCGGGGTTGCGGCCTATGCGGCTGGGGTTCGCGTTGCGCTGCCGGGCCGCGATTTCGATCCTGCACCGCTTATCGCCAAAGCCGAACAATATGATCCGCTGATTGAGCGGGACCGGTTCGGAGTGCCGCATATTTCCGGTAAGCGCGATGCCGATGTTGCCTTCGGCATGGGCTATGCCCATAGCGAAGACGATTTTGCGACTATTGTCGATGCTGTCCTGACGACGCGCGGCCGCGCTGCGGAAACCAAGGGCACGGATGCAGCAATTGGCGATTATCTCGTCCGGCTGTTCCGTGTTTGGGAGAAAGTGGCGGCTGGGTACGACACCCAGATCACGCCGCAAGCGCGTGCGGTGATGCAGGGTTATGCCGACGGCGTGAACCTTTATGCTGCGCAGCATCCTGAACTGGTGCCAGCGGGCATCGTGCCGATTTCGGGCCGTGATGTGGCGGCAGGAACGATCTTTCGTGGGCCGTTTTTCTATGGGCTCGATAAGGTGCTGAAGAGCATCACCGAGAAGAAGCTTGAGCGCGATACGTCGCCTCCCAAGGGATCGAATGGCATCGCGGTTGCGCCTTCGCGATCGGCCGACGGCGCGACCCGTCTGCTCGTTAACTCACACCAGCCCTATGAAGGGCCCGTTGCCTGGTATGAAGCGGTGCTTGATAGCGGCGAGGGATGGCATGTTGCGGGCGGGTTCTTCCCCGGATCGCCGTTCATGTTGCACGGCCATAACGCCAATCTCGGCTGGGCAAGCACCGTTAACAAGGCTGATCTGTCGGACGTGTATCGACTGAAGACCGACCCCAACAAACCCGGACAATATTTCTTCGACGGCAAATGGCGCGCCTTTGAAAAATCGGTCGCGACGTTCCGCGTCAAGATTTTCGGCCCCGTGCTGTGGACAGTGAACCGCGATGTGCTTTGGTCGGTGCATGGTCCGGTGTTCGAAACCGATCACGGCACCTATGCGCTCAGCTACGCGGGCGAACATGAGGTGCGCCAGCCGAACCAATATATGGCGATGAACAAGGCGCGATCGCTGGACGAATGGCGCGTGGCGATGGCGATGCAGGCGCTGCCCAGCATCAATTTCATCTACGCCGATGATCGCGGTAACATCGGCTATCTCTCGAACGGCCAGTTTCCGGTGCGCAAGGATGGCTTCGACTGGGCAGGCATTTTGCCGGGCGATCGCCGCGATGTGTTGTGGACGCAGCGGGTTGCCTTTGCGCAGCTGCCGCAACTCTGGAATCCACGCGCCGGCTATGTGTTCAATTCGAACAATAACCCGCTGATCGCGACTGACCCGGCCGACAATATCAAGCCTGAGAATATCGGCCGTCACTTTGGCCTGCAGACGAACATGACCAACCGGGCGCACCGTGTGCTCGAAACCTATGCGCGGGATAGCTCGATCACCGCGGAGGAGTTTGACGCGTATAAATATGATCTGGCCTATAGCGATCAGAGCGTCCTCGCGGGGCTGATCAAACAGGCGCTGGCTTATGATGCAAAGGGCAATGCCGATCTGGCAGTGGCGCAGACCATCCTGAAAAACTGGGACCGGCGGACCGATACGCGCAATCGCGGCGCGGCGCTCGCGGTGCTGATGGGTGAGCCGATCGGGCGGGCGCTCGAGATGGGCGAACCCACACCCCCGCTTCGCCCGGCGCTCGATGCCGCCATCGCGCATCTGAAGAAGCATTTCGGGCGGCTCGATCCCGAATGGGGCCAGGTCAACCGGCTGCGGCGCGGCACGGTTGATCTGCCGATCTCGGGTGGGCCGGATGTATACCGTGCGGTGTATGGCAAGAAGCAGGACGATGGCACACTGACCGCGAACGGTGGCGATACCTTCGTGATGTTCGTCACCTGGGACAAGGCCGGCAAGCTGTCGTCGCGCAGCATCCATCAGTTCGGCTCGGCCACGCTCGATGCCAAATCACCCCATTATGCCGATCAGGCAAAGCTGTTCGTCGACTTCAAGACCAAGCCCGTGCTGTTCGATCGCGCGCAACTGAAAGGACGGATCGAACGCAGCTATCGCCCGGGCCGCTGAAGGCTTGCATTCACTGCAAAACACTGAAAACCAGCGCGACAAAGCACGCTGCGCAGCCCGCGCGGCCCGAGACGAAGCAGATCATGATGGCCACGCGCACCGCTCCGATTATCCCTTCCGGCGATCTGGTCGAGTCGCTGGAGACAATCGATGCGCGGCTGCGCTGGCTTGCGTCATGGACGATCCACAATGCCAATCACCTGCGTGATAGTCGCGACGGGCTGAAGGTTGGCGGGCATCAGGCGAGCTGCGCGTCGATTTCGACGATCATGACCGCGCTCTATTTCGCCGCGCTCGGGCCGAATGACCGGGTCGCGGTGAAGCCTCATGCCGGGCCGATCCTGCACGCGATCCATTATCTGCTGGGGCAACAATCGCTCGAACAGTTGCAGGCGTTTCGCGGCTTTGGCGGGATGCAGAGCTATCCCAGCCGCACCAAGGACAAGATCCCCGTCGATTTCTCCACCGGATCGGTGGGGCTCGGCGTTGCGATCACAGCGTTTGCGTCGCTGGTGCAGGATTATCTCGTCGCGCATGGCAAGCTGAGCACTGAAGACACGGGCCGGATGATCGCGCTGATGGGCGACGCCGAGCTCGACGAGGGCCACAGCTAG